>CAYGAN010000255.1:1268-5991 GCA_964347585.1 uncultured Planctomycetales bacterium | reverse complement strand
TCGAGCTTGGCGATCCGTTCGGCGTCGCGCGTGGTGGCGATGTCCCCTTCAAGGACCGCGGGCGAGAGTCGTGGGCGCAGCTGCGGCAGGGCGGCTTCCAACAGGGCTGTCTTCCCGCACCCGGGCCCGCCGATCAGATTGATCGCCAGGACCTGGTGCGCGTCCAGCAGCGCCCGCGTTTCGCCGGCGACGGCATCGTTCTTCGCGAAGACGTTCCGCATAACCTCGATCTTCATGACGGATCTTTCTGATGGCGCTGGACGGCGCCGCCGGCATCGCTATCCTGACCCGACCCATCATCGTCGATCTCGATGGAACTGACCACCAGCTCGTCTCCCCCGCGCAACGTCACTTCGGACGAACCGCACGCCGGGCAATCCTGCCACTCATCAGACCCAAACGTGTGACCGCAGACTCCGCACGAGAACCGCAGCGGAACCGTTTCCAGAACGAGCTTGGCCCCGGCCGCGGGCGTATCGGCGATCTGCGCTTCGAACGCCGTCTGAAGCAACTCCGGGACGACCTGCCGCAGAACCCCAACCCGACAGTTGATCTGCCTGATCCGCCGCGCACCTTGCCGAGCGCCGGAGTCAACGGCTGTCCGGATAATTGCCTGAGCAATCGAGAACTCGTGCATCAGCAGAGCGGGCTCCAACTCTTGGCAGCGGCGTTCAACAGATGCGGGGCAGCTCCTCACCGTAGGGGCGCTGCACGACGCGGCGCCCGCCGATATCCGTGATCAACTCCGCCATCGGCGGTTGGACGTCGGTCACCCGGCCGATCTCAGCCGCCTCGCGGGCCAGCAGATGCCTATGGCAGGCGGCAAGCACTCGTGCGACGTCTGCCTCGCCGAGAACGACGATGATTTTGCCCTCGTTGGCCACGGTCAGCGGATCAAGCCCCAGCATCTCGGCCGCGTGCCTGGCCGTGCCGGAGATCGGGATGGCCGCTTCGTCGATCTCGACGCTGCACTTCGCCCCTTCGACGATGTCCGCGAGTACGCTGGCCAGCCCGCCCCGCGTCGGATCGCGCATGAACTTCACGTCTGCGCCGGTAGCCAGCATCGCGTCAACCAGGCCGGCCAAAGGGGCCACGTCGCTCCGCAGCTCCGACTGGAACGCCAGCCCCTCGCGCGCGGACATAACGGCCAAGCCATGCTCAGCGATGCGTCCGGTGAGGATGACCCGATCCCCGGGCTCGATCCGCCCGATGCCCAGCCGTGGCTCGCGTCGCCGCCGACCGACCCCGGCGGTGGTAATGATCATCTCGTCGCCGCGATGCCGCTCGATCACCTTGAGATCGCCTGCGGCGATTGGCACGCATGCCTCCTCAGCGGCAGCCGCAACAGAGGCGACGATTCTGTCCAACGTCGCGATCGGAAGACCTTCCTCCAACACCAACGCCAAGCTCAGTGCCACCGGTCGCGCACCCATTGCCGCCAGATCGTTCACCGTCCCGCACACTGCCAGGCGCCCGATGTCCCCGCCGGGAAACTCCAGCGGCTGAACGACGAACGAATCACTCGTGAAAACCAGCGGGCCGTCAGCCTCTGCCGCCGGCAGGATAGCACCATCATCAAGCGGCGCAAGAAGGGGATTGCCCAAAGGCTTGAGCAGGTGCTCCCGGATGAGCTGGTGCATCAATTCCCCGCCGCCGCCGTGCGCCAGAACAATGCGCTCATCCTCGTGGCCGGGCCGTCCCTGCCCAATCGTCCTCTCTTTGCCGCGTGTGCTCAATCTGTTTGCGTACCTTTCCAGACTTGACGTTGCCTCTTGCCCCCGCTGCGGGTTTCAGCACCCGACGCTCCACCGTATTTGTACCATGCAGCGCAAGTCCCCTCACTGCTGACCATACACGGACCGATCGGATTCGTCACCGTACATTCGGCGGCGAACAGCGGACACTCCGGCGGAAGCAGCTTGCCCTGGATCACCAAACCGCATCGGCAGCCGGGGGGCTCGCGATCTTCGCCGAGCCGGACGTCAAACCGCCTCACGGCGTCGAAGCGCTCATACTCCGGGCGGATGTCCAAGCCGCTGGCAGGGACCACTCCGAGTGCCCGCCAGACAGCATCGCCGACCACGAAAACCCTTTCGAGCAGCTCCTGAGCGACTCGGTTGCCCGCGCCGGTCACCGCGACCTCGTAAACGTTCTCGACGCGCCAGTTCTGCTCGGCCACCTGATGCACCAGATGCAGCACGCCGCGCAGCACCTGGGCAGGCTCGAAGCCGGCTACAACGCACGCGCGCCGGTGACGCTCAACGATCGGTCGGTAGGCGTCCGCACCGATGATCACGCTGACGTGACCGGGACAGAGAAAACCGTCCAGCGGCACATCGCCGCCATCGAGAATCGCCAGCATGGCCGGTACGATCAGCTTGTGCGCCGGCAAGACGCAGAAGTTGGTCAGACTCTCCCGTTGAGCTTCGAGGATCGCAGCAGCCGTACCCGGCGCGGTCGTCTCGAAACCCACGCCGATGAAGACAACCGTCCGGGCTCGATTCCGCTCGGCAAGCTTGACGGCGTCGCGCGCCGAATAGACCACCCGCACGTCCGCCCCTTCGGCGCGCCGGCGCTCCAAGCTCCCCAGCCGGCCCGGAACGCGGACCATGTCGCCGTACGTGGCAATGATGACCCCCGGGCGGGCGGCCACCTCGATCGCCGCGTCGATGTATCGCTGAGCCGTCACGCACACCGGACAGCCCGGACCGCTGATCAGCCGAAGGTTGGGCGGCATCAGACTCTTCAGCCCGCTACGAAAAAGCGCCACCGTGTGCGTGCCGCAGACCTCCATCAGCCGAATGGGCCGACCGTGGCGTTCACACAGCCGGCCAAGCTCGTCGCGCATCCGGTTGATGTTGTTACCCATCCGTCTGGGGCTCCATGGCGCCGGCCTGCTTCAGGTAGTCCCACGTCTCGCGAGCGTCCTGCTCTTCGAGTCGCGAGATCGCAAACCCGGCGTGAACCAGGACCCAATCGCCGGGCCGAATGTCGGGCGTCAACAGGGAACTGATCGAGACCCGGTTGCCCTGGAAGTCAACGATCGCTTCATCGCCCGTGCGCTCGACCACCTTGCCCGGAACAGCGAGACACATCGCTTCGATTCTCCCAAGCCAGAGTTGGCCAATTATAGACGTAGCGCATCATCTTGTCGGCGCGCGCCTAGCGCCCCTAAGCGCATCAGCGTGTCGCTTGTTCGACAGATCGCGCAGCGGCAACGACAGCTTGTCCAAGGGCCAATCCCCCGTCGCCGGCAGGCACGCGATGATGCGAGAGCACGCGGAAGCCGCGGCGGGTTAGCCGCTCCGTGCAACCTTGCAGAAGATACCGGTTGACAAAACACCCCCCGGACAGAGCCACCGTTCGCAGGCCGGTGCGATCAGCAGCCACCGCAACAGCGTCCGTCAGAAACGCCACGACAGTCTCGTGAAAGCGACCCGCGACGATTGCGGGTGACTCGCCGCGCATCACATCTTTGACGATCGCCGCGACAGTCGGCCGCACGTCGAACTCCACGCGACCGTCGTTAACCGGGAGCCGGTACGGATACGGCTCGAAGGGGCCCGGGCCAACGGCCGCCTCCAGCGCCATCGCGGCCTGGGCCTCATGGCGATTCTCGTCACACAGCCCCACGAGGCACGCGACAGCATCGAACAGCCGCCCAAGGCTCGACGTCGGCGGCGAGTTGACGTTACGCTCGATCATCCTGGCCACGAAGTTCAACTTCTCGGGATCGATCCGTTTCAGGGCCTCGGCAGCCCGCGGCAGGCCCTCGTCCCCGAATGTGGCAACCAGCAAGCTCAGCGCCGGCCGCCACGTCTCGTGCGCCGCCGCATCCCCGCCGGGAAGCGCGTAGTAGCGCAGGTGCCCGAGCCGCTCGAATCGGTCCGTCTGGCACAGCAACAGTTCACAACCCCAGATCGCCCCGTCCGTGCCGTAGCCCGTCCCGTCGCACGCCAACCCGATCACCGGCCCGTCCTCGCAGGCGTCAGCCAGACAGCTGACCACGTGCGCGTGATGGTGCTGAACGGGGACCCCCGGGATCGATAACCGCGACGCGTATTCCGTCGAAAGGTACTGCGGGTGCATGTCATGTGCCACGATGGCTGGCTCAACTCGAAGGATCTTCTTCAACTGCTCGACCGTGCCCATGAAGTGGCGGTAGGTAACGCTCTTCTTCAGGTCACCGACGTGCTCGCTCAGAACCGCATCGCGACGATGCAGCACGCAGACCGTGGACTTCAGCTCCGCACCGACCGCAAGGATCGGCTTTGCAGCATGTTGCGGCGTAACAATCGCACCCGGTGCATAGCCACGAGCACGACGTACACCGACAGGCCTCCCGGCGAACGTGAGAACCACAGAGTCATCAACGCGCCGTTCGATGTCGCGGTCGTGCAGCAGGAACGCGTCCGCAATGTCAGCCAGTCGCTCACGCGCCTCGTTATTGTCGCACGTCAGCGGCTCGTCGCTCGGATTGCCCGAGGTCATCACCAGCGACCCAAGACCTTCGGCGAAAAGCAGGTAGTGCAACGGGGTGTACGGGAGCATCAGGCCAAAGCAGGCAGAACCCGACGCAACCAGGTCGCTGACGGGCGCACCGGCACGTTTCGGCACAAGCACGATGGGACGGACCACGCCGGTCAACAGCTCCTCATCCGCCGCAGTCAACACCGCCAACGCCCGCGCCGTCGCCAGGTCGGGCACCATCAGGGCCAGAGGC
>CAYGAN010000255.1:0-1258 GCA_964347585.1 uncultured Planctomycetales bacterium | reverse complement strand
TTTGTCTCCCGCTGCTTGCGCGATCGAAGACGCCGCACCGGCTCGTCGATGTCCGCCCGGCAGGCCAGGTGGAACCCGCCAATCCCCTTGACCGCCACGATCCGGCCGCCCTTGAGTAGTTCTGCGGCCCGGGTGATCGCGTCGCCCTCCTCTTCGCACCCGCACGCCTCGGTCAGCCAGACGCGGGGCCCGCACACCGGACACGCATTCGGCTGGGCGTGGAACCGACGGTCGAGCGGGTCGTCGTATTCCGCCTGGCAAGCCGGGCACATCCGGAACTTGGCCATCGTCGTGTTCGGGCGATCGTATGGGATCGATTGGATGATCGAGTAGCGCGGGCCGCAGTTCGTGCAGTTAATGAACGGGTAGTGATATCGCCGGTCGTTCGCATCGAACAGCTCACGCAGACAGTCCTTGCAGACGGCTGCGTCCGGGGTGATCTCGGCCTCCTGCGTCGTGTCGCGACGGCTGACTTTGATGGAGAAGTCCCGCTGCCGGCGAGGCGGCACCGCCCGCTCGCGCAGTTGGGTGATTCGCGCCAGCGGGGGCAGTTGCTCACGAAGCTGTGTGGTGAACGTGTCCAGAACCTGATCGGGACCCTCGACCTCGATCTCAGCCCCGTTCGAATCGTTGGCGACGAATCCGCCCAGCCCGAGCCCGCTGGCCAGGCGATACACGAACGGACGAAATCCCACGCCCTGAACCTGGCCGCGCACGTCGATGCGCTTGCGTCGAACGCTCGCCACTTCGCTCTGACTGTGGGAGATACCCACCGTGCCAGTTCCTTTTCTCAACTCCCGCCGCCCGGGATGACACCCCCGCCTCCGCGTCTCCGCCGCAGGCGTTCAACAAAGTCTCGCTCCATTATAGGCTAGCATGAGTAGCCCTCCGCAGGGCCGCTGGTCAGCGTGCGCCGCTCCAGCCCCCCGACCTTACAGCCCGGCGGGGTGGCACTGCTGACCTGCCAAAGACGCTGAAAGCGTGCCACTGCTCTTGAGCAGTGCGTTGGCTATCCCAGCGGACCATCCATCCGCAACGGGCGGGGTGGCACTGCTGACTTGCCAAAAACGTTGAAAGTGTGCCACTGCTCTTGAGCAGTGTGTTGACTATCCCAGCGGACCATCCATCCGCAACGGGCGGGGTGGCACTGCTGACTTGCCAAAAACGTTGAAAGTGTGCCACTGCTCTTGAGCAGTGTGTTGACTATCCCAGCGGACCATCCATCCGCAACGGGCGGGGTGGCACTGCTGACTTGCCA
>CAYGAN010000254.1:4246-6026 GCA_964347585.1 uncultured Planctomycetales bacterium | reverse complement strand
ACATCGACGGGCACAACGGTGAGGCGATACCCCTGGCTTTCCAGGTAGCGGCAGGGTTCAATCACGGCCGGATGTTCTATCGCCGAAGTAATGATGTGGCTTCCTCGCTCGCGATACGCCGCGGCCACTCCTTGGATGGCCATGTTGTTGGCCTCGCTACCACCGCTGGTGAACACGATCTCACTGGCGGAACATGCGAGCAGATCCGCCATCTGACGACGAGCCTTCTCGATGGCTTTTCGTGTTTGGATTCCATATGGATGCACGCTCGAGGGATTGCCGAAATGCTCGTAAAGATACGGCGTAATCGATTCGGCCACCCGGTCGTCTATTGGAGTGGTGGCGTTGAAATCGAGGTAAATTGGTTGCTTTACCATCGCTTCTCCCTCATAGAAAGATACTCTATGGATAATGGTATCAGATACCTCCGACTCATGTTCCAGGAAGCTGTGAGCTTCCGAGAATGTAGCCACGTGATAGGGTACGTGTAGAGACGTAACGTGCTACGCCTCCACAGTGGTAGTTAAGAGCGTAAGCCATAAACTGTGTTGCAATCTTTGCTCAAGTTCGTACGAGTCGTGCGGAGAGGCAGAGGAGGATACGAAGAGCGTCCTGCATCTGTTAACCTGAGGTTCCGATCACTGTGCTGGAATGATGGCTACGATAAACCGCCAGGAGACACTCATACAGGCCATCCAACCGATCAGGCGGAGTAACCTACCACAACGTTGTACCCCGTTTCGAGCGCCTCCTTGACCCTGCGGTCTTCTAGGTTCACAGACCTATGGTAACAGGAGTGATTCCATTAGAATTACCACAGACGCCAAGCGGGATGGACGGACTACCACAATACCGGCACGCCATCTCTCAGCACAGATACGGCGCTACCAACCGATCTCCTCGAGAAGAGGATCACCGTATAAAGTTCCTGGGTTAAAGGCGTCGATCCCTTGCGGAGCACTATTCCATGCAATCCAAATTCATGCACATCGCGGACGTACACCTGGGGTACAAACCATACGGAAGCGAAACGCGCTTCAACGATTTCGCCCGCGCTTTCGACCATGCCGTTGAGAAGGGGCTGGAGGCGGATGTCGATTTCGTCCTACTGTGCGGTGATCTGTTCCATAAGTCAGCCATTGACCCTCCCACCCTGCTGCAGGCTGTGAACCGTCTGGAAAGGCTACGGCAAGCCGAGATCCCCGTGGTTGCTGTGACCGGTAATCACGATCGTGCCCGCTATCGCGATCCATTCCGTCGCTCATGGCTCGACTACCTGGCCGAGCGCGGCCATCTGATCCTGCTCGCCCCCACCTTCGGAGGCGACGGCACCCTATTCTCACCGTGGGACGGCAATCAAGGTGGCTATGTGGACCTCAAGGGCGTGCGGATCCTCGGCCTTCCCTACCTGGGCTCGACTCTCGACACCATCTTGGATGAAGTACCTGATGCGATTGCGAATCTGGACACCAGCGGCATCGACTTCACGATCCTCCTCGGCCACTTCGGCCTGGAAGGCGAGGTGCCTGGCGTGGCTGGCGGTGTTTCGCACAACCTCATCGCCCCGCTGCGCCAGTATGTGGATTACCTCGCCCTAGGCCATCTGCACAAACCGTGTGAACGCCAGGGTTGGGTCTACAATCCCGGCTCGCTCGAGGTGTGCGGCATGGACGAGCGCGACTGGGAGGGCGGGGTTTACCTGGTAACCACGGACGCCTCGAAAACTCCCAAGCATACCGCCAAGCATATTCCCATCCTGCGCCGCCCATTCCCCCGTTGG
>CAYGAN010000254.1:1642-4222 GCA_964347585.1 uncultured Planctomycetales bacterium | reverse complement strand
TGAGGTACAAGCTCATCTCACCCCCGAAGCGCTCTACGATGCGCTGACCGAGTTCTTGAAGGAGCAGAAGCGAAATCGACCCTCGCAGGATCTCGATCCGGTTGTCGAACTCAGCCTGGAAGGCGTGTTGGCCTTCGATCGCGCCGCACTCGATACGGGACGTATCCAAGATATCCTCGAGCAAGTCGTCGCACCGCTGGTCCCTCGTCTGCGCAACAACGCGCGCGCCACCGAATTCGAAATTGCCCCGGACGACCATCGCTCGCGACACGAGTTGGAGCGCGAGGTGATCCTCGACCTGGTAAGACGCGACGGACGCTACCGCGAGCGGGCTGAATTTTGGGCCGGGTTGATCCAGGAGATCAAAAGCCTTGCGTTATCAAACCGTCCCCCGGACGAGATCGTCGCCGCGCTGCGCCAACGTCCGTCGGACGAGGGATAGCAGTATGTGGATCACAAGACTGGAACTGGAGAACGTCAAGAGCTACGACAATTGCACCGACATCGTCTTCGCTCGCGGCGTGAATGCAATCTCCGGGCCGAACGGGGCCGGTAAGTCGACCTTGCTTGAGGCGATCGGCTTCGCACTCTTCGACTCGCTGCCTTACACCCAAGCCGAGTTTCTGCGCCAAGGGGCGAAGCGCGGCTCGGTCGCCGTATACTTTGAAGACGCCCTCGACGAACGCGAATACGTGCTTGAGCGCCCACTCGGCGGAGGCAAGATCTCGATCGTCGATCCAGAAGTGAACCGCGAAGTAGCATCTGGGAGGGATGACGTCGTCGATTGGCTTAAAGACCACCTCGGCGTCGAGCCCACCGCCGACCTGCGGGCTCTATTCGAGGACGCCATCGGCGTGCCTCAGGGTCTGTTGACAGCCGCCTTTTTGGAAAATGCCGCTACACGCAAGAAGAAATTTGACCCGCTGCTGCAAGTCGACGATTACCTCATGGTTTGGAACCAACTGCGCGATTCCATGCGCTACCTTCGTGAGGCCCTGCAAACCCAGGAGCAGCTCATCGCTGGCTTGCAGGGCGAGCTGAAACGACTACCCACTTTGCAAAAGGAGACCGAACAAATAAGACGCGACACCTCCCAGGACGAGAAGGATCTGAAGGGGTTGATAAAACGCCTTGATTCCGTCTCTACGAAAATATCGGATTTTGAGACAAAACGGAAGCAGATCGAGGACCTCACCGTATGGGTCCGCACGCTTGACGCCCGAATCGAAGGCCTGGCCATGCAGGTCGCCGACGCTGCCGAGGCCGTAAAAGCTGCACAGGATGCACAGGACGTGCTCGTTGAGACCCGGCCGGCGTGTGAGGCCTACGAGGCGGGTCCAGAGGAATTGGCAGCGCTGGAGGACAGACGTAAGGAGCGCGACAACCTGCGTGAGACACTCGCCTCCGTGCAGAAGGATCTGGCGCGCACGCGAGCAGAAGTCGAGGTTCTCGAGCGCTCGATGGGTGAGATCGAAGCCGCCGAGACCGACCTCCTCAAACTAGCACCCGATATGGCGCGTCAAGATCAACTTGAAGGCCAATTGGCAGAAGCCGTAGAAGACAAGACGCGACTAGATCTGGTCCAGGAGCGATGGAATGATGAAACTTTGGCCTTGGAACGCCTCCAGGCACGGCTGGATGAGGTCGAGAAGGGACTCAAACGTCGAACCGAACTTGAAAAGGACGAGCAGAAGCTCAAAAAACAGGTCAAGTCACTGGAAGTTGACTCGACCAGGTTGGAGGCCGAGCTAGCGGTCGCCGAACGCCAGCGGGCGCAAATCACCAATCGACTCAGTTTCCTGGAGACTGCTGAGGAGGCCGTCTGTCCGGTCTGTCGGCAGACGTTGGACGCCGCCCACTTCGAGGATCTGAATCAGCACTACGCCGACGAGCGCGCCGCGCTGGACACGGCCGACGATATGGCACGGGCGCGTGCGGAAGAGGTTCACGACGCGCTCAAGCACCTGCTGAAGGACCTGCAGACGCAAGAGGTCGAGCTCGCCGCTCTTCCGCTCCCTCATCAGGGGAAGGATCTGAAACGAGAATTGCGCTCTCTACAGAAACAATTGCGGAAACGCGAGAATGAGATTGCAACCCTGACTGGAGCGCGGGAGCGTATCAAAGCGATCGAGAGCGAGCTCGAGGGATTGGAAGATCCGCGTACGCAGTTTAAGCTGCTGCAAACCCGTGCCGCCACGCGCGCTGAGGTCGAAGCCCAATTTGAAAGCAACGTCAAGGCGCTCGCAAAGCACGAAGAAGTTGCACATGAGTTGCAGGCGGGCCTTGAGGCGTTCTTCGGCCTCGACGAGGCGATTGCCGCCTCTGTAACCAAGCGCGACGAGAACGCCGCCGCCCACCGTCGCTACTTGGAAAATACCGGTACCGCGAAAAGCTTTGAGGAGCGCACCGCAAAACTCAAGGATCTGGTAGCAGAGCACGAGGAGGAGCAAAAACAAAAAGGGATGCTCGCCTCGGAACTCGACAATCTCAAATCCGATTACGATAGCGCCGAGCATGAAAAGGTCAAAGCCGAGCAGGAGAAGCTCAAGGGCAAAAAGATCGTCACGGAAATAACCCCCG
>CAYGAN010000254.1:610-1632 GCA_964347585.1 uncultured Planctomycetales bacterium | reverse complement strand
TGGCCCGGTGACGTCCGGGAGCTTCGCGAGCGGATTCGGCACGCGGTGCGCCTTGCGGGCAACGGGGCCGTGAGCGCCGAGAGGCGCTTGAGGTGGAAATGGGAGCGTTGGGTGAGAAAGAGGTCGAACTTAAAGACTCACAAAGCGAGCGTGACCAGTTGGGTGAGTTGACCGAGGCGCTTGCATTTATCCGTAAGACGGTTCGCGACGCCGGACCCTACGTCACGCGCGCACTGGTGCAGACGATCTCAATCGAGGCCAACCGCATCTTTACTGAGATCCTCGGCGATTACACCACGCGATTGAACTGGAACGATGACTACAGCATCACCGTTGAGCAGGGCGGTTACAAACGGGGATTTTCCCAGCTCTCCGGTGGTGAGAAGATGGCTGCCGCCCTCGCCGTGCGTCTGGCGCTATTGCGCGAAATGTCGCAGATCCGTGTGGCCTTCTTCGACGAGCCTACCGCCAATTTGGACGACGAACGCCGCGAGAATCTGGCGGGCCAGATCACACAGATTACAGGTTTTAACCAACTCTTCGTCATCAGCCACGACGACACTTTCGAGCGTGAGACGCACCACGTGATCCGTGTGCATAAGGAAGGCGGCGTCAGCCGCGTGGAGGTGGGGTGATGCTGGTGCCAGAGAAAGTGCTCACCGCACTCATCGCCAAACGGAAGCGCTTCACCACCTCGAAGCGATCGCAGGAGGAAGCGCTCACCGCAATGGAGCACGCACTGAGCGACTTCGATGGGTTAAGCCTGGAGGAATGTGAAGCAAAGCTGAAGGAAATCCCTAGACCGGGTGCCCACCCCTCGAGCGAGAAGGAATCCCACCAGGGCGTCGTGGTGCCCTTCAGTGAGCGCTGGTCCAATCACGCCCAGGCGCGCGCCTGGGCCATGGAAATCCTTAAGGGCAAACCGACTTTCGCCGCCGACGGCTCGCAGATCGTCCCCTCTAGCGAACTTTCCATCCCCGTCGGCGTTGTGCAAGTGGGTTGGTTCGAGAATCCACCCCAGG
>CAYGAN010000254.1:0-600 GCA_964347585.1 uncultured Planctomycetales bacterium | reverse complement strand
CTACGTCAAGGACGTCGCCGTAGAGATTCTCACCCCTGAGGAGCTGGGCGACGAACCCAAGGAGACAGACGGTTTCCCCGGTTGGACGATCAACTTCCGCCGCTTTCGTCGGGAGATCGAGGTCATCGTCGAATATATGGAACGCAAGGCCGGCACCAAGCCGGCGCCTTTATGCTTCTTCGACGGCTCGCTGATCATCTCTTTCGCCGGGTTGATGGCGCCCGAACGCCAGCGGCAATATGCCGAGGCCGTGACACAGCTCATTGACACCTCTGCGAAGACCAAGGTGCCATTGGTGGGTTACGTCGACACCTCGGCGGCGCGTGACCTGGCGGACATGCTCGCCCACCTCTCCGACGCGACCGTCGCGTACCGCATTAGCGACGCAACTCTGCTGCGGACAGGAATGAGTTGGGGGGACCGCTCACAAATCTTCATCTGCGCCCGCAACGACAATATGCAGTTCAACGAGTATTACGAACAGGTTTGCTTCTCCTACCTGAAGACCACTCGCCGCCATCCGCCTGCACGTGTCGAGTTTCCTCGCTGGATCGTTATGGCCGGAGAGCATGAGCGTGTGTTCGACTTGGGGCGCAGTGA
>CAYGAN010000253.1:680-6071 GCA_964347585.1 uncultured Planctomycetales bacterium | reverse complement strand
GCCACTGCTCTTGAGCAGTGTGTTGACTATCCCAGCGGACCATCCATCCGCAAGGACACATCGAGCCGCATTCCAGCACTGCTCAAGAGCAGTGGCACAACTCGCTCGCGGTCGCCTGGATGCGTTTGTTAGCTGGGCTCTACCCCGGCTTTGTCTCTCATGTGCGCGTAAACATCCTGCGCAGTGGCGCCCGTCTCAAGGCGAGCACGGAGATCACAGTCCAGATTCACTGTAACGCCGTGAGGCCCAACACCAACAATAGCGTACCTTCCCTCATTCGTGCGACTCCATTTGCCACCGAGGGTTTCGCGCACGATACAGCCAAGAACTGCAGAAACAGCATCCAGAGTCAGCTCACGAGTGTCCGCGTCGCATGACCGGAGGATGTTGTCGAGCTCTGCGAGTGATGTCGTGTCGGGAGACAGGTTTATCCCAACGGCCTTGTAGACTTCGTGAAACATCATGACGCGAACCAAGAGCGCTTGATCGCCGTCCAGGCACTTCCTGAACGCTCTGTTGAGTGGGCGTGGATTGAAGAGTTTCCTGAGGATGTTAATCACGTTTTCCTCCAGCTAACAATGAGTATACTGACCAGGATAAGCTCCCTGCCACGCTCGTTGAGCGGCGTAAAACGCCAGCAACCTTGCCAGAAACACCGCTAACTGCGCACTACCAGAGGCGTTACGCTTTCCGCCTCGTTTTCCAACGGATCTTCTGTCGATCAGTATAGCGCAAAATCCCCATTTGCCTGAGCTTAAACTACCATCCTACACCAAGCAGCGACTTGACGGCAAGCCAATATGGCTTGCTCCATGGTCAATCGCGCCCGTTTGGCCCGTGCATCGTGCCGACCGGGCTCCATCCGGGCGGGGTGGCACTGCTGACCTGCTAAGGACGTCGAAAGTGTGCCACTGCTCTTGAGCAGTGGGTTGACCATCCCAGCGGACCATCCATCCGCAACGGCACATCGAGCCGCATTCTAACACTGCTCAAGAGCAGTGGCACAACCCGCCGAGGAATCCGGTTTGGATCGCGTGATCGCCTTGTGCATACCGCCCGTGCCCATGGTATCCTTGCGGCCCGGAACCGCTCCGGAGCACGGTCAATGGATCCGTTAGTAGCACTCACGTTGCTGGCGCTCAGCTCACCAACACGGCCGTCTGAACCGGTCACAATCGATGGCCAGCTCGAAGACGCGTTCTGGCGGCGAGCCGCACGTCAATGGACCGTGCTCGATCCGGCGATCAGCGAGAACCGCGCACGATTCTATCTCGGTTGGGATGAACGATACCTGTACTTCGCCGCGGACGTCGATGACACCAACGTTGTCGGCACGCATCGCGACAGAAAGGACCGCATCTGGCTCGACGACGCCGTCGAGCTGTTTATCGACTTCGGCAGCGGCCGCGCCAACGAACGCACGCCCCAGACGTTCGAGTACGGCTTCAGCGCCGCCGGAGGCGTCAACTGGACGCGCGGCAAAGGCGATGGGAGCGGACGCAACTTCCCTGCGCATGACTGGCCGCCTCAGTGGCAATCAAGAGTCGAATTCAAGACGCAACTGAAACCGGCCACGACGCTGAACGAACCAGCCGATCGCGACGCCGGCTACGTCGTAGAGGCCCGCATTCCGTGGTCGGAATTCGGCCAAGAGTACGAGGCCATCGGCAAATCGGCCACACGGCCTGCTGAAGATCACGATGCCGGCGCGCCGGCAACGATCGGGATCAACTTCCTGAACATCGTTCGGCCGGAGCAAAGGCCACCGGACGAGAAACCACTCAGCCTTGTCCCCGCGGTCGATTTCTCCAACAACCACAACCCCTCGCTGTGGAAGCACGTCACGCTGACCATGCGCCCCAGCCTCGCGCTGCGCGGGCTCGATGAGACATTCCCGTTCTGGCTCGGCACAACCCTCTACCAGAGCCACTGGAAAATGCACGAGTCCAACGAGCGCAACTTCGACGGCTGGTGGTTCAACAAAGAGAGGTGGCGGCGTCGTTTCGCCGCGATGGAGCGGCAGCGCGTCAACGCGATCTGCTTCAATCACCCGCATCCCTACCCCGGCCTGCTGTCACTGGAGCGCTATCCGACCGCCCGGCACTACCGCCCGGACGTTTTAGGGCGTCACCAGGAGATGTTCCGGTGGATCACGGCTGAAGCGAAGCGCCACGGGGTAAACGTGTACTTCCTGACTTGGAACATCTGTCTGCCACCGAGCTTCGCGCGCAAGCACGGGCTGAAGGAATTCGGCTCGGACACGCCGCTCGCGCGTGCGTACACGCGCTACTGCGTGACCGAATTGTTCCGCACCTACCCGGAGCTTGGCGGCCTGGTGACGATGGCCGCGGAAGCCCCGCCCGGGTGCGTCGATTTCGTGGCCGATGCGATTATCGGCGGCTTGAAAGACAGCGGCACGAACCCCGACCTTATTTTCTGGACGTGGTGCTCCTGGCCGCAGGACGCGAAACGCATACTGGCCGCGTACCCCAAGACGCGACTGATGCACTACCTCCAGTACGAGCAGTTCTTCAAGCCGATGGCCGACCCACGGATCGGTCTCTACAGCGCCGAATGCGACAACGCCCCGATGATCGCCGTTGGCGGGCCAAAGTCGGCGCACGGATATCTGCTTTGGTTCGATCCGCAGTACGCCCGTCAGGTGATTGCCGATCTGACCCGCGGCAACGGCGCCGGCATCTTCGTCGAGGCGTGGTGCATGGAGCCCTCTCTGGCCCGCGAAGCGTTCGCCCGATACGCCTTCGACCTTGGCCTGGACTACGACGCGACCATCTGGTACCGCTGGCTGGCTGAACGGTATGACATCGACCTGACAGCCGGACGATCACTACTGGAAGCCATGCACCACGCCAGCGCGATCATCCCCCGCTTCCTCGTGCTCGTGCACAGCCAGTCCGACCACTACATGCCTCAGTTCGGCCTGCCGCTGATCTACTACCTGGAGATGCCGACGCTGAATACCTACGTCTTCGAGAACACGCAAACCGTCAACGAGGCCGGTCATCTCACGCCGCGATTGGGCCTGTCCCATCCGAACCCCGACTGGGGCGAGCGCGTGCTGGGCGTCAAAGAGTACGTCGCATCCCCCCGTCCGCCGTCCGGGGCGACGACACCGCCCAGCCTGGCGCGCGAACTCGCGAGCCACGCAGCGCAGTGCAATCACCGCATCGACTCAATCACGAGCAATCTGCGAGCCGGACGCGGAGACCACGCCGGATTGCCGAGGCTACTCAAGATGCTGCGACTGAACGCCGCGTTGGGTTCGCACTTTGCCTCGAAGATCGAAGCTGCCGTGGCGTGGCAGAGATTCAAAAGCGGGAAGACCGACGGCAAGGCGTGTATCCGCCATCTGGGCGACTCTCTCGAGGCATGGAAACAAGTGGTCCGGGTCGCCAATCGTGTCTTCCCAAAAGCCCAGCTGCCAGGATGGAAGTCGGAGCTGGCCTCCCAGCCGCCTTGGCAACAGAACGCCATATGGCGCAGCTACCGCCGGGCCCATCTGCACTGGCGTGACCACCTCATGCCGTTCCAGCGCGAGTTCGACATCGTCCGCGAGCAGATTCGGCGCGACCCGCGTGACGCACACCTGCCATTGTGGGAGCAGCTCATGGGCGCTTGGCTCGAGCAGGTCGAGAGCATCGCGACGTATGACTTCGAGCACGCGGCACAAAGCGACTGGCAATGGCACGCCTGCGCCAGACGCACGACCGAGCCAACCGAGGTCATCACCGGCCGGGCCTCCGCGCGCCTTGATACGCGGCCATCGCAGCAAGAATGGAACACGGTGCTGACCTCGGCTCCAGGCGCAGTCCGGCTGCAGCCGGGGCAAAAGTACCAGGTCCAGTTCGAGTATCGCATCCTCGATGCCGGCAGTCAGTACCCCGAGCCATTCGCCATGGCCGCCCGCACGCCGACCGGCGGAGGCGGCAAGGATATCGGCCAGCGGCGATTCTGGGGCGGGCCCACCGGCGCGATCGGCACCAGGGTCATCCAGTTCGAGCCGCGCGATTACGACGATTATTACCTGTTCTTCTGTATCCGCGGCCGTGCGGCCATTGTCGTGGACAACGTGCGCATCGAGCGTATCAGGCCTCAACCTGCCGCTCCGGCCGTCTCGCAACCGTCCAAGCCCCCACCGTAGCCCGAGCCGCGCCCATGCACTGGATCATCTACATCACTCTGGCCTTGGCTGCCCTGGTCACTTCGATCATCTCGGGCGTGCTCGGGATGGGCGGCGGCATCCTCCTGCTGGCAACGATCTTCTGTTTCCTGGACCATCGTGCGGCGATCCCCCTGCACGGGGCCGTCCAGCTCGTCAGCAACTCCACAAGGGTCGTGGCCTTCATCCGACACGTGGACTGGAGAACCGTCGGGCTGTACGCCATCGGCGTGGTGCCCGGCGCGGCGATCGGTGCCAGCCTGCTGTGGGCACTTGGCGAACCCCAGCGCAGCGAGCCGTATCTCAAGGGATTGGTGGGCATCTATGTGCTTGTGCTCACGTTCCTGCCCAAGCCGAAACAGCGAACCGGTGGGCGGGCGTACGACTGGCCGCTGCTGGGATTGGCCGCCGGGGCGGTCGGCCTGTTCGTCGGTGCCGTCGGGCCGCTCATCGCCCCGCTTTTCGCGCGGCGCGACTTCGTCAAGGAGCGACTCGTCGCCACCAAAGCCGTATGCCAGGCCCTGCTGCACATCCCGAAGATCCCCATCTTCATGTGGCTCGGGAACTTCAACTACCCCCGGTTCGCGCTGCTGCTGGCCCTCATGTGCCTGCTGGTCATCCCCGGAACGCTGCTCGGCAAGAGGCTCCTGACGCACGTATCAGAAAGGCTGTTCGCGCGCCTCTACAGAGTAGCCCTCGTCGTCGCGGGCACGAAGGTGCTGGTCTTCGACGGGATACTCAAGCTGATCGCCCGATAGCTGCCTACCACACCGGCGACCGCCCGCGACCTTTCTCAGCGCGTCGAATCCTGGTACATTCCCCACCCGACTCTACGCAAGCGAGGCGAAGCGATGGACCAACACAAGGCATATTGGTTCGATTCCTACAGATTGCCGTGGCCCGAAAGGGTCACGCTGCTTTGCCTGCAAGGCATCGTGAACCGCGCCGGTCCACGCCTGATGTTCGAGACGCGATTCTGGAATTGGGACAAGGCCGACGCCTACTGGCGCGACTACTACGCCGCCAAGAAGGGAATCAACTTCGAGCCCGTCGATTCCACGGAAGCACTCCTCGCTCGCTTCCCAGGCCAAGTCAAGGGCCTCGTCAGCTACGACCCGCAAATCGAGCAGACCATATGGATCGCCTGCACGCTTGCCGGACTGAACGACTGGCTGCCCGTCTCGCCCGAACAGGCCAAGCGGATCAGCGAT
>CAYGAN010000253.1:0-670 GCA_964347585.1 uncultured Planctomycetales bacterium | reverse complement strand
CTCGAAGTCAAGGCGGACCTTCGCGGCCGATGGTACGACAAGATCGCGCCCATGCGCTGGGCGATCGACGAGCTGCTCGATCAGTGCACCCGAGGCATGGCCTACAGCGTTGACAAGCTCTGGAGCGGCATGTCCATCGACACGCTCGACCTGGCCGTCATGAGAAGGGCCTTCGTCTTCTCGCTCAAGCCCGACGCCCGCGGGAACCAGGAGGAGCGCCTGGCCCACGAGCTCATGGAGCGCGTCGGACCCAACTGCGGGGTCTATGGCTGGGCCGAGCCCGAAGACAAGTACTGTGAGCTGGTCTCGATGCACAGCAACTACGTCATGTGCGCCGAAGCCCCGAACCTCAGCTTCCACCACCAGGTGCCCGCAGACATAGCCGCGGTCCGCCAGAGATCACACGTCGATGCAGGCAAGCTCGAGCTCGAAAAGGACAAGCACTACGTCGCCTTCATGAGCAGCGAGGGCGACGCGATGAAGATCCACACTGTGTTGCACGGCCAAGCCTGGCTCAACCCCGACCGCGGCAAAGTCCCGATCAACTGGGGGTTCCAACCGCGCATGCTCGACGTCGCCCCCGCCATGGCCGAGTACTACTACGCCACCGCCACCGAGAACGACTACCTCTACTGCGGCTGCTCCGGGGCCGGGTACACCTACCCGAACT
>CAYGAN010000252.1:0-6083 GCA_964347585.1 uncultured Planctomycetales bacterium | reverse complement strand
GCAGACCGCAGGCTCCGCCGAATCGATCACGGCGGTAACCAATCTGAGTGGGCCTGTCATGCGCGTCGGCGTACTGCCGGCCGAGAGGCACTCGAGATGGCGCTAGGCCATGTGCAGCGGCAGGCCAAGCAGCATGTCGGCACACTCGCCTACGGACTCAGCCAAAGTGGGGTGTGCGTGTATGGTCTGCGCGATCTGCTGGACGCTCAGGCCATGCTTGACGGCGGCGGCGAGTTCGTGGACGACCTCAGCGGCGTGGGGGGCGACGATCACCGCACCGAGGACTCTCTGCGAATCAGGCCTGGGGCTCGAAGCCCGCGCCGGTGCCTCGGCGATCAGCTTGCAGAAGCCGGCAGGCTGGTCGGCCGCCTGGGCCGCCCCGCTCGCGGTCATGGGGAACTTCGCGACGGCCACGTCGTAGCCGGCGGCGCGGGCGGCGGCTTCCGTCACCCCGACCTCGGCGACCTGGGGGTGAGTAAACGCGACCCGGGGCACCGCGCGGTAGTCCTCCGAGGGCTCGTGCCCCGCGATGGCATCAGCGGCCACGGTGCCCTGACGATACGCTAGGTGGGCATACTGGTCCTTGCCGGTGATGTCTCCGACGGCGTATATCCCGGGCACAGACGTGCGGCAGCGCTGGTCGATACGCACGAAAGGCCCGTCACGCTCAATGCCGACGTCTTCCAGGCCGATCCCGTTCAGACACACGCGTCGGCCGGCAGCGATCAGCACGCAAGACGTCTCGACCGTCCGGCCGTCCGAAAGGGTGCTCGATACCTGCGCCCCGCCGGACTCTATCGACTGTACGCTCGTCCCGCACAGGACCGTGACGCCTTGCCTCTTGAGCGATCGGGCCACTTCGTTGCTTGCGTCCTCGTCGGCGGTCGGCATGAGCCGCTCGAGCATCTCGACAACGGTCACCTTCGTGCCGAGCTCGGCAAAGATAGTCGCGAACTCCACGCCGTTCGTCCCGCCCCCGACGACCAGCAGCACGTCGGGCTGATCGGTCAGGGCCAGCGCGTCGTCGGTAGTCAGTACGCGCTGATGATCGACCGTCAGGCCCGCCGGGATCGCCGGCTCGGTGCCCGTAGCCAGGATCACGTTTTCGGCGTGGATTCGGATCGGTCCGTCGGCCGTTTCAGCCAGAACCGTGTGGGCATCAATGAGACGGCCCCGGCCGGTGATGCAGTGAACTTTCCGCCTGGCGAGCAGGCCCGCCAGGCCCTTACGAAGCCGGCCGACTACTTGGTCTTTGTGTTGCACGAGCCGAGCAAAGTCCAAGCCGACTTGGCCAACGCGGATGCCCCATCGCTCGGCCCGCCGCAGGTCGGCGAAGAGGCCCGAGGCTGCCAGCAACGCCTTCGTGGGTATGCACCCCGTGTTCAGGCACACTCCGCCGAGTTGTCGTTGTTCGATCAGAGCGGCCCGTGCACCGCGAGCTGCGAGTCTCAAGGCGGCTACGTATCCCCCGGGGCCGCCGCCGATGATCGCTGCATCGAAACGTTCCACTGGTCCGCCCTGCCCGGCCGGTTGGCCTTACCGTGCAAGCACTGCGGGGAGGATCATAGGATCAACGGCTGCCCCGTCAAGGAAGGCCGACACGTCAAACAGGGCGCTCGACGCGGTCGGGAGGATCCATGGATGAGCCTTCTGTGGGATCAGTCGTTCGTCGGAGTGTCAGGGGGTCGCGATTCGCGGGTGGTGGAGCGATCCTCTCGATTGAGGGTCTTGTATCGGTCCGGCTGATCGTTGCGGGAGGCGTCCTCAATTTCGTCTTCAATGCCGCGTAGGCCCTTCTTGAATTCGACGATGCCGCGCCCCAGAGAGCGACCGACCTCCGGCAGTCTGCGCCCGAAGATCAACAGCCCCACTGCCGCAATCACCACGACCTCCGCCCAGCCCGGCATGCCGAAAACAGCGAGCATCAAGTATTCCACATTCATCGGGTATACTCCTGCAGTGCCCACGAATTATAGCTCCCGCGCGTCCACCGTCAAAGCAATTCCGCCGGTCCGGCGTCCCGCAGGTTCGGGCTTCGGGACGCGCCGGAACTGGCATGCAACGGCGATCACCAGGGCCACGAAACTCACCAGCAGCAGCCAGAAGGCCCACTTCTTCCAAGCAGGGACGTCGGGAATCAGCATGACTCACTCGCGAAAGTCGATCGGGTACGCCAGGCGCTGGCGGGAGCCGCGATAAAAGTGGTACGAGGGATCGGCCAGGGGCCGCTTGAACGTGAACGCCAGCGCACGAATGCCCTCACGGTCGGCTTCGAGAACGTCAACTTGTCGCAGCTCGTCGCGCTCTGAACGGGCCTCGATCGTCGTTCCCGCAGGCAGCTCCGTGGGCAGGCCCATCGCTTCCAGCAACACGCGCCCGCTGCTGCCTCGCAAGTATCGGTCGTCGTCAACGCGGACGGTGAGCCTATTCGCCGCTGTCCGCTCCACGTGAGATCGGGCCTCCATCCGCATCAATGACGGGCAGAACGTCAGGACGGTGCCGTTCAGGTCCGACAGGCCGGTCTCGGCCTTGATCGCTGGAATGATGTAGTACGCGATCAGAGGAAGATTGATGAAGAACAGCCGATCGCCCTCCTTGAGCGGCCGGCCATGTTCGAGCACGTCGGCGATGAGCACGTCTTCAACGGCCGTACCGGCGCGATAGACCCATCCAAACGACCAGCAGCACAGCGTCAGCCCGATGGCGTGCAGCCCGAGCACGAGCGAGACGATCAGCGTGCGTGCCAGCGGCAACCGACGCGCCGGCTCTACGAACCCGCCGCCTGCCTTTGCCAGTACCGAGCTCATGATCAGCACGGCCCCAAGGCTGGGCAGATAGAGATGATGCGGCGAGGTGAATACCGGCAACAGTGGTGCGATCGCCAGGACCAACCACCCGGCCGCCAGCAACAAGCCCCGCTGTTGGCGAAACGCAACGGCCAGGCCGAGCCAGCCAGCCACCAGACCGGCAAACCCCCCGTAGAAGGCGCCGGGATGCTCGCGGAAATAGGCCAGGCCCCCTATCGGAAGCACCGGTACATAGGCGAACAGCCCGAGCATCGAATAAACGAACTTGTCCGCGACGAACCTGGGAAAGTCCGGATCGGTCGGTGGCACGAGGTATGGTCTGGCGGGCAAGCTCAGGCCTTCAAGCGCCGCAGCGCGGAGAAGAATGTACCCGCCGACGATCGCGCCGAACAGAACGTACGCGCCCACTCGACCGCGCCACCGGGCCGGCCGCAAAACTACGTCGCCGACAAACATGATGGCCGGGAACGTGATCGCGTTCTCACGACAACCGAGGGCCATCGCGAAGAACAGACCCGCCAACAGCAGCCACCCGACGCCGCTCCTGCGCGTCGGGGCTTGCTCAAAACCCCGGGTGCGAGCAAAGATAGGCGTGGGCCACTGCGAATACCTTGCGTAGGCAAGAACTGCAAGCAACAGGTAGGCGGCCACCATCAGCTCGGTCTGGCAGGCGATCCAATGGGTGGTCGCCACGTGGGCGGGGTGGACGGCAAAGAACGCCGCAGCCACGCCGGCCCAGAACCACCGCCCGAAACACAACCACGCCAGCTGGCCAAGCAACATCGCGCACAGCCAGTGCCACGCCAGCGAGAAAAGATGCATCGGCACGGGGTGCCAGCGAGCGACGACGTACTCGAGCTTCAGTGTCCAGAAGGCTATTGGCCGGTAGAAGCTCAGCCCGGCCCATCGCCCGGACCAAAGGCCCATGACCTCGCCGACGATGCCGAGCCTGGAAGCCTTGACCGCGTCGGAATGGCTCCATCCGCTCCGGCTGAGCTGAGCGCGATGGGCATGGTCGTCGAGGAACAGGCCGGCATCGAGGGACCACGCGTGGCCCGCGGCGACGAACGTCGCCACGACCAAGGCCATGGTCAGTCGAGGGTGGCGAGCAAAGATCCGTTTCGACTCCGGGTGCAAAGTGCTGCCGCCTCCAAACGGCGAGCCGATAGCGTAGGGCCATGTATCCAGCCGAACAAGGGCTGTCAAAGCCCGACACGAGGCCACCTCGCCCTCGGCGCCCCTGCATGCAAAGGGCGTGGCGCCGTCCGAGCGTCGGGCCAGTGAACCGTCGCGCGCCGCCGCACGTTGACGCTCCATCCAGGTCGCGCCATACTCCGCACGCGATGACCGAATCGGCGAGATCAGCGAATGATCTGCAGGACGTGCCGTGCCCACTCTGCGCAACCGATGACTGCGAAACCGCCCGCTGGGGGCGCGATCGGCTATTCGGGCGGCCCGAGCGGTTCCGCATCGTCCGATGCCGACAGTGCGACCTGCAATACCTGAACCCCAGACCCACCGACGAATCGCTGATGGAGTATTATCCCACAGGATATTTCTGCTATTGGCCGGCGCAGAGCCCGTGGGTGCCTATAGCGCTGGCGACCGGGGGATACCGAAGGCGGATCAACCTATCGCGACTCGCGTACATCGAACGCCACACGGGAAAGCTCGGGCCCGAAGCAAAGGTGCTCGACGTCGGTTGCGGCACGAATGCGTTTTGCTATCACCTCGAAAGGCAGCGCCGCTGCCAGACCTGGGGGCTCGACGTCAAACAGGAGGTCGTCCGGTTCGTCCGGGATCGGCTCGGGATGAAGGCCGTTGCCGGCACACTCTTTGACGCCGACTTCGAGCCCGGCTTCTTCGACCTCGTGACAATGTGGGCCTACCTGGAGCACGAGCCGCGCCCGCTTGACGCTCTCCAACGAACTCGTCAGCTCACGCGCGATGGCGGATATCTGGTCATGGAAATACCGAACATCGACTGCGTGCCCGCCAGGGTGTTCGGCGGCCGATGGACGCAGCTCGACCTGCCTCGCCACGTGGTGTTTTTCGACCCGAGCACGATCAAGAAGATGCTCACGCGAGCCGGCTACGAAGTGCTCGCCATCGATAGGGTCCACCAGCGCTGGATGCTGGGCTTCAGCATCCTGCACGCGCTGGGCCACAGCTGGCTGGGTCGGCTGACGATCATCGACAAGCTGCTCGTCGGCGTGGTCGCGCTGCCGCTTCTTCCCCTCGGCCCTCTGCTGCCGGAGTTCCTGCACGTCACCGCCCGAGCGAAATGACTTGACCTCCTGACCTGCCCCCGATTTGTGTACCAGTTGCTATGAGAGTCGGCGACGCTTCGTCCCATCGGGCCGGTCGAAGCCGAGTGGATAGGCCGCGCGGATGCGCGTGCCGAGGAAGAACTGGAAGCGATCAGAAGTCAGGGGCTCGTTGAAAGTGAACAGCAGTTCCCGTACGCCTTGCGGGGAGCTGCGCAGGACTTCAACCTGAAACAGACCCTTGACCTCAAGCCGCTCCCCGGGGCGGAACAGCCGGCGCCGCCCGG
Organism: uncultured Planctomycetales bacterium; assembly: GCA_964347585.1. Taxonomy (GTDB): domain Bacteria; phylum Planctomycetota; class Phycisphaerae; order UBA1845; family CAYGAN01; genus CAYGAN01. Next base: position 722 of record CAYGAN010000252.1, on the reverse strand, counting down.
CTGCCTCGAGCAGCGATTCGCCCAGCTGGCCGGAGAAGTACCCGTCCCGTGTCAGTCGTACGCGGAAGCTGTAGCCATCAATCTGCTCGACGAAGCAGGGCTCCTCCATGCGGAAGAACGAAGTGGCGAACGTCAGAACGTAGCCATCGAGCGGTTGGACGCCGGTGGCGGACTCGATCCCTGGAATGCAGTTGAAACCAAGCATGGGCAGGTTGATGAAGAAGAGCTTCTGGCCGGCTCGCAGGTCGTCCGTAGTGGCGACGACCTCGTCCTCGACGATCTGACTGGAGGCGGACAGCGATTCCAGGCCCTGATCATAGAAGTAGCTGGCCGCCGAGAATGCGACCAGATGCAGCCCGACCAGTCCCGCCATGGCGAGGCCGACGGCTTGCCGCACGGCTGGGCGAGCACGGGCCCCGATCTCGGTGCCGCGGGCCCAGCATGTGACGGTCAGAACGACCATCCCCACACAGGCCAGGTAAAGATGATGCGCCGAGGCGAAGACCGGCAGTACCGGTAGCAGCGGCACGACGGCCCACACGGCCCAGAAGGCCACTCGCCGGCGGCGCCAGAAGCTGAGCACGACAACCGACCAGGCCGTCACGAGCACCGCGAAGCTGCCGTAGAAGACCACCGGATGGTCCCGGAGAAAACGGATGCCCGCAAAGCCGATCACCGGCAGGTATGCGAAGATGGCCAGCAGGTAGTAAACGAGCTTGTCC
>CAYGAN010000251.1:5723-6084 GCA_964347585.1 uncultured Planctomycetales bacterium | reverse complement strand
TGCGCAGCAAAGCGGGCCACAGGTATCATCCTATGGCCGGTCGTCACCGGCTGCACGTCTGGCCCGCTGCCGCCGCCCCAGTGAGCCGATCCCGCCAATCACCCCGCAATCGAACGCACCGAGTCGGTCCACGGGCATGTGGTTGGGCAAGTCCGATACGCTGACTTGTCGAACGCCGGGACAGGATCGTGCGGATCCGGGGCGCTGGTCTTCGCGCAACAGGCTGTGTATATTCAACATCCGGTCTCGCGTCTGGTCGATAGGGTCGATAGCTGTCTATGATCTGTCGGCAGGGCGGCACCGGCCAGGTCATGTCAGGCCGGTGTCGGCACGTGTGGGGTCGCCTGTACGCGGTTGGCTG
>CAYGAN010000251.1:1612-5713 GCA_964347585.1 uncultured Planctomycetales bacterium | reverse complement strand
CGGCCCGCTCGCGGGATGTGCTGCGCGTGCTGTTTACGTGCGTCGGGCGGCGGGTCGAGTTGGTCCAGGCGTTCCGCCGCGCTGCAGCCCGGTCCGGCATCCGAATGGTGGTCATCGGCGCCGACGCAAGCTGGCTGGCTCCTGCGATGCATCTTTGCGACCGCGCGGTGCTCGTGCCGGGCGTTGCCCGAGCCGACTACGTGCGTTCACTCTTGAGGATTGTTCGCGATCATGAGGTTGATCTGCTCGTGCCGCTGATCGACCACGAGCTGCTCATTCTCAGCAAAGCTCGAGACCGCTTCGCTCAAGCCGGGTGCACCGCGCTGATCTCCAGTGAGCGTGTCGTGGCGACCTGTCGTGACAAGATCCGCACGTTCCGATTCCTAACATCTAATGGTATCGATACTCCTCGAACGTGGACCTTGACTGAGGCCCTGAAGCTGAGGCGCCATCGCTTCCCCTACTTCATGAAGCCCCGCGCTGGAAGTGCTGGCCTCGGCAGCTACAAGATCACCAACGCGGACGAGCTACGCACGCTCGGGCGGCGCGTTCCGCAAGCCATTGTTCAGGAATTCGTCCCGGGCGTCGAGCACACGCTGGATGTGTATGCCGGCTTCGACGGCCGAGCCCGGTGTGTCGTGCCCCGACGGCGCATCGAGGTCCGGGGCGGGGAGGTCGGCAAGGCCCTGGTGGTCAAAGATGCCCGGATGATCGAGACCGGCCGGCGCGTCGTCGAAGCGCTGGGTGAGTGTGTCGGCGTGATTACCATTCAATGCATCGCGACCCCCGGCGGCCGAATCCGGGTTATCGAGATCAATCCGCGGTTCGGCGGCGGCGTGCCGTTGGCCATCCGCGCCGGGGCGGACTTCCCTCGATGGCTGATGATGGAACACTTCGGGCGACGGCCGCGGATCGGTATCGATCGGTATCGCGACTGCGTCCAAATGTTGCGGTACGATCAGTCGGTCTTCACCGACTCGCTCGATCAGCGAGGCCAAAGACCAGCCGGCGGTCGCTATTCGCCCGAGCCACCGGCCTGAACGGCCGGTCGCGCGAAGGTATCGCGGTAGGCGAATGGGGCCTCTTGACGACAGGCTGATGCGCAGCAGCTCCCACGCGCATGTGCGCGTCCTGGTCTTCGATCTCGACGATACCCTGTACCCCGAGCGCGCGTACGTCTTCAGTGGGTTCGCTGCCGTTGCTCGGGCGTTCGCGGATCAGCTGGCGGGCACGGACGAGGTCGGCACGTCCGGGGTGCCGGCGGACCCACGCTCGCCTGATCTTCGCCCCGGCGCCGATGCTCGGGGCGAGCACGCTGCCGTGCGCCGCTCGATTCGTCTTGCCCGGCGTATGGGTGAGTTGTTCGAGACCGGCGATCGTGATCGCGTGTTCAACAACCTGCTCAAGGAACTAGCCTGCAAGGATGCCGAACGGCTTTTGCCACGGATGGTTGACGTATTCCGATCACACCGCCCGACGATCGAGTTGTTCCAGGACGCAGACGCCGGCCTGTCGCGATGGCGACCACGGGCCAAGCTCGGACTGATAAGCGACGGTCGCGTGTCGCAGCAGCTGCTCAAGCTCGGCGCCCTCGGGCTGGACGAGCGGTTGGATGTGATCGTACTGACGGATCGCTGGGGGCGGCGGTTTTGGAAGCCGCATCGGCGCGCGTTCGAGCACCTCGCCGAGCAACTCGGCGTCGCGCATGAATCATGCACGTACATAGCGGACAACCCCGAAAAGGACTTCGTCGCCCCGAACGCGCTCGGCTGGCGCACGATCCAAATCCGCCGGGCGGGCGCTCTCTATGCCGACCTCACGGCGCCGCAAGGAGGAGCTGCGCAAGCTGTTGTAGCTGACCTGGCCGAGATCGACGCGCTGTTCGGCTGGCGATGACTTTTGAGGCCGCTGCGCGCGGCGCCTGTTGCCGGTGCCACGGTTGCGGGTGGTTGGCGCTGAGCGAAAGCCGAGCCACTGGGTGCCGGCTCGACCGGCGCGAACTCCGCGTCCGGTGGAGCGAACTATTAGGAGTGGAGGGCTGCGAGCGGCAGCGCCGATGGAGAGAACAAGCGGCCGGGCGAGGCTGCAGCAACGCAGGCCTCGCCTTGGGTTTTGGGACCCCGCAGCGCAGGCGTCGCGTCGGCGGGTATGAGGAAGCTTGGGTTCGTCTCGGAGCCCCGAACGCTTCAGCGCAGGGCCAGGCGCACGCCCGTGCAGAGCAAGGCTTGGGGTGGCCTGGCGGATCGGCGTGTAAGACGTTGACCTCTGTGGTGTTGCAGGATAGAATCCGCCTTTGCCCAAGGCGTGGCCACGGTTGAGGGAGCCCACTCCTGTCGTTGCTTACTAATTGACTCGGATCGGAAAGATGGCTCAACCGTTTCGGGGTCGAAGCGTCGGGGTCTGTACACTTACGGCGGTGGGGTCCGTTCTCGCCGCCGGCTGCGGGACGTTCCTCGAACGGGGGTTCCTTGATCCGTCCCAGCTCTGGTCAGGCCAGTCGCGCACGCTGGAGATCCGCAAAGCCATTACCGAGTTGGACGAGCCCTACGAGCTGGTGGGCGCGACCGAGCCGACCCCTGAAGACCTTGTTCCGCAGGCCCAAGAATACCGCTTGGGGCCTGGCGACGGCCTGAGGATCAGTATCCTTGATCTGATCCGGGAAGGGCTTGAGACCGTCGTCGAACCGGAGGTCGATGAGGCTGGGCGGATCGACATTCCCGTGGTGGGTTGGCTCGACGTGGCGGGCCAGACCGCCAGCGAGCTTCAGGGGGAGATCAAGTCTCAGCTTCGGCAGCGTCAACTTCTGTTGGACCCTCAGGTCTCGGTGCGTGTGACGCTGCGTGGGCGTCAGATCTACTCGGTGTTCGGCGCGGTCCAGGCCCCTGGCACTTTCGCGATTCCGCGGGCAGATTTCCATCTTCTCGAGGCCCTGATCCGAGGCGCAGGTGGCATAATCGACACGGCGAGGATGGTATATGTGATCCGCTCGCCGCTTCAGCCTGTGATCGGGGCGCCGGCGCAGTCCGCCGAGACTCCGGAGAGGCAGCCGGGCCGCGAGGTCCCGCCGTTTGCCCCGGCGACGATCAGCGACGGGACGTCCCCCGGCGGCTCGAGCAAGCCCGAGTCCCACGTCTCGGCGTCGGGGGATGCCGGGCTGACGACGCCGCCGGCGACAACCGCGCCGATCATCGACTCTGAGCAACAGCGCGAATTCATCGAGGCGATTGCGCCCGCGATCCGCCGACCGGGCGGCCCGCCTGAGCCGCCGGCCACTCGGGCCCAGACCGCGCCCGGGCTGAGCAAGTGGATCTATCTTAACGGCGAGTGGGTTGAGGTACCCCAGACTGCTCCCGCGCGTCCCGTGCCGCCCCGGCAGCCTCCGGTCGAAGAGCCATTGACAAAGCCGGTGTTGGAGCAGGCCGCCGTGGCCGAGGAGTACGAGCGTCGGATCATCGCTGTCCCCGCCGGTCCATTGCGCAACGGTGAGGCAGGCTATGACGTCGTTATCCGCCCGGGCGACATCATCCGCGTTTCCGCTGGTCCTGTTGGGGAGTTCTACATGATGGGGAACGTTGCCCGGCCGGGCGCGTATCAACTGACCGGGCGTCAGGTGAGCCTCAAGCAGGCCGTTGCCGCCGCTGGCGGCCTCGGGCCGCTGGCATGGCCTTCGAGGTGCGAAATCGTCCGTCGAATCGGGCAGGACCGAGAACAGATTATCCAGGTGGACCTCGACCGCGTCTTTGCCGGCAAAGACGAAGATTTCTTCCTGAAGCCGGACGATATTGTTAACGTTGGCACGCATCCGATTACGCCTTTCTTGGCCTCTATCCGGACTGCGTTCCGTGTAAGTTACGGCTTCGGCTTCGTCTATGACCGCAACTTCGCAGACATCGACTCATTCGCCGTTCGAGCTAATCCGGAAAACGTGCGTAGAATAGAAGAGCAGACCCGACTCCAGGGATTCCCGGGCTTGTTCCCGTAGGAGCACCGATGGTTCGAGCAATCGAGCCCCTGCAGTACAGCGCGACGCCTTTGTCACGCACTTGGCCGCAGATGCTCACCCCAAGCGTGTGCGTGAGGATTGCGGTCGTGACCGGCCTG
>CAYGAN010000251.1:0-1549 GCA_964347585.1 uncultured Planctomycetales bacterium | reverse complement strand
TCGGGGTCGAAGAAGGGGTCGTCGCGAAACAGCGGGTCGCGCACGCGTTCGGGGGAGTTATCTGGGCCTGGGAGTCCTGGTGGCGGCGCTGGCGATCTACGGGGCGAGCATCTGGCCTCTGCAAGTCGGGTATCCGAAGTCGCTGTCGATCGTCATTGCTATTTTTGGGATCGTAGTGTTGCTGGCGGGGTTTCAGGTGCTGCGTGCCGCTTGGTTTCCCCTCGCCTTGTTGTTCTTCGCCGTCCCGTGGCCTGAGCGGATCTACGTAGCCGTGACCATGCCTTTCCGGAAGCTGGCCGCTGCGGTGGCCGGCCCGCTGTTGTCTCTTATTCCCGGGGTGGAAACCGAAGTTGCGGGGACCGTGGTTTATTACGCCTACCAGGGCCAAGCCGGGCCGCCCCTTGACGTCGAGCGGGCATGCAGCGGCATGCGCATGATGATGGCCTTCTGTACACTGGGCGTGGCGATGGCGTTCCTGTGGGAGCGTCCGCTCTGGCACCGCGTCATCATGGTTTTGTGCTGCGTGCCCATAGCCATCTTCTGCAATTTCGTTCGGGTTACATCTACCGGTCTGTTCCATATCTTTGGGCTCGATACGTTAGCTGAAGGGACTCCGCACGCGCTGTTGGCGGTTGCCATGCTTCCCATCGCCTTCGGGCTGTTCAGCTTGGTTTCGTATATCCTTAACCACCTTTTCGTGGACGAGCCCGATGAGCCACCCGATCAGGATGTAGGGGCCGCCGTCGTGGGGGGAGCCGGCAAATGAGCACGATGCCGACAACAGTTCAGGAGCGTATCGCCCTTCCCGTTGGGCCGGGGGCAGCTCCAGCCGGCGCGGCGGCCGGCCTGAACGTCGGTGACGTCGTGCGGGTGCTCAAGCAGCGTGCGTTCTTGATAATCTTGGTTTGGATCTTCGTGGCGGGCGCCACGTTCGGCTTGTGGTACTTGATGTGGACGAAGTTCCCCGGTTATACCGCGGCCGCATTGATCCAAGTGGAGTCGCCCATTCCCGACGTGCCGCTCAAGTGGGAACGCCATGAAGCCACCAAGGACCTCATGAACCGTTGGCTCAGAGACGAGGCTACCCTCGTTCGGAGCGACGAGGTGCTGCGGAATTCGCTGGCCGATCCCGCAGTACAGGACACACAATGGTACCGCTCTGTCCCGGAGGACGAGCGACTCGAGGAATTTCAGGACGAGGTGCGGTGCGGCCCGATACCGGAAAGCAGTTATCTACGCGTCTTGATGACCTGCCGAAGCGAAACGGATCCTCATCGGATCGTCAATGTCGTCGTCCGCAAGTACCGGGAGCGTCGCGACGAGCTGTCCAAGGGGGGTATTCTCGAAGAGATCGACCAGTACACAAAGCAGCTCGAGGGCCTACACAATCTGCTTCAGCAGCAGGACGAAACCATCCGGCGGGCTCGCGAAGACATTCCGGAGCCTGGGACACTAATGGGAATGAACCCGATCGCTCAGCGGCTCACGGCGCTCTACGCGCAATTGGCCGTCGCAGAGGGCGACAAGCTTCGCCTGAAAGCACTATACG
>CAYGAN010000250.1:0-6141 GCA_964347585.1 uncultured Planctomycetales bacterium | reverse complement strand
CGCCGCTTGTGCCATAGCTCGATCATCTCCTCCCGAAGTTTGTGGATTTCCTCAAGACGGGGCTTGGCGTACTCGTACTGCTTGGCCTTGAGTTCCTGCAGCCGTGCCCTGACGCGTTCCCGCTGCTCATCCGTCAGCTCGTAGTCGGACGAGAAGCGCTCGAGGTAGCGCTCCACGGCCCGCTGGTACATCCGCTCGCGCTCCTCCGGAGTTCGCGGAGAGCGTCTTGACCGCCGGCTCCTGGGCTGCTCGTCGCGTTCCTGTGCCAAACCGGAAGGCATCGGGAGCGATGCCACAGCCAGGATGAGAGTCGCGGCAGCTGTTTGTCGTGTCATCATCGTCATGTCATGTCCCGAACGAGGCCCGCTCTTGCTCCGCCACGACGGAGACGGCCTGCCCTCTGCCCAGTCAGAGGGCGCCTCCTCACTGTACTGCCGAACAGCCCTACATGGCGAAACGTCGATGAGGGGCCGATTATTGCAGGGCCTTCCGGACCGGTTGACGTTCATCCACGCCGACACTTCTGGGTGCGGCAAGCACAAGGTATCATCTCGGGCAAGGGTATTCTGCCCTTCCGGTGAACGAGGCCGGTGGCGTTCGCGCCGTCAGGTCCGAACGGGAAGTGCCGATTGAGGGCCAAGAGTCATCTATTGACAACGGCTCTGATCTCGGTCGTTCAGAGCGCAGCGCCGGCCGCCGAGAGGACGCCGCACTTGATGCAGAAGGACCTGTTCATCTCCGGGCAGGAAGGCTACCACACCTTCCGCATTCCGTCGCTAATCGTTACGCCAAAGGGAACGGTGCTTGCGTTCTGTGAGGGCCGGAAGATCAGCCGCAGCGACAGCGGGGACATCGACCTCGTTCTCAAACGCAGCTTCGATAACGGCAAGACCTGGCAGCCGCTGCAGATCGTCGCCGACGACGGACCGAACACGATGGGCAATCCCTGTCCGGTCCTCGATCGAGATACAGGGACGATCTGGCTGCTGATCACGCGCAACCTCGGGCAAGACGACGGCGGCGCGATCATTGCGGGCAAGAGTGAAGGCACGCGCGAAGCCTGGGTGCTCAAGAGCACCGACGACGGCGCGACGTGGTCCAAGCCGGTCGAAATCACGAGAACGACCAAGGCGCCCGACTGGACCTGGTACGCGACAGGGCCGGGCTGCGGGATCCAATTGAGAGGCGGCCGTTTGGTCACTCCCTGCGACCATGCCGTCGCGGGCAGCCGTCTGTTGCGCTCGCACGTGATCTACAGCGACGACCACGGCAAGACATGGAAGCTCGGCGGCGCGATCGGCGACCACGTTAATGAGTGCCAGGTGGTCGAACGTGTGGATGGGTCCCTGCTGATGAACATGCGCAATTACGACAACAGCGAAGCCCGCAAGAACCGACGGGCCATTGCCACCAGTATTGACGGCGGCTTGACGTGGTCCAGACCCCAGCCGGACCCCGCACTGATCGAGCCGGTCTGTCAGGCGAGCTTCGTGCGTTTCACAGCACGCCCGGCCTTTGCGAGAAACCGTCTGCTGTTCGCGAATCCCGCGAGCACCAGGCGCGTGAAGATGACCGTCCGCGTCAGCTACGACGAGGGCAGAACGTGGCCGGTGGCCAAGTTGCTTCACGGCGGCCCGTCGGCCTACTCCTCGCTGGCGGTGCTTGCCGATTGGACCATCGCGTGCCTGTACGAGCGCGGAGATCAACACGCATACGAGAAGCTCACCTTCACTCGATTCTCGATCGAGTGGCTGACGAACGGCAAAGACAGCCTGGAATCACCGCCGGCTGCGCTGAGCCAGCCACGCTAACGTTCTGTACCTGCAGTTGAGGATCGGGCCGAGCCGTTCCGGCAGACGCGACAATGCCGACATCCCGCCAGGCCGTACGCACTACTACCATTCCGTTCACGACTTCTGTTTCGTTTCCGCCCGGATGTTGCCATGGTGGGCTTCCGGCCTGCAGAGTCGCTGGCGGGCCGCGGCGAGAGCTGTGAGGACTTCCTGGAGGTGCCTACCTTTGGCCCTTGCCCGCGCGAATCGTCCGAACGCATCCAGCATGCGCCGTGCCTCTTCAATCGACGTCGCCACCCGAGCTCGCCGGCCATCAATGGTCACGTAAACCGGGCTGGTATGCGCGAATCGCAGCCGGCAGGGACGACGGACCTTGGGCTCCTTGCCGTAACTGTGGTTGGCGAATTCCTCGTCGCGGAGCAACCGGTCCTCATCGGTGCAGCGTGCGGCGATCCAGGACCCTTCGCTGATCTCTACCGTTGTCGATAGCGTCGCCTTGCTGGGCGGATCATCTTTGTCACGCGGGCTGCGTGTCTGGCTGAAGGTTTTACCGTTGATGACGATCTCGACGGAGGTGATCGGCTGATCAGAAAAGGCTTCAACGTGGATGCGGACCTTGCCGCCTTGGTGGCCGAGCGCAATGGTGTCGCCCGGCCGGTGCTTCTCGTCGATGGTCAGGAAGACCATCGGCCCGCACGTGACGAAGTTTCGGCCCCGCCGCCAGGCATCGAGGAACTCCGGCAGCGTGGGGTTCGGCCCGGCTCGCACGTACGCCCGGTTGTAGCCGACGGGGGTGTTCTTTGCGCCCGTGGCTGAGCCCGCGCCTGCTGCCAGCCGTAGTCCGCAGTTAAGCAAGCGATAATACGTGTCCGTGTTCATCCGCATCATGCCCTCGGGCGTGTTCGGATAGGCCGGAAAGCCTTCGACGTTCAGGAGGTTCGAGTATTCCGTACGCGGTTGATACTGGTGCCGATGGAAGTTGTTGTTGCACACGTTCACCACGTCCACGAATCCCAGCAGCGCGTCTGGCAAGACCTCTCTCGACCAGCCGCCCTGGTAGCAGACCAGAGCGCCCGCCTCACGCGCCATGCGGACGATCGGTAGGTTGGCCCGGCCGCGATCGCTTTCGCAGTCCAGTGGTTCGGGCATACCGATGACGTACACCGCTCCCCAGAGATGCTCGATCTCGAAATCGTAGATGCTCGTCGGCGTGCGGATGCCCGCGAATTCCAGACATCGCAGAAAACCGGTGCCGGGCGGCACCTCGTATCTGGGGCGGTTCCACCACTGCAACGACGTTCCGAAGTCCAGGCCCTCCGCGGCGAGTTGCGGCGCGATTTCATCGGCTGGGACGTGCAGGTGGTTCTCGCCGCAGACGTAACCGTGCTTGCGCATGTTGATCCATCGCTTGAGCCGGAACACGCGTTCCGTTGCTCCCTCCCCCGCAACACGGATCGCTTGCTTCACCGGCTCGTATTCCGTGCCGCGCTCCACGCGCACTTGGACCGTGCCGGCGGGCACGTCGAGCCGGGACTCGCCGCCCGTGACGAACCACCGATCGCTCCTGCCGATCCTGACAACCTGCGCGCCGGCGGAGACGTAATCCTTGTTCACTTCATCCCGGACGTGGACGCGGGCGGGAGCCGGCTTGCCCGTATCGGCGTCTACGACCTTGAGCAGAAGCTCGCTCGCACTAACGGGCGAGGTCCCGGCCCCGGCGATGGCGGCCAGCATCGGGTGGAAAAGGCGGATGGGCAAGCGGCACCTCATGGTCCAAGGCCCTTGCCGACTTAACGGAAGACATCGACAGGAGCAGGTTATGCCAAGAGGATGAACCGGTCCAGGCTCTTGTTCGATCGTAACCGTCCCAAGGATTCCTATGAACCAGAGCCTGTCAAGGGCAGCGGGATGGAAGGCTTCGGGGTCGGCGTCCTACACTCCTGTTCGGGCTCGTCACGGTCCTGCGCAATGACCCGCGACGGCCGACTGAATGCACGCAGATTTGTCGTATGCGAGATCGGCTGACCCTGGTCGGCGCCTTCGCCATCAACTCGTCCGTTGCCGCTGCCTGTGCGCTGGCTTAAGATCAGTGCACTTCGAAGTTGTATTCGTCGGCAGAGTCCGAGTGAGATTGTTGGCGTGGCGCGATCGCTCTTTCACATCACGATGGCCCTAGTCGTTCAACAAGGAGCCTGCGCGGTGCGAAGCCTGTCGGCGGAGATTCCCGCCAGCTTCAAGAAGATGGGCAACGAACGCCAGGTCGTCATGGACGAGAGGACGGGTCATAAGATTGTCTTCCTTACGGACACCAGGTACGTGGACACGCTGTACTACCCGACGTGCCGGAGCTGGACGAGGGATGGGCGATTCGCGCTAATTGAGTCCATCCGCCCACGTCCGGATGGCACGAGCAATCCACTGGAACGACAGCTGCTCATGGCGGACACCCGGACGGGTGACCTGCACTGGCTGGCCACGCTAGAGGTAGAGAACACGGCCAAGTATGGCGATGCGCATCTACGAGTGTCTTCGATGTACCACGCCGACTATTCGCCCGGGACCGATCGCATCGTCTTCTACGACATGACCGGCCACCACCTGTACCTGCTAGACCTGAAGACCGCAAGGACCCTACACCTGCTCCACATGACCGACGGTACGATAGGCGATCCGCCGTCCATCGCCGAGGACGGCAGCCGCGTGGTGTTCTACGCTGCTCATCCCGGTCCGCCGGAGACCGACTGGTTCCTCGGTCGGACGTACACGATCTACGGTCTCGACCTGGAACCCAGCACGGGCGAGGCGAAGGGCAGGTGCTTTGTCATCACGTCTTATACCGCCAGGAAAGGCAGGAACTACCACACCAACAGAGGCGACCGGGTCCACATCAACCACTGTCAGATCAATCCAAGCGACCCCGATCAGATCGCCTATGCCCACGAGTACGGCGGCTCTCGATCGGACGGCTCGCCGCACAAGGCCAGGTTGTGGTACACGCGCGTTGACGGAACGGACGAAGGGCCTTTGACGCGCACGCCCGTGGGAAGTTCGCACAGCCATGAGGTGTGGGGCCCGTTGGGTCGGTGGCTGTACTTCGTTGACACCGGCAAAGTCGCTCGCATTGATACGGTGACGCGGCGCATCGAGCATCTCACGAAGGCGATGAACCCGCGTGCCTCGCATCTGACCGTATCTCGGGATGAGACGAAGGTGGTGGTGGACACGATCAGCGGCTTCGGCGAGACACCCGACGGCAACCCCGTCGGTGCAATCATTCTGGTGGAGGTGGCCACGGGCAACACAGAGTTGCTCGCGGCTCAGCCCGCTGGACGAGGCCACCCGCGCCATCCGCATCCAAGCCTTTCGCCTGACGGCAAGAAGGTCGGGTTCACCGTGGCCTGCGGCAAGACGAGCCGCGTGGCGTACCTCGAAGTGCCTCGAATGCCTTGATCCTCTGGTCCGCACTCAAGTTGCCCGGCGTCAGCAGCGGAGCGGTGTGATGCGAAATGAAATGCGGGCTGCAACCAGTCATCAGTTCGAGTATATCCTCGCCGGCACGTTCAGGCCTGAGAACATCGACCGCGTCGTCGAGGACTTAGCCTCCCACAATTACAATGCCGTGCAGGTCTGTGTGCGCGCACCCGGGATTCACTATTACCCGAGTCAGATCGCTCCCGTACACCCGTACTGCCGAGACTATGACTTCCTTGGCGACTTTGTTGACAAGGCACACAAGGCGGGCCTTCAGATTCACTCGTATTACCCGGTGTTTCTGGAAGGTGGCGAAGGATGCTCAGCGGCGAATGGGGCGCCTCCGGAAGGAGGGGCTGGTGACTCATCACCTGGGGGGAGCCTAAAGGAACATCGGGAATGGGCGTGCCTGATCGACCAGGGCGGCGAACTGAAGCGAAAGAATTGGGGATGTCCGTCCAATGACGACTACGTTGGCTACGTCATCCGCGTGGTGAAAGAGCAGGTGCAGCGATACCCGCTTGATGCCATCATCTGGGATTTCATCCGGTTCAGCGGGCGCTCATGCTATTGTGAGCAGTGCAAGAGCAAGTTCCGAGACCTCACCGGCGGGGAAGAACTGAAGGTTGGGGAAGCGTCGTACAAGGAGGTCGAGTTCCGCAGCCACATCGTTCTTGAGGACCTCAAGAAGCTGAACGCCGCCGCTCGTTCGGTCCGGCCGACGATCCGTACGGGTGCCTACGTATTCCCGCGTCGCGGTGCCATCTGGCGCGTGTGCCAAGACTGGCTGGCGTTCAGTCTGGACTGCGATTTCCTCTTGCCCATGTACTATGGGCAGCTTCCTCGCGGGCTTTGTGAAGAAGCCCTGCGGGCCGAC
>CAYGAN010000249.1:724-6228 GCA_964347585.1 uncultured Planctomycetales bacterium | reverse complement strand
ATCGTCAACTGCTGCGAGGCCCCCGCCAGCGACCGGACGAAATCAATGTCACGGACAAGCTGTCGGCGGGCACGTTCGAGCCCGCTGGGCCCGTCCGCTCCGATCTTGCGGTCGGCGGTGAAGCGCCGGAGCTCTCCCAATTGCGCCATGGAGCTGACCATCGTGAGGATACGGCCCTGCTGATCGACCGATCTCCGCAACTTGTTGATCCGGGCGAGCCGACGGTCGAATTCCTTGGGTTTATCAAACAAGCCGCGCATCTCTTCAAGCAGGGGTAGGGCTTCTTCGCAGAGCGCCCGAAAGGCTCGGGCCTCTTCAAGCCGCCCCTGGAGCGCCTCACGGCCAGCCGGCAATCGCTCCGGATCGAACCAACTTACCTGCTGACGATAGGCGAATCGCTCCGGCGGAATGGGACGAGTGCAGAAGCGGTCAATCGCTTCGCGCAACCTCATCACTTCCGCTCCCACCTTGCGGGCGCCGGCTTCGCTCGCGTCGATCACCCGCGCCTTGCTGGTCGCGAAGTCGCGCTCGAACTGCTCCAAGTAGGTGAACATCAGCTCGTCGGTATAGATCTCGTCGCCATGAATGTCGCGGACCTTCTGGAGGATCTTGCGCCGTCGCACGATTCGCTCCCACTCTTTTGTCTCCATGCTACAGAAGCGATTCAGCTCCGGCCGCCAACTATCGTGCAGTTCCACCCCCGGAACGTAGAACACGTTTTCGCTGAACGCCAAGTCCTGGCCCACGAAGATGATCGGGTCGCATCCCAGGTACTGGGCCAGATAAAAAGCCAAGTGCGCGACAGTCGCGCCGGATTTCAGCACGGCGCGAGACCCGAGCTCGTCGCCCAGGCACAATCGCGCGAAGTCATTCCCGAGCAACGAGATCGGCCCGCGGTATGTGTCGATCACATGCCAGGTGACCTTGGGCTCGGCGACCAGGTGCGCGCCGCGGCAGTCATCAATATCCTCGAAGAACCGGCGGGAGATCTCATGAAAGTCCAACGACGTGACGAAGTCCGGGACGATGTCTCGATTCAGCAGCGGCTTGAACATCGACTGCACCGCGCAGACGACCGCGCGGCCTTGAAGCTCCGGCAGCAGGTCGATGTTCCTCGACAGCGACGGACCGGCTGCCACGACCACGGCCGGGAACCCGCGGAAACGGTCCTGTAAGATGTCGATGGGCGGGGTAGCCACGAACGCCGGCAGGTTGTACGCAATGTTCGTGCAGGTGATCTGGGCGTTGCCGACCACCGTGACCAACGACATTCGGCAGTACGTTACATAGTCGGTCAGAACGGTGCGCATGGAGTCATGGAACGCTCGCGCGACGCGCTGGCAGGCTGCATGCGGCACGAATCGCAAACCCATCATCATCAGCGGGATCAACGGCTGGAGCCGCTCGTGCAGCCTGCCTTTGTCTGCATCGGTCAGGATCACGCATTTGCGCTTGGCCAGCGCGTCAGCCAGATCCACACAGCTCAAACCGGCGCGAATCAACGGCGGCGACGGCTCGGTCACGATCAGGAAAGCATCTCCCTTGAGGCGTTCGAGCAGAGCGCGAACGTGATACCCCAGGCCGAACCCGCCCACGACGAAACAGAATGCCTCGCTCGTGTCGATGTTGCCGGCGAACTTACTTGCTTCGGCCACCGGGTCGTAGCGACTGTGTAGATAAACCCTGTGTCCGTCAGGCGTGGACATGGCTGCCGTCGGCGGCCCGGATCGTGAAGGCTCCAGCGAAACGGGCGGCTCGCCGCCGGCAGCCTCAATTACCCGGGCCAGATCCGGATCCCCGGCGCGCAGCGCCGCCATGTTCTTCAAGAAAAGCTTGTCGGCCTGATCCGTATGTGTGGAGGGGCCGGCAGTCATGCTTCGCGTCCTTGCGTCGGCGGCCTGCACATCCGTGCCGGTAACTATACGGCGTCCGCCCAGAAGCTTCAATCGGCAAAACGAAGGCGGAGTTTCAGTGCGGCTCGGAGTCGCTCGAGGTACTCGACCCGAGGTATATCGATGGCGCCGAAGCGCGCCAGATGTTCGGTGACGAACTGCACGTCAAGTAACACGAACCGGCGTTCGCGAAGCCGCTTGACCAAATGCATCAATGCGACCTTCGAAGCGTCATTGACCCGATGAAACATCGACTCGCCAAAGAATGCCCCGCCCAGCGCAACCCCGTACAGGCCGCCGCTCAGCTCGCCACCCGCATAGGCCTCTACGCTGTGCGCGATGCCCAGGTCGTGCAGACGCATGTAAGCCTGGATCATGTCGTCTGATATCCACGTGCCCTCGCTCCGATCGGCGCAGGCCTCAATCACCGCGCTGAATGCACGGTTGACGCGCAACTCGAATCGTCCTTGGCGATAGAGCTGCCGTAGCGTGCGAGGTGCGTGGAACAGCTCCAGGTCGATGATCCCACGCGGATCCGGACTGTACCAGCGAATCACTCCGTCCTCGTCGGCCATTGGGAAGATGCCCTGAACATACGCGGACAACAGGATTTGGGGCCGGAGGTCGGGATGCATCACGGCTCGCACCGGAGGTCGCCATTTGCGAGAAGCCAAGGTTCGGGCGAATGGCGCCCCTGCCGGTGCCGCTGAATGAGATCAGGCAGTTCGGCCAGACATCGGATCACATGATCGGGCTTGGCTTTGCCACTCGATGCCCACGACTTTCGGTGATGGTGGCCGGCGCCGGCCGGGAAATCGTGCGGGACCTTCCAGACCGAAAGCATCCCGACCCGGTTCGCGCCCTTGATGTCAACCTGCAGGGCGTCACCGACGAACATGGCTTGTGCGGGCCTGACCGCCAGTTGGTTCAACGCAATCCGGAAAATCCTCGGGTCGGGCTTACGATAACCCACGTCGCACGAATACACCCGCACTGGGAGGAACTCAAGCAACCCCTCACGATCCAGGTGAGCGTCAAGGGCGGCGCCGGGCACAAACGTGTTCGACACGACCGCCAGGCCGATCGAAGCGTCTCGCAGCTTTCCCAAGACCTCGTGCGCTCCGGGTTCGGGCTGGGCCGCACGGCGCAACGGCTCGTAAAACAGACTCGCCAGATCTCCTGCAGCTTGCATATCCACTTGCACGCCGAAGCGGGCGAGCTGCCTGCACAACAGTGGTGCCACGTCCAATTCACGCCGTCGCAGCCGCGACCAGAAGTAGGCCCAGCGGACCGCTCTGAGGCAGCTGCGGTGGAATCTGTCGAAGTCGGCTAACGGCTTGCCCTCACTCAGCAGACGATCGAACACGAGTCTGGCGCCTTGCCGGAAGCAGCTATAGATGTCGGCAGAACCGAAGTGCAGCAGAGTCTCACCGAGATCGAACAGGACAGCGCGGAGCATCGCGGCCGACCGTGCCATAACGCGGAGAGGCCCCTGCCCAGAACGGACGGGGCGGGCCCCTCACAGTGTTCAGGTGGCGGCCGTCCGCTGCGGTCGCCTGTGGGGTGGGGTGACCCGGGCCCGCCCCGTCCAGCATGACGCCAATTCTACGAGGCTGCCGCGGAGGACGGCAAGCGCTACGGCCCGAGCCCCACCGGCGGCTCGCGGCGCTTGAATGTGGACCGGGAGCGGGTATCGTACGTACGTATCCAGTCGGATGTACAAGCCACCATGGGGTGTGTAGCGATGCGGCTCAAGCCGGTAATGTCTGGAATGAATCTTGCGGGGCTCGCCCGGTTTCTCTGGGCAGTCTCGGTGTTGTGGCTGGCGGCGTGTGAGCCGGACGTCCTCGTCGAACAGCCGAGGGACGACGCAGATCGGATCAAGATTGATCTTCCCGAAGACCAGACCCCTCCGACCTTCCACTTTCCCGGGCGGGTCCGGACGGAGGATGAGTCGCTCAACAAGTTCATCGAGCAGTTCAAAGAGGTTTGCCTGAGGGGCGAGTACGGCCAGTACCGGCTCAAGGTCAGCCGGCGGGTCGAGCCACTTAGCAAGCAGCAGTTCGAGAACGCCTGGCACGCGGTCAAATCCGTCCGAATCGAGTTGATCCGCAAGCTCGAGCCCGGGACGGTCCGTAAGTTGAGTGAAGCGGTTGGGCTATCGGAGCCTATTTACGGGCTGGTTTTTCGGACCCGGCTGCGGGAGACGGTTCGAACTCGCAAGGCGGACAGACAGATTGTGGCGCTGATCTTCAAGGAGGAGGGCCAGTGGGTTGCCGCTCCCGCACCACGCGACATCAAAGACAAGCTCCGCCGGGCGACCACTCAGCCCGCCTCCACGCAGCCAGCCACGAGCAGGCCATCGCGCGCGTCGCGCTAGCCTGGTGCACGCCACTGAAGGGCCACAAACCGCTCGGTTCGGCGTCGGCGGCAGCGACCCGGCGGGTGCCTATGTAAACTGCACAAGAAGGCCCTGCTTGCCGAAGGCGGTATCTAAACCCTGTGGGGCCTCACGAGCGTTGGGCCATGAGCAGATCGCCTGAGCCACAGCCCTCGCAACCGGCCGAGCGCATCCTGCGTGCACGATACCTCCGCCGGGACAGGCAGGACAGAGTCTGCGAAGCACCCGCGGAACTGTTCCGGCGGGTCGCGGACCATGTGGCCGGCGCGGAAACGCACCACAACGAAGCACATCGACGCGAGGAGCTTGGCCGAAAGTTCTACGAAATGATGACCGTCGGCCAGTTCCTGCCGAATTCACCGACATTGATGAACGCAGGCATGCGAACGGGCATGCTGTCGGGATGTTTCGTCGTGCCCATTCGTGACTCGCTCTCGTCAATCATGACCGCGGCCAAGCAGATGGCGATGATCCACCAGGCGGGCGGCGGGACGGGGTTCTCGTTCAGCGACTTGCGTCCGGCCGATACGCCCATCCGAGGCAGCGGCGGGAGAACGTCCGGGCCGGTCTCGTTCATTGAGATGTTCAATCATGTCGGGTGCATCATCCGCCAGGGCGGCAGGCGGCGCGGCGCGAACATGGCCGTGCTGCGCGTGGATCATCCCGACATTTTCAGGTTCATCGAGGCCAAGCGCGACGTCAGCGCCCTGACCAGCTTCAACCTGTCGGTGGCCGTGACGGGCGAATTCATGCGAGCTGCCGCCGGGGACGAGCTCGTGCGGCTCTATCACCCCCGCGCCGCGGGACAGGCGCGGATGGTGCGGGCAGCGGAGGTACTCGACGCGATCGTGCAGGAAGCCTGGCAAACCGGTGAGCCGGGCTTGCTCTTCATCGATCGGATCAACCGCGACAACCCCACCCCTTCGCTCGGACGGCTGGAAGCGGTGAACCCCTGCGCGGAGCAGCCGCTGCTTCCCTACGAGAGCTGCAACCTCGGCTCGATCAACTTGGCCAAGTTCGTCGTCGGGGGGCGGTTGGACAGACAGCGGCTCAGCGAGACGATCGACCTGGCCGTGCGATTCCTCGACAACGTGATCGACGTGAGCCGGTTCCCCTTCCGGTCGATCGACCGAATCACGCGGGCCAATCGAAAGATCGGGCTGGGGGTGATGGGCTTCGCCGATCTGTTGGTCAGGCTTGGGGTGGGTTAC
>CAYGAN010000249.1:0-714 GCA_964347585.1 uncultured Planctomycetales bacterium | reverse complement strand
CGAGTGCATGAGGAGCGTTGTAGCGATGCCTCGCGCGACGTGATGTCGTTCGTACAACAGGAGGCGGTGGCTGCATCCTCCCAACTGGCTGCGAGCCGCGGGGCGTTCCCCAACTTCGAGCGAAGCGTCTTCGCCGAAGGTCGCCCCCGTCGCCACGCCGCCCTGACCACCATCGCGCCAACGGGAACGATCAGTCTGATCGCCGGATGTTCCGCCGGGATCGAGCCCTACTATCGCCTTATCTACCGGCGTCGCGCGCTGGAGGGGCAGGATTTCGAGATCGCCAACCCGTTGCTGGCCGAGCATCTCGCCGAGGCGGGCGTCCGCAACGAGCACGTGCTCCGACGCATACACGAGACCGGAAGCGTCCGCAACGTTCAAGAGGTACCCGAAAAGATCCGTCGGCTTTTCCCCACGGCCAACGAGGTCCCGCCGGATCAGCACGTTCGCATTCAAGCAGCGTTCCAGAAGCACACGGAGAACGGCGTTTCAAAGACGGTCAACCTGCCGGCCGAGGCGAGACAGGAAGACGTCAAGCGAGTCTTCCTGCTGGCGCATGAGCTTGGATGCAAAGGGATCACCGTTTATCGCGATCAGAGCCGGCCGGGACAGGTGCTGCGCCCGATACGCTGCAAGAGGGCATGACGGCGCGCTCGCCGACCGTTCTCCCAGGGCCAGGTGGAACGTGGCTACTCGCGCCCTGAGTTGTGCGCT
>CAYGAN010000248.1:0-6251 GCA_964347585.1 uncultured Planctomycetales bacterium | reverse complement strand
CGCAGACTGCCAGTTATTCAACAGGAATCCTGCAGCCAAGTCAAGACTGACACGCCCCAGGCAGGCCGGCGCTCGACGCAACGCCACGGCGCGCCCCGACGGCGCCCGGGCGATGGGCTACCAGTTCGGGCCCTGGCGGCATTCGCCGTAATCGGACAACCCGGCAGCGACGTACAGACGGTCGTCGGGGAAATCAATGTAGAGATGAATATGCACGTCCAGATCCTGCTCTGCGTCGCGCGCCCGAAAGAAGGCAAACCGCCCCCGGCTTTCGCAGAACACACCTACCTGATGAATGTTGACGAAACGATCCGCAACGCCCCGCTTTCGCAGGATCTCCCGCAGGCGGGCATCATGATCGGGCGAGCATGTCTCCGGCCGATCGGTCGGCCAATCGGGTCCGGCGTTCCAAGCGGGCAGCCTGCCGACCTGTTCTGCTGTAGCCGGGCTTGGCCCGTTGTAGCGAACCCAGATTGGCGAACTCCACGCCAGCGAGAAATCCCCCTGCGTCACACGCACGTAGTAGTACGTCTGCCCGGCCAGCGGCGCCGGGTCCCGCCAATCGAACTGAACGTCAAGCTGCCCGTTTCCCTCGGTACGAGATACACGACTCTCACCGCGAATGATGTCGATCAGCGCAATCGGCGCAGTGCCCGCGATCCGAACCTGCAGCAAAGGGCGATCCTCGCAGGTAAGCTCGCCACCCATCGGCACGCCTTCGATCGCAAAGCTCAACAAGATCCGCTGCCCCGTCGTCGCGTACGTCTTTCGTGACCGCATAGCTGCATAGATCGCCTCACGTGTCAGCTCCGGGACTAAAAAGGCGGTGATCGCGCTCTGCACGGAATAGTTGCGATGTTTCAGGCCCGGGGTACGACCATGTTGAGCCCAGTTGTCGTATCCGGGCATGCCGAAGTGACCGTCTGACATGCCCACAAACCCCAGTTTGTATCCTTGCGACAGGCCTGACTGGGCGTAGTGCTCGAAATGGCCGTGCATCGACGCGATCTCCACAAGTGGGGTGACCTCCGGATCGACCGCGATGTCTGCAAAGTCGGGCGTGCGCCCACCCACGTGGGGGATGACTAGCGCGCCAGCCTGGCGCGCCAAATCGATCAGATCGGTGTACTCAACCGCCATCGGCACGTCTTCCCATCGGTCCGACGGCGAAAAGACGCAGAAGTCACCCGACGGATCGCGCGTGCGCTCGTCGGGCGTGTACTCATGGCCAAGGATCGTCACGAACCGCCCGGGACGGTAGTGCGTGCGCGTCACCTCGGCGACATGTTGGCCGAACAACGCCCAATCGGCGCCCGACTTGTCCACGACCTGCGTGCTGAACCCGGCAGTGTTCGAGAGGTGCTCGGCCAGCCCGAATACATCCAGGAAAGCTTCGTCACGCGCGTAGGCAAGGTTCTCCTCACACGTACCCACGCCGTCCGCCCATCCGGTGTGACAGTGACAATCCCCCCAGAAGAGGCGTTCGGACGCCTCCGGGTCACACCGCACGGGGTTGCTTATTCCAGCAATTCCATCGGCGGCAAGCGAGCGCGCCCGCGCGCGATACTCCCCGGGCTGCTCGATCTGCCAGCCCTCGCTTGCCAACGTCCCGTCGGCGCGAACGTCCACCTCGCGCGGCGTGAGCTTCACCGGGCCACTCGCTTCGAGCAGCACCTTTCCAGGCAAGGCTGCGCCGATGTTGCTGTTAGCGTCTTCAGTGCGCCCCCGGACGGTGAGCCGCTCCCCCGGCAGGATGACGCTGGGGCACACCAGATAGAGCTTGGCGGCCGGGCCTGGACGAACTCGCACGACCATCGGCGGCCATAGTTTGCCGTGCGCCCCGTCGCCGACGTAATCCACACACATCGATACCAACGCACGCTTGTACTTGTGTGCGACCACGTACGCCGGACACTGATCCGACCCGAATTCGATCCGCAGGCTCTCTGCACGTCGCAATCCTCTCGGCAGTTCGACCGTCGCCCACGCAAGGCTCTTCCAATGCCCGGCGAACCCCTTCAGTCGCGCATCAACACCTTCGTCCGCGACGACGCGCACGAATCCAGGCCTGCCCGGGTCCTCGTCCTGCAGACACGTCGCCAACCAGAACTTGGGCACCTCGCAGAACAGGCGAATCCCCCCGCCCGGCGCAATCGGCCGCCGCCCGCAGCGGAAGTGCCAGCGCCATATGCCCCCCGCCCCAGCGACGACCTTGATCTCCCGCCCGCGCGCCCCGCAGAACTCGACCTCGTATCCCGCTTCCTCGCGTACGCGCAACTCACTCACCTTGCTAGTGCATCAGTCCCACGGATGATCGCGAGAGCAACGCACGGCACTTCGCGCAAAGCCCCGTCTTGCCGGCACGGACAGCTCCACACCAGGCGGACAGGGCAAGCGCGGCTAAGACGGCCGTTTTGTACCGACCATCCGCCCCAATCAGATCACTCCACCTGGACCGGCCTGCCCTCGGCAGCGGATTGTTCCATAGCCAGGATCACCTTGGTGACGGCCAGGCCGTCGGCGGCGGTGCACATCGGCTCGCGATCCTGCGCGACGCAGTCCACGAAGTAGCGGATGCTCTCTACAGCGAAACCCTTGACCTCGCCGTGGACGCTTGGACACACGATCACGTCAGGATAGCCGGCCTCGGCTTTCGTGTATCTGGCCATCGCCCTGTGATGGCTCCCATCGACATAGACCGCCCCCTCAGTACCGACGATTTCGCACTTGAAGTCGATCAGACTCGGCGTGGAGTTGGGCAGGATCCAGCAGTTCTCCTGCACGGCCACTGCTCCTTCCGCCAGCTCGAAGATCGACTCGTAGAAGTCCGGCGTGTCGATGCCCATCGAATTGAGCACGCCGCTTCTCTTGACGGTATAGACCTTCTCGATCTCCTTGCCGTACAGCCAGCGTATCGTATCGATGCAGTGACTGCCGATGAACCAGTTCACCGTCGATCGCCCCGCCCAGGCTAGCATGTCGGTCGGTACAGATATCTGATCGTTCAGCCGCAGATAGATTAGACAAAGCCGGCCGAGCTCGCTTTCCTCGATGCACTTCTTGGCCTTGGCAAACATCGGGTTCCAGCGGTTGTGGAAATCGACCATGAACTTCCTCTCGGACCCGCGTGCCGCTTCGACGATCTGCTGACACTCTTCCACCGTAGTCGCCAGCGGCTTTTCAATCAGCACGTGTTTGCCGGCCTCGATCGCAGCCAGTGCGATCTCGGTGTGTGCAAAGTCGGGCGTGACAATGGAGACGGCATCGACCTGCGGATCATCCAGGAGGGCCTCGAAGTTGTCATACCAACTCGGCACCTTCTCCTTTTCCGCTGTTTCCTTCGCCCTGGCCGAGTTCTCGTCGCACACCGCCACCAGCTCCGCCGACGGGTGCGACTTGAACGTGCTGACGTGCATAACGCCCCAGTTGCCCAACCCGATCACGCCGAATCTGATCGCCATCGTCGCCTCCCGGCTGAGCCCAGCCCAACGAGCGCGCCGCCCCGCGCCGCGGCGTGCGTTACGCGCTGCCCACGAAGAACAGGTACCCTCGAAGTCCCGCATGCCTGAATGGATCGCTGTCGCCGGTCCACGAGAGGCGCGCCGCGGGCTTTCCGGCGCGATTATGGCTGACCAACGCGACATCCAGGCCGATGCGCGAACCCTCCGTCACACGTCTTACACCAATCAGCGCCAGCGGCGCCCGAGCCGTCAGATTGAACCCGCTGCGGGTCCGACGGCAAGACACTTGCACCTGACGTGGATCCACGTTCCCGGGTCTGAAGATCACCGCCGTGCCCTCCGTCCCGTCCGTTTCAGGCGGCGCCAGAAACGCTATCTGCAACGTCCCTTTGCCGTATCCGGCTGTGCCGAAACGCGCCCCGCGCCGCCCATCCAGAAACAGGGCCAGTCGATCGGTGGCGGCCGGCCTGCGCTTCGCGGACCGCGGCGCCAGCAGATCGTCCACCACGCTCGCCCGCATGACCAGGTACCCCCCGTCGTAAGTGAACTGGGCGCGGACACGGTGTTTTCGCAGCGCGTCGCCCTTACCCTCGACAAGCTGGCCCGGCTTGTCAACTCGCACGTTGTGGCCTGCGCGCGAGCGCGCAGCGCTCTTCGACTCGGGACATGCCAACGCCACTCGGAAGCTCGGCGGCCGAACTGCCGTCTTCACGTCGGAGTTTAGCGCCAGGCCGAGCTCAACCGGCCGAGACAGGTCCCGGACACGCACCGCCGCGTTAAGGCTCGACCGCCCGAACGGACCCAATTTGCGGGCAGACTGCTTGGCAGACTCGACCGACACGTCGCCGGACGGCGCCCACGCGACATGCACTGTGGCGGCCTGGTCGCTGATATTACGCAGCTCGGCGCGCACTTGCACCCGCGCGCCGGTCCTTGCGCCCTTCCGGCTCACGCGCTCCAGCCGAACCGGACGTACCACTGCTTCGAGCGTCCCGTACCGCTCGTCCAACGCCCGAATCGTATCCCGCAGTTGCGCGACGACGTCGATGCCCTGCGGGCACTTCGGCAGGCACTTGCCGCACGCGACGCACTGGACGGCGCTCCGCGCCAAGCGCTTGTAGTAGAACCGCGCGTGGTCATCCAGCCCGTACACCTGCTGCTGGATGCGGGCCATAAACGCAGCCGGGATGTTCACGCCCGCCGGACAAGGCATGCAGTACTTGCAGCCCGTGCAGTACAGGTCGGCTAACTTCTTATAGCGATTGAGGAGTTGCGTGACCCGTCGCTTCTCGTCCGGCGTGAGTGTCTCTGCTCGCGACGCAACCCGCGCGTTCTCTGCAACCTGCTCGATCGTGCTCATGCCCGATAGAGCCACGTGCACGTGAGGATTGCCAAGAACGAATCGCAGTGCGATCTCCGGCACGCTTGCCGCATCGGGCAGCAGCTTTGCCAGGGCCGGCGTCGGCGCGCCCAAGCGTCCGCCGCCCACGGGTCCCATCACGATGATGCCCATGCCGGCCTTGCGAACCGCCTGGAACGCCGGCTCGTTGCTGCGATCGAGCAGATTGTACTGCAGGATCACAGCATCAAACTGCCCCGTGCCGGCCAGACGCTTGAGGTTATCAGCCGTGTCGTGAAAGCTGAAGCATACGTGCCGGATCATCCCCTGCTCTTTCGCCCGCAGCATCCAGCGCAGGATCCCCTCGGCAGGCCTGACCGATTCGACGTACTTCTTCCAGGTCAAGCCATGATGGTGATACAAGTCGATGCAATCCACGCTGATTCGGGCGAGCGAGTTCTCGAGGTTCCTCCACCAAGACGCCTCGTCCTTGGGATTGAACAGATGATTCTTCGTGGAGACATACACACGGCCGGGCCAGCTCTTGAGCGCCTCGCCGATCACCTGCTCGCTATCGTTGCCGCAATACATCACCGCGCTGTCGATCAGATTCACGCCCAGCTCAAACGCGCGATGCATCACCGGGACGGCCAGGTCGCGATCGACCCGACCGGCCTTCATCGGCAGGCGCATCGCGCCAAAGCCCAGCCTCGACACCTTCAGGCCCGTCTGGCCAAGAAGCACGTACTCCATTCCCATACTCCGCCGGCTACTCCCACGCAGTACACAACCACGATGACGAAACGCGCTATGTTACTCCGAGATGGCCGCTACGTCTGCCCAGTTCTGCGGAAGAAGATCGGAGCAGCCCCCGCTGGTTGCCAGCAGCGAACGCCCCGTCCTCGCGTGTCGCCAGGGCGGGGGAGGGATCGCGCGGGTGCCCCATCCTCGCGTCGCGAGGGCGGGGGACGGATCGCTCCCAGCGCACGGCTCGAGACGGCTGACCCACCGAGCGCGCACGCTGGCCTTTGCGAAAAGGCCAACGCTACGGCGCCTTACATCCGCCCTAAGCTACGGACGCGGCGCTCGCCCGATCGGCCGCCGCACGCCTCGCGGGGCGCCACGAGACCCTGGCGGTCAGGCACCGTCTCTGATCGCTACACCATCGGAGGCGCGGACATGATAGGGATGTCAAAATCGTAGCGTCCTGCCCCAGCGCACCCGTCGCAAGTGCACCCGAACACGCGCCGCTCCGCGGGACCGACCGCACTCGGCCAGCCGGTTCATCAACGACGAGCGGTCCGGCGTCGTTGCCTCGTGCCGACGATGCCCAGGCCGATGATGGTCGTTATCAGCCCGCCCGAAGCAGTGGGGCAGGCAATCCGACCGGCAGGCGGCTCTTTTTGCGGCTCAGGCTCAGGCTGTAGTTGCGGCACCGGCTCGGCCGCAGG
>CAYGAN010000247.1:2574-6286 GCA_964347585.1 uncultured Planctomycetales bacterium | reverse complement strand
GCCCTCAACATCGAATACCGATCCAAGCGCGAGAGCGGCCGGTTGGGATGCGTGCAGATGCAGTTCCTGCCGGACGGCACGTTGGTTGAGCTGGACCGCCAGATCAGCACACAGAGCCAACGAGGCCCAAGTGAGCAGTACAAACATCAGTATCTTTACACCCTCCCTGGGCAGGATGAGAAGTTGCAAGCCGTACTACGCTCGGCCGATGCGTACGGCGCTGCACGTGCTAAGCCGTAAGCGTCCCTGACGGTGCCGGGTGGGCCATGCTGTGCACGCTCGGAGGTCCTTTGCGTTTGGCCGTAAGGAATGTTCTCCAAACGACGGTGTGAGCCAGAGTAGGCCCCGTGGCAGGCCGGCGACGGATCTTCCCAATACGCGGGAATCGCGGTCTGGCGCTCAACGTCAAACGTCTCCTGATCGAATACCCCCGGGTGGCCAGGCGCCGTCAGTCCTGCCAGTCCGTCAGCGTTCAGCGGAACCCGACGCGCGAGCCCATGCCGCTGAAGGTCGCCGACCGGGAGGGGGGCACGATCTGCCTGACCGTGCAAGGGGTGAGGGCCGCAACTCGTCAGCTCTGCGGGACGCAAGCAGGCGACGCCGGACAGGAACCTGGGCGGGTGAGTCAGATTCTCGGCATATTTTCAAAAGTTTTGAAATCGCCTGGAAGGCCCGCGGCCCTGCTCTAAAATGGCGCGGGTAGCATCGAGGGTGCGTCTTCAGTGAAAAGGCTCGCATCAGTGCTGAGTCTGGCCGAGCTTTACGATCCGATCGCGGAGCCGCTGCAGCGTGCGCGTCAGCTCTTCGACGACGAGTTGGCCAGCGATGTTCCGTTCGTCGAGGAG
This sequence comes from uncultured Planctomycetales bacterium, assembly GCA_964347585.1. Lineage (GTDB taxonomy): Bacteria > Planctomycetota > Phycisphaerae > UBA1845 > CAYGAN01 > CAYGAN01. The sequence goes on along the minus strand of CAYGAN010000247.1, from coordinate 5,441 downwards.
TTGTGCGGACATGTCAGCGCACTGCGTGGCAAGATGCTTCGGCCAGCGATCCTCCTACTCGCGGGCCGGGCTGCGCGGCAGTTGACCGACGAGCACGTCACGCTTGCAGCCGTGGTGGAACTGGTGCACATGGCCACGCTCGTTCACGACGATGTGCTCGACAACGGCCAGGTCCGCAGGCGCTCGATGACACTCAACCGGCGTTACGGCAACGAAGGGGCGGTGTTGCTGGGAGACTACCTGATCAGCCACGCCTTTCATCTGTGTAGCCGGCTCGACTCGCAATACGCTTCTCGCCTGATTGGGGCCACTACGAACACAATCTGTGAAGGTGAGTTGATGCAGGTCTGTCGCCGCGGCCAATACGGGTTGAGCCAGGCCGAATACCTCGACATCATCAGCCGCAAGAGCGCCAGCTTGATTAGCTGCTGTTGTGTGCTCGGCGCCAGATATGCCGGTGCCGACGCGCGAACGGTCTGGCGACTTGAGCGTTATGGCACGGACGTCGGCATGGCCTTTCAGATCGTCGATGACATACTGGACATCGTCGGGTCCGAGCATCAGACGGGAAAGACGCTCGGCCGGGACTTGGCCAAGGGCAAGGCGACCCTGCCGCTGATTCATTTTCTTGCCACAGCTCCGGCCGCCCGGCGCAACGAGGCGCTGGAGGTGCTTAACAATGGCCGGCTGAATCGCACGGATCGGGTGCGGGAGCTAATCGCGTCAACCAATAGCATCGATTGCTCGATGCAGGTGGCCCGGCGGTACGTGGATTCCGCCTTGGACAGCCTGTGCGATCTGGCGCCATCGCGAGCGAAGGACTCGCTCGTGTCCATGGCTGAGTTCATCCTCCAGCGACAGCAATAGCCTTCTCCGAGGTCGAGCAGCCTGCTCGCACGGCTGCGCACATCTTGCCAGCGCGTGGCACGAACGACGCAACGCGTTGGGCCCCTTGAGCCGCCGCGGGCGTACGCAGGGCCCGCGGTCAGCCCCGGAAATCTTCCTTGTATCGCTACGGAACGACGATATATACTTCTAGCCATCCGGCCAGCATTAAGGGAGGTCGACAGTCATGGCATCGTTCGTTCGGCTCTATAGTGTAGCGCCGTTGGCCGTGATCCTGCCGTTGGCAGACTCTGGCTGGGACCAGATCGGCCCGTTCCTTCGAAGCATGGAGGTCAGAATGCTGATCTCACAACTCCTGACTGACGTCGTGACAGGCGTGACCGACGCCGCTATTGAGGCGTTGGTACTTGCGGTGTTGGGGCTCATCTAGGAGCTGTTGCGATCTGCCCAAACAGTCTCGTTTGTTTGAGCCACGCCGGTCGGCGAGTCATCGCCGGCCGTTTTTCTGTCAGCTTGATCCCGCAAACGGCCTGGCCAGAGCAGCGCTTGACTGGGCCAGCGGCGACGAATAAGGTCTGTTGTTGGGGCGGCTGGATGCTGAGGGCTTGTGGGCGTCCATGAACGAGGCACCCATCAGAGATCACTGCGGTTTGTTCGGCATATTCGGGCACCCCGAAGCGGTGGACCTTACGTACCTGGGGCTGTACGCCCAGCAACACCGGGGCCAAGAGTCCGCAGGGATCTGCAGCTCCGACGGAGGGGAGATCGTTCGGCACCACGGTATGGGGTTGGTCACGGACGTGTTCGACCCGCGGCGGCTTAGCGAGTTGCGCAACCCCGTCGCCATCGGTCACGTGCGGTACTCCACGACCGGCTTGTCTAATCCGGTCAACATCCAACCGGTGCTCGTGACGTACTCGCGGGGGCAGGTGGCGGTGGGGCACAACGGCAACCTGACCAACGCCGGCGAGCTGCGGGCCACCTATGAGGAAAGCGGCCACATCTTTCAGACGACCAGCGATACAGAGATCATTGTTCACCTCCTGGCGGATCCGTCGCATCTACACAGCGAGAACGCGCTTGCGACCGTTCTAAGACGCATTGAAGGCGCATACAGCTTGCTGTTCCTGTTCCCGGATAAGATCGTCGCCGCTCGGGATCCGTGCGGAGTCCGGCCGCTATGTATCGGCAGGATGGACAACGGGGCGTACGTCGTGGTCAGCGAGACGTGCGCGCTCGACGTCGTCGATGCCGAGTACCTGCACGACGTGGAGCCCGGCCAAATGGTCACGATCGACGAGCATGGCCCGCGCAGCGAGTACTTCGTGGAGCCCCAGGAGGTGCGACCGGCGCACTGCATCTTCGAGTTGGTCTATTTTGCCGATCCGTCGAGCGACGTTTTCGGCGGGAATGTCCACATGGCCCGAGAGCACATGGGCCGCCGATTGGCACAAGAGGCACCGGCGGACGGTGACGTCGTCATTGCCGTGCCGAACTGCGCCCGATGTGCCGCGATCGGGTACAGCAAGGAAAGCGGGATCCCATTTGAAAGGGGCTTTACCACCAGCCACTACGCCGGGCGATCCTTCATCATGCCGGACCAGAAGATGCGCGACTTGGCCGTGAAGATGAAGCTCAATGTGATCAAGGAGTCGGTCCGCGACAAGCGGCTCGTCGTGGTGGAGGATTCGATCGTTCGCGGCACGACCACGCGGGGAAAGATGGGAGCTTTGCGGCGAGCCGGCGCCAGCGAGATTCATCTGCGCGTGGCCAGCCCGCCGATTCGGCACCCCTGTTTCTACGGAATCGACTTTCCAACCCCGGGGGAGTTGATCGCGACCGGCCGGACTGTCGAGCAGATCCGCGACTATCTGGAGGTGGACTCGCTGACGTACCTATCGCTTGACGGAATGCTCAGCTGTGGGACGCGGCCGCCGGACCATTATTGCGCGGCATGTTTCTGCGGAGACTACCCGATCCCGATTGACCGGGCAGGCGGCAAGCTGCTGCTCGAACGACAG
>CAYGAN010000247.1:0-2564 GCA_964347585.1 uncultured Planctomycetales bacterium | reverse complement strand
CGCCGCCGGGCACATCGATGCAGTCCTTCGGCAGCTTCGACATCATGACTCAGGGACAATGCGAGTCCCCGGTGCTGTCATGCTCGAACGACAGCGACTGCGAACCCCCGAGTAATGCTGGTCGCCGCGCGGATCGGGGCCCGGGCCTGTGCCAATTCTTGATCATTGATTCTCCAGCCGAACGGTCTTCATCGTCTCGATATTGCCGGACGTGAGGCCCATAGACATAGCCGAGGAACTGGCGCGGCGGCGGGCCGCGTGGTCACCGTGGCTCGAACCTGCAACAACCCGGCGACGTCTGCCGGCTTATCAGGCTGGTACGTTAGCAGGACACTGGAGCATCTGGATCTGAGGCGCGTCGTGAGCCACACGAGCTGACGAAGCTCGGGGCTAAGGTGGTCTGGCACACCGGGTGGGGGACGTCCCAGACGGCGGAAGCGGCCAGTCCACCTCGGGTCTTCGCGCCGATCCCTGAACGGATCCGGCGGCTGTGGCTGATGGATCCGACGGAGAACCGTGGCATCGACCAGCGGATTCAAGTATGCTAGCGCCAAACAAGCGCAGCCATGCGGTCGGGCGAGGTCGATACGGGTAGCGCCCGCCAACACCGGTAGAGTGGAGAGTTCATATGGTAAAGCGGAATAGACCATCGTTTCTCAAGCGCCAACGGGAGCTCAAGAAGGCCAGGAAGGCCGCGCTGAAGCGCGAGCGGCGCCAGGAGCGCAAAGGCTCGACGTTGCCGGTTCCTGCCGAGGAAGATGCGGAGGCCCACGGCGCCATCGAGGCAGCGGAGGGGTCCTAGCTCTTATTGCCTCATCAGCCACTTGCCGGGGGTTCCTGCTGTTCAAGGGGCCTGGTGCTCAACGAGATCAGCAAGCTCTTGTCGCTGGCATCCGAGCAAGTGCATCAGGTCGTAGCCTCGTTGACCAGTCGGTTCAGGCAACCGTCGCCGTCGAGGCGGTTTGGCTCGCGGAAGACGCGGAACGGAGATGGCGAATGACTCAGCTTGCGACACAGTTGGATCCGGTTGAAGCGTCCGTGCAGGAGCTCGTTGCCAAGGGCAAGGACAGGGGGTTCCTGACGTGGGAGGAGATGAACGAGACGCTTCCCGACGAGGCCATCTCGCCGGACAAGCTCGAGACCGTGATGCTCCGACTGGAGGCGCACGGGATCGAGATGGTGGACGAGGCGGAGGCCGACCGGCTTGGCTTCAGCGAGAAGGAGCGACGGGAGCGTCAGGAGCGAGAGCTCCGCGAAGCAGAGGAGATCAACGTAGCCGAGGAATTGGCCGAGGAGGCTGCGCCCCGGCGAATCGATGATCCGGTCAGGATGTATCTGACCCAAATGGGGGAGATACCCCTCCTGACGCGCGAGGAGGAGATCAGCCTGGCCAAGAAGATCGAGCTGACGCGGATGGCGTTTCGGCGGAAGGTATTGGAGAGCGACTACTGCATCAGTCAGGCGGTGGAGATCCTGCAGCAGGTAGGCGACGGGCGCCTGCCGTTCGACCGAACGATGAAGATTTCCACCTCGGAGAATCTGGCAAAGAACACGATCACGAGGCGCTTGCCGCAGAACCTGGTCACGGTACGCAAACTAATGACGCTGAACCAGAAGGACTGGGCTGCGATGAACGAATCTCGGGTGTCGGCTGCGGTCAGGCGTGCCGGCACCAAACGCATCACCCAACGGCGTCGGAAGATGTCCAAGCTTCTGGAGGAGCTTTCGCTCCGGACGAGCCGCGTTCAGCCCCTGATGCGAAGGCTGGAGGCGCTGCTGAGAAAGATGAAGGATCTCGAGAAGCGGATGGTCGCCGAGGCCAAGCGGCCGACGATGCCGCCGGAAGACCTGGAGGCCATGAAAGAGGAGCTGACCGGCATCCGGTCGCTGGTTCTGGAAGACACCCCGTCGCTGGAGAAGCGGCTGGTGTCGATCCGGCGTGTATTCGCCGAGTACGAAGACGCGAAGCGTAAGCTTTCGGGGGGGAATTTGCGGCTGGTGGTTTCGATCGCCAAGAAGTATCGCAATCGGGGCCTGAGCTTCCTGGACATCATTCAGGAGGGCAACACGGGCCTGATGCGGGCGGTGGACAAGTACGAGTACAAGCGGGGCTACAAGTTCAGCACCTACGCGACGTGGTGGATTCGCCAGGCGATCACGCGGGCCATCGCCGATCATGCGCGGACCATTCGGATCCCGGTGCACATGATCGAGACGATGAGCAAGTTGCGGAACGTCTCGAAGCAGCTTTTGCAGGAGCTGGGCCACGAGCCGAGCATCGAGGAGGACGCCCGGCGTGCGCGGATGCCGATAGTGGAGGCCCGCCGGGTGCTGAAGATCAGCCGGCATCCGATCTCGCTGGATCGGCCGGTCGGCGAGAGCGAGGACTCGTACTTCGGGGACTTCATCGAGGATGACCGGGCCGAGTCCCCCATCCAATCCGCCGGGAACGAGATGCTCAAAGACCGCATCGAGGAGGTACTCAAGACCCTGACCTACCGTGAGCGTGAGATCATCAAACTCCGCTACGGCATCGGTGACGGGTACACCTACACGCTCGAGGA
>CAYGAN010000246.1:1586-6308 GCA_964347585.1 uncultured Planctomycetales bacterium | reverse complement strand
CCGCCAGCGACCCCCAGCATTCTCGCAGTATCCGATCGAGCTGCACCGGGCCACGGACTATCTCGAACTGGCCGGCCTCAGCGCGAGCGAGGGACAGAAGGTTATCCACCATCGTCTGCACGCGGCACGTGATGACCGCGCTTTCCGTCATTGCTTCTCGGTACGCTTCCGATCGGCGATGCCTCGACAGGGCCACTTCCAGAGTCGATCGCAGCCCTGCCAGCGGGGTACGCAGCTCGTGCGCCACGTCGGCTGTAAAGGACTTCTCTCGCGCGAAGGCGCCCTCCAAACGTTGCAGCAAGTCGTTAAGTCGGCGGACGACCGGCAACAGCTCTGTTGGAGCGTCGGCGGGATCGACGCGAGCCGATAGATCGGACTCGCCGAGCTTCTCGATTTGACCGGCCAGGTGCGCTACCGGTCGCAGGCTGCGACGGACCACCCAGGCCAGCACCCCCGCCGCAACTACGATGGCAGAAGCGCACACACCCGCTAGCAGCAGCTTCAAGCGGGCGAGCGTCCCATCCAGCTCCGCCGTGTCACGGGCTAAGGTGAGAATTACTTCCTGGGGCTCGAATCGCCGCTTATGACGCTTCTCGTGCTCTTGCCGGGGAACGAACCGCAAGCCCGCGATCCGCCCCGACCGGCCATCCGGCAGGGCGAATGCCTGACAGACAGGCGCGCCCGGCGCCCCGAAGATCTTGGGCAGGTTGCCTCCTGCAAGCGAGCGGGACTTGGCCAGCACCGGGCCATCCGCCAGCCAGACCTGGAAATACTCCGGCCGATCGGTTCTGTCGAACTCGGGCATGCCCAGCTCGTCAAGCTCGACCTCGATCTCATCGTTCTCTTGTTCGACCACCGCGGCCAGCTCCCGCGCCTTGGTCCCGAGCGAGCGGTCGAACTCCGCGAGAAGCGACGCGCGGATCAGCCCATATAAGCTGATCCCGGCCGCCGAGAACACGGTCGCCGTTCCTATCGCCGTGGCTAGAAGCAAACGAGACCGCAACGAGCGCATCACGTGCCTTCCCCCAGAATGTAACCCTGGCCCCGACGCGTGTGGATCAGACGGGGACGATCCGGCCGCTCGATCTTCTTGCGAAGATGCCCGATGTAAACGTCCACGACGTTGCTCTCGGCCGACGAATGGAAGTCGTAAATGTGCTCCCAGATGTCGGTTCGGGTAACGAGTTGGCCCGCGCGCAGGCCCAGGAATTCCAGCAAGGCATACTCGCGTGCGGTCAGTTCGATGGTTTCGCCGGATCGTCGCGCGACGCGAGCGCACGTGTCGATCTCCAGGTCGGCCACGCGGATCACCGGGCTCTTGGACTCGTACCTGCGCCGGACCAGTGCGCGGACGCGCGCCAGGAGCTCTTCGAAGGCGAATGGCTTGACCAGGTAGTCGTCCGCGCCCAGCTCCAAGCCTCGGACGCGATCCGGCACGGCATCCCTGGCCGTCAAGATCAGGACGTGCGCCGAGCGTCCGCTGTCGCGTAGCCGTTGGAGGATGGTCAGGCCGTCGATCTGAGGCAACATCAGATCGAGCACAATCACGTCGTAGTCGCCCGACTGGGCGTGCCAGAGCCCGTCCTGGCCGTCGGCAGCGACATCGACGGCGAAACCGGCCTCCCACAGCCCCTGCGAGACCGACTTGCGCAGCGGCGCGTAGTCCTCGATCAGCAACACCCGCATGACACCCACGCCAAAAAAAGCAGCGGACAGCCGGGGTCCACGTCTGACGAATCCCGGCTGCCCTGATTGTATCCGACGAGGCGCGACGCAGCGCGCCGAATTGGTCGTCACCTTCGCGGCGACCGTGGTCCTACTTTGCCCGCTTGCGCCCGGCGATCTTGCCGGTCGCCATGATCACCACTTCCCGCTCTCTACCGTTGACCTTACCCTCCACCTCATAGACAACGAGTGTCTTCTTCTCGTACTCCAGTTTCGCACCAGATGAGAAGACCTTTGCGGCGGCACGCTGGACCGCGGCGGGCACATCGGCCGCGGGGACCTCTTCCTCCAGCTCAATCAGCCCTCCCTCGGCTGTCACTGTTGCCTCGTGCTTCCGCCCGTCCGTCATCCACTCGGCCTGATAGAGCACGACGCCGTGCTCGCTTTCCCGCTCGAACTTCATGATCTCGGCCTTGCCGGATAGCTCTAACAGTGCGTCGCGGGCCGCTGCCGGTACCTGCTCGACCGGGAGTGCCTCGTCCTCGTCTTCGTCCTCGTCATCGCCCTCCTCATCCTCGGCTTCCTTCTTGAGTAGTGTGCCGTCCAAAGCCACTTTGATCTCGACTTCTTTCCCATCGATGATTATCTCAGCCTCATAGATCGTCCTGCCGTGCTTGGTCTCGCGTTCGACTTCCTTAATCCTTCCACCTTCGGCTTCCTTGAGGATGGTGGCTTTGACCGCGGCCGGGACCTGATCGATCGAGACCTCTTGCTCGTCTTCATCCTCGCCGGCCCGGACGGCAACGGTCACCGCGCCGACCAAGGCCAGGCCCATCACAGATAGCAGGATCCAACGCATCTTCATGGCACGTCTCCTTGCTGAACTCGCTCTTGTCGGCTTCCAACAAGCCGATTCGTCCGTTTACAGATCCGACAGGGGAGTTTAGCAGCCGAACATGAAAGGACGATGAAAAATGCCGGAGCGCTGGAGGGTTTTCTGGAACCGGGCGATTCCATCGTCGGCTGGACCTTTGCGGCTCTGCCGGAGCGGCAACATCGGAGCCACCGCATCGCTCGACACCCCGGCCGTTCGGTGCCGCCGGGCTGGGCAGCGAAGCACGTTGGGCGATGCGGTGGGCTCGCCATAATCACCGGCTCGTCATGGAGCGCCGGACAGCTCACCGCCATGTTGGATCGCCGCGGACGGGCAACCCAACATCGCACGAGAAAGGGACACCATCATGTGCAGCTACGCTCATTGGCTGCTGCTATTGCCGGGATCAGGCAGCGCGACCGGGAACGACCGGCTGGAACACCGGTACGTCACGACCTGGTCCGTCGAGCCTTTCGCCCGGATGACTTACTTCGAGCCGTTGGAGGTTAACACCGTTCGCTGTCGGGTACGCCAGGGGCGAGGCTGGAGCGATTGGTGGGCCGGGCGGGTACTCGAGGTCTGCGGCAAGAGGCCGACGTGGCACCTCCAGCTCGGTCACCTCAGGCCCGGCACGTACCAGGCCCAGTTTGACCTCCGAACACCGCTGGGAGCCAAGTATGTCGAGGCCTCGCTGCGCGTGCCGATTGCTGCTCGGTTCGCTGGCAAGCCGATCGCAGCCGACACGAATCTCACGGATTGGCCTCATCGACGCATCGCGTCGAGACCAGAACACGGCCAAGCAGTGCTGTTCGCCTGGGATGAAAAGTATCTGTAGCTAGCGGGGCCGGCAGACCTCAAAGGCGAGCTGCTAGCTCGGATCGACCTGTTGCCGAACGCCGGGAAGCCGCCGCGGCATGTGGTCCGCGTGAACGCACACCAGAAGGATCAAGAAAGGATCATCAAGTGGTCCGGACTGTTCCCAGCCGGGCCTCACATCGGGCAGCTGTTGCGGGCGCATCTGACGTCCGATGGCTCAGCCAAGACAACCGAGACGTTCGACCTGTTGTTCATGGCCTCAGGGCTGCCGATGTACTTCGGCGCAAACATCGTCTCCGGCGGGCCGGGCCACAAGGACCAGCGCCCCCCCGCGAGTTGCTTCGCGGCATCTACGATCGGATCGGCTTCGATCTCCGTCACGCCGGCGCAGCCTGGGGCCAGATCGAGCCGCAGGATCCAGGAGATGACCCGTCGCGGTACGACTGGTCGCCGCTCTTGCATAACCCGGACCTGTATTCCCCAGGCCTGGTTTAGGTCAGCGTTAGCGTGCACAACAGATGGGCCGAGCCTTTGGCGGGCACCGAGCGGTACGCCGAGCTGGCAACCCGTTTTGTGGAGGCGTACGCCCGCCAGTGCCGTCGCCTTGGCATCCGCTACTTCAGCTGCGGGTTCAGTGAGCCGGGCCTGAACCATGTGACCGACCGCGAACACTTCTTCATGGAGAACCCGAATCTGGTCGTCAAAGCGGTCCGCCGGGCCGTGCCTGACGCGGTGATCATCGCCGGGAAATTCCCAGGCAGGCGATCCGCATCTCATCCGGGCGTTTCACCGGGCTGGCTTTCGTGAGAACTTCGACGTCCTGGATATTCACCCCCACGGCAACGATCCGCGGACCGGCTGCGAGATGGCCGAAGTCGTCGCCAGCCACGAGGCCGTGGAAGAACTCGGCATGGGCCACAAACTGATCTACCTGGGCGAAGGGTGGGCACCAACCAGGAACCTGCGCCAGGTCCCGCGGGATCGACACGACGCGCCGGTCACTCCGGCCGAAGCGGACTTTCACCCGCAGTTCTACTGGAACGGGTACCGGTGCCTGATCGCCCCCCGGGCGGACTACAACCCGGAGTGGATCCTGGGGGCGAAGTACTTTACCTTCAACGACAACGTCGGCCGTACGTATTGGCGCGTCGAAGCCAAGCCACACTACAATGCCCTGGGGCAGATCGACTACTACACGCTTGCCCACATCCGTTTCGACAACCTAGACAAGATGCGCGCGTTCCCCTGCAACGGCGGTCTAGTCGATTTTCAGGGCTGGCCCAAGGGCGGGTGGTTGTTCGACTTCCCTCCTTCGCTGCCCGACGTGCGGGTCCAGGCGGAAGCAGACTTCCCGTACATGTTGCCTG
>CAYGAN010000246.1:450-1576 GCA_964347585.1 uncultured Planctomycetales bacterium | reverse complement strand
TACGATCGTCGCAGTCAGCCGCGCTGTCGCCGGGCGACCGCCGCTGGGGCTGCTCGGTGCCCCCGGTTTCTGTGAGCATGCCGTGACCGTCCGCGTCGTGAACGCCGAGGCCGAGCCTACTACCGACCTGTCGCTCGGGCTGCGCTCCCGAACACATGGGTCGGTCCTGCCGCCGATCAGGCCGGCGCTGGGCGTCCGGTTCCGACTGGATGTTCCTGTGAACAACTCGGACGGGGTGAAACGTTCGACTCTGGGCTGTGCGGACGCGATCGCGGCGGGCAAGTACCCCAGCAGGTTCGTGCCAGTCTCCCTTGGGCCATAGCGAGTGGTGTCAGCCGGTTGACACCGGCCCGGGGGGGCCGCAGAGGCGTGCCAAGTGGAAGATCAGGCCCCCCAGCCTGTGCCCGGGCCGTAAGCGGTCCGCCGGCGTCTGCCGAACGGGTCGTTGCGACCAGCCGGCGCGGAGCCAGTGGTGATCCTCGCCACCCCGTTGGGGCGACGCTCGCAGCCCCGTGGGGTGTGCCTGGTGACAGGCGATGACGACGGCTGCGACATCAGTCGAGGCAGCGACGCGCCGTTGGGCCAACGGCCCTTTGCGGGAATTCCGCTCACGGGCCGCGTCCGGGCCCCCGGGCTCGTAGATTCGATTCCTACCCGCCAGGCTAGCCCGGACGCCATCCAACCGGCCCGTGGGACTAATGGGACAAACAGGTCGGGGCTAGTTCCGGCTGGCCGCTTGTATCTGAATTCCGACAAAGATTGACCAGGCTCATCTAAGGTGGGTCCGCCCGGGCGTATGAGGTGAGATGGCGCGTCTGGTCGCGCCAGCTGCGTGGATTGTGTGAAGTACCCGCTAAAACTGATCGACAGTAGCCTCGTGTCCGAAAGGACATGAGCGAGTCTTTCCGCCACCAAGAAGCGGGTCCCAGTGGGACCCTAGGCTGAGGCTGGTTGCACGCACAGAAGAGAACTCGTTCGGCGCCACGGCGCGATCGTGGGCAGAAGCGACACGCCACAGACGTGAGCCAAGCGCGCTACACAACAGTCGCATGATCGGAAGGGTAAATTTCTCACAGAAAGGGAATTAAGGGCTTGACGGATGGAAATCTCCTGTTACGTTCTTGTC
>CAYGAN010000246.1:0-440 GCA_964347585.1 uncultured Planctomycetales bacterium | reverse complement strand
CACTTCCGGGTATGGCAGTCAAAGGTGGCGTAACTCGATTGTCGCTGGGGCGCCCTGTGGCGGGCGCGAAGACGACTGCGCGCTGAGCTGGACCCGGCCAGAGGGCTGGCCGTCGGAGAGTGCGCTTGCCTGAGACCCGAACGACGGTCGTGGCCGCCTACGTTCAGGCAGCGCCGGCGTCCCAGGTGTCTGCCCCCGGGCGCTGAAAGGCCGCTCGGGCGCCAAACGACAGGCGTTGTCCGGCCCGCATTCGCCTGCCCTTCCCAACGCCGCATCTCGCGGCAATCGGCTTACCGGTGCGCTGGGCGCGACCAAGAAGGCGCCGGCTTCCGAAACAGGATGGGAAAGAAGATTCGCGAGCCCAGACGGATGGTGTTCGTGCCGGTCTGGCGGAGCGCTGTCCAGAAACGAAAGGGCCATCGATGCGGATCGCGATCTTC
>CAYGAN010000245.1:2230-6333 GCA_964347585.1 uncultured Planctomycetales bacterium | reverse complement strand
CCAAGAGCGGCGCCCTGGTCATCGAAGCCGGCAAGACGCTTCTCATCCAGCCGGAAAAGATGATCCAACTGGCCGATCGGTATGGCATCGCGGTCGTCGCCCGTCGTGACCAGGCGCAGTGAATAGGCCGACGGGCCCCGGCCGTCGGCCTTTCTCACGAGCGGGCTCGGCCTATTGACGGTCAGCAACAGCTCGTCTTCCCCGGCTTGTCGAGCGGAACACGCAGGTCCATGCGACGGATATATGCGCTCGGCCGCCCCCTGCCGCAGCATCACCAGGGATCACCAGTTGCTATGGAACTCACAGTTCCACGCCGCGTCAGAAGATCATGTCGGCACGGTTGGAGTGGGCGCGTCTCGTTGACGCTCGCGGTCAGGCGGGGTTAGAATTGCATTGCCATTCTCACGAGCCGATCGCCACTCGGCGCCATCGGGTATGGAGGAGTCTTATCATGTCAGACGACGGGGTTAAAACATGCCAGGAGTGTGGGGCGAGCATCTATGAGGAGCATCTGGAGCGAGGTAAGGCTGGCTTTTGGGCCGGGAAGATGCTCTGCCCGGTGTGCCTGAGCGAAAAGCGGCGAGCCGAGCCCACCACGCCGCAAGCAAGCCCCGCCCCGGCCGGTCCTGAGTCAGCGAACGAGGAAGAAGACATCGAGAGCATCGCCCTGGTCACAGAGGAGGAAGCCGAGGTCGAGGAAGGACAAAGCCCCCAGATTACAGCGTTCGGCGGGGGCATTCAGACCAGTGCGGCGGTTCACGCCTCCCACGACAAGAAATATCACCGGCCGCTGAACCTATCGACCACCGGTGCCACGCGTTGCCGGACCTTTCATGCCAAGCTTAGCGATGCTGCGATCGCTTACATGAACGAGCAAATCAACGAATGGTGTGACAGCAACCCCCAGGTTGACATCAAGTTCAGCACGAGCGCCATCGGTGTCTTCGAGGGCAAGCATGCCGAGCCGCACCTTATCTTGACGGTCTTCTATTGAGAGGCGCAAGCCATCCACTGGTTGGCTCGACCGGTAGTAGTCAAACGACCCGCCGACAAGAGACCGAGGCCCACGAGCGGCGGGCGGGCCGGCAGACCGACGAGCGGACCACTCGTTCTGCTTACGTCAGAGCGACCAGCGGCATCTCTGCTTTCTCGGGTGATTCAACGGGCAGGATCACAGTGAAGGTCGAGCCGTGGCCCGGCTCACTCTTTACGGCTATCGATCCGCCCAGCATGCGGGCCAGTTCTCGGCTGATAGGCAGTCCTAAGCCCGATCCGCCGTGCTCACGCGTTACCGAGGGGTCAATTTGCCGAAACTTCTCGAAGATGACCTGCTGGAGCGGCTTGGATATCCCGGGCCCGGTATCCGAGACGCTGATACGTATGCAGTCCGAGCCCTCGCATCGGCCGGACAGCTCGACCTGCCCACCCTCGGGAGTGAACTTGATCGCGTTGCTGAGCAAGTTGTAGAGGATCTGCTGTATCTTTCCTGCGTCTGAGTGCATTCGCGGCACGTCATCCGCCAAGCGGAGTGCCAACTGAAGGCCCTTTTTGTCGGCCAACGGCCTGACGAAGTCGATCAGCCCCTCACAAACATCTCGCAGCAGGAATTGAGTGCGGTGCAGCTCGATCTTCCCGGCTTCGATCTTCGCCAGATCGAGCAGGTCGTTGATCATGTCCAGAAGCATCCTGCCGCTCGTCAGTATGTTCTCCACCCATCGAGTGATGCGCTGATCACCGCGCCCTCGCTCGCCCTTTGACCGGGGCTGAGCTGCGTCCTTCAGCAGCTCGGCGAATCCGATGATCGAGGTAAGAGGCGTCCGCAATTCGTGACTCACGTTGGCGAGAAACTCACTCTTGAGTTTGTTCGCTTCGAACAACGCCACGTTCGTTTGCGCCAGTTCGCCCAATCGAGTGTCGAGCGAGCGGTTAATCCTTCGCAGCTCCTTCTGTGAGGCCGCCAGGTTCGTCAGCATGCGATTGAACGCCGTAGCCAATTGCTCGAACTCATCGCCCGTAGTGATGCGCGCTCGGACATCCATTTGATCGGCTGAGACCTGTTCAGCCACCGCACGCAGATCGCGTACGGGCGAAAGGATTAACTTCTGAGTGACCAGATAAAACACGAAAACGGCCAGCAAGCCGGCCAAGGCGCCGGCCACGATGATCACCACCGCGTTGACGTCCATTTGCGTGACTTCTTCCACCGGCACCGGCACCGTCACCGAGACCACCCCGAGCAGCACGCCACGCGGATAACGCTCTCCCTGTCCGCGCACTGCCATTGCGTATCGACGAACGAGCTGCCCGGACCCGCTGCGCTCGAAGCGATGATTCTCGTCAACCACCGTCCTTGCACGCCGGCCCTCGCTCCGCATCGCCGCGATCGACTCACGCAGGAATCCGTCTAGCTCAGGCTCCTCGCCGGATGGGACGTCTCGCAGCTGGATCAGTCTCGGTGCCTGCATCGGCAGCCCAGCGGCTCGCGCATACGCTGGCCACCATTCATTCACTCGACCTTGTCCGACATGCCAGTCATGACCCGCTAGGTCCGCCTGCCACAGCGCGAGCTTTGCCATCTGCTTGGCCTGCTCGAAGCTGTGCGTCGCCACCAGGCCTTGCATGCGATACCACGGGACGAGCAGCGTCACGGCGATGATCAACAGGACCGCCAGACCGAACAACAGACGACACTTATTCGCCAGCGAGATTTGAAACGAGCGGATTCGCAGCATCGACGGTATTCTACCAGAATTGCCCACCGCCGGCCGTCAGCCATCCCGAACCGGCTTACGCTCAGAAAGGCCAGTAAACCCACGCGCTCATCGCCGCACCGAAGCCCGTAACGACGATCAGCGCCACCTTCGTTGCCGCCACGACCCGCTGGAACCGGAGCAGCGCGGACGGCTCGGCCGCCAACTCCCGCACGAGGCGCGCGCGGCTCACGATGCTTGAGTGACGCCAACTGCGCGCAGCAAGCGGAATCCCGTTCAAGATGGCGATGCGCTCCAGCGCGTTAGCGAACACCGCGGCAGCCGTTGAACATAGTAAGCGCCTCGACGAACGGGCGTCGCTCGAACCGTGGTAGCGACACTCAAGCCGACATTCTGCCACCGACGCCGTAACACACCGCACCCCGAATACGTCTGCTTGACGCTCGAAGCGACGTGAGACCCACCCGAACCCGACCAGCCAGATCACTGCCAGCAGTACCAGAGCACCGGCCTCCAGCCACTGGCTCTGCAGCTGAGGCCATCTGGCACGAGCCAACTCCACGAACCCGCTGGCCACCATCAGACTTGCTCCGGCGAACATGACAAGAAAGAGAATATGATGTTTCTTGACATGCCCGGCCTCGTGGGCGAAGACCGCTTCGATCTTCTCGTCGTCCATCGTCTCCAGCAGACCGTCCGACAGCAGAATGTACCGCACGGGCGCGAGAAGCCCAGCCACCGCTGCGTTGACAATCAGACCATTGCTCCGCCAGATAAGAATCTGCCGACACCGCAGGCCCATTTGCCTGCACATGCGCTCGAGTCGGTCACGCAGCTCCCCGGGAGGCAGGACTCTGGTGGACCAGATGTGCCGCAGCATCACCGGTGCAAGCAGAAAGACTACCCCCGCCACGGCGAAGAGCACGACATCCGCGGTCCAAATGATGCCCGTCATGCCCGCGAGCGACTTGCGGTAAACGCGTGTAGCATCCAGCGCGACCAACACCGGCAGCATCGGCAGAAGCACGATCAGCAGCTGATGGCGCAGATTGAATATCAGATACTCGCCTGTGCGCCAGACCGGTCGCACCGGAGCACTTGCCCACACGCGCGCTTCCACTGCGAGCTGGCGGATCGCTCGATCGGCCGGATACAGGCCCAACCACATGATCATGACACCCATCAGGAACGGCAGCAGGACGACGTGCTCATCAAGTCCCCAAATCTTGCCCAGGCCCCACTCGTGCCGCACCAGACTGATCCACTCGGTCAACCACGCCAACCCGGCGAACCCGGCGAGCAGTACTCCGCGCAGGGCGGCTGATGCGCCCGTGTACAGGCGCTGCGCCACTTGTGGCTGCTGTGAATCGTATTGCCCGTTGGGCGCCGCGA
>CAYGAN010000245.1:0-2220 GCA_964347585.1 uncultured Planctomycetales bacterium | reverse complement strand
TGGCTTGGCAGGCTCTGTCTCCAGCCTGGCCAATACCAACAAGCTGGTAATCCCGCCGATCAACCCCGGCCCTAGCGCCAGCGCCCCGGCCGCGCCAAGGGCGATCCAGCGGCCCCCGAGCAGACCGCTAGGCTCATACCCAGGCTGAAGCCACAAGACCAGAGCATACGCACCGAATACTACGAAATGCATGCGAGAGCTTCACTTAACCGCGGCACCTGCCGAAGCGGGTGCCCTTCGGCCTGCCGATGCCTCCAGTTCAGCCACCACAACCTCCGGGTGACTGCAACCGCAACGCCCCGCTCGTGGAATAATTAGCATATACCAGCGTTTCTCGATAGGGTATCCGGGACCAGTCGCTGTATCGTCAGCGGGTGACCCCAAATGCAAGTAGGAACATTCACAGGAGGCAGTGGCATGAAATCCGCACACATGCTGGTCTGGGCACTGGGTGCCGCGATCGCGCTTGCACTGACGCCGTCAAGCTGGTCGCAAGAGCCCGCCAAACACCGGCCGGGCAGGACTCGAACTCCTCGCGGTCTCACCACGCAGCCGCAGAAGCGCTACGAACAAGCCCTTGAGGAGTTGCAGAAGGCCCTTCATGACGAGCTCAACCTGACCGACGAGCAGAAAGAAAGGATCGACCAAGTCATCAAAGAACACGCCGAGCATCGCACCAAGATACTGCAAGAGCGCCGCGCGCTCTACCAAAGCGAAGCCGTCAGGGAGTTGCGCCAGGAGATGGTCGAGGCGCACAGGGCCGGTGACCGCGAGAAGATGCAGGAGCTCAGGGATAAGATGCAAGACTTGCTGCAAAAACCCAGCCTGACTGCGCCGCAGCACGAGTTTCTGAACAAGATCAAGGAGCTACTGACGGACGAGCAAAAGCAAAAGTTCGGACAGATTGAAAGACGCTTCCTAGCCGCGACGCGCATGTATAGCCCCATGGATGTCCTTCGCCATCCGCGCATGCTTCGCCGGCTCCTGGAGAAGGTGGAGTTGGACCAGCAGAAGCGCACCGAGATCGAAGCACTGTTTGCCCGGCATGATGAAGAGCTCAAGACGCTAGGCCCGCGGGACCGGACGGCGAGACTGGAGAAGGCTGAGGAGCTCCACAGCGCGGTCATGAATTTGCTCTCGGATGAGGAGAAACAAGAGCTGAAAAAGCGGGTGGCAGAAATGCAGCGGCCTACGTGGCGTGGCGGCCCTGACCGCCCGAAGCCGAAAACAGCGAAACCGTCGGAAGAGCACCAGGCGGAATAGCCTTCGCACCAGCCCGCCTGGCTCGTCCTTGCCGGGGGGAGTGGCCCGCCTACCAGACCGACGGTCGGCGCAAGACGCGCCTCCGTCGTCGGCTGACGCGACCGGTCCGTGAAGCCGCTTGCATCCGAACGGACCAGCCGCTAACAAAGTGTTCCATTACCCAAAGGCCTCCCCCGCAACAGGCCGGACAAATGGATATCCCGATCGCCGGCTCCGCATTGCCGGGCCGGGAGGAGCCACGGGGGAGTGAACAGGATTTCGCCAACGGCTCCCAGAGCGACGGGTCTGCGATTATCCGTCTGCCTGACCGGTCTGCTGACCGCGGGCTGCGGAGCCATCTGCTCGTTCGAGCCGGGCTGGCCGCTATCGGCTAACCTGCATGCCGTCGAGGACGGCATGGCGTACCGCTCCGCTCAGCTCGATGCCGGACTCCTCGAGCAAGTCATCAACGCGTACGAGATCAAGACGTTGATCAACCTGCGCGGCGCCCACCCGGGAGACAACTGGTGGGACGCCGAAAAGGATGTCTGCGATCGCCTCGGGGTTGCATTCGTCAGCATCCCTATGAGCGCCGAAGACCTGCCTTCTCGTCAGGCCCTTCTAGACCTGTACAACACGTTCATCACCGCCGATTACCCGATTCTCATCCACTGTCGCGGCGGCGCCGACCGCACAGGTGCCGCATCCGCCATCTGGCGAATGGTCGTCCTCAGCCACCCACGCGACGAGGCAATGGAAGAACTCTCAGTCTGCTACGGCCATGTGGGCGCGCCCACAATGGACTACCTGGCTGAGATCTTCCAGCCCGACCCCGATTGGATCATGAACGAGTACGACCCCGGCTCATAGAAGAGCACCGCCTGACCGGCGAGGCGGCCTGTGCTGAACGTTCGATGCTGCCCTGTGAGTCCCAAGCGACCACCACGGACCGTCTATCATCGGATACTGTGCGCCAGC
>CAYGAN010000244.1:0-6361 GCA_964347585.1 uncultured Planctomycetales bacterium | reverse complement strand
TGCGGTTGATCTCGGACCAGTCCTTATCGTACATCGTCAGCCGACCGTAGGCGTCATACACGTAGTACTCAGCCTCGATGCCGCTCTCGTCCGTCAGCATCATGACGTTGTAGTTGGCGTCCTGGTGGTAGAAGAGCCGCGAATCACCCGCGTCAAGACAATCCCCGTCGCTGTTCTCATCGACGTCGATGCAGATCGGCTCGTCGATGTACTGCGTGCCGAAGACGACCTGCTTGACCGCATTGTCGCTGCCGTTGCGGACCTCGATCAGCTGCTGACCCGCGTAGTAGTATAGCTCCCGCTCGTCGGCGTCGCCAATGGGCGAAAAGTCGCCGTCGTAGCTGACCTGCTTCTGGATCCGCCGGCCCAGCCCGTCGTAGTAGTACTTGGCGAGCACCAGGTCCCGGTCGTGCGCCCCCGCCGAGCCAATGGTAGCTACGGGCCCCGCCCTCGGTTTGAGAGTGCGCGACTCGATGAAATCGATCCGGCACATCTGAAGACGTGGCCGGCCAGCGCGGATCTTCACGTTGTTGCCGGCGAGCTTGAGCTTGAGCGTGTTGTACCCGCTGGCGGCCCTGTCGGACTGAGATTGGCAAGCTATCCCCATGCCGGGCCTGCGGTATTGCACCGTGCTCGCGGGCGTCTAAGATCAGGGGTGGATCCGCCCTTTGGGGCTACCACGCGGCCACACGGAGCGGGTGCGGCGGCGGAAGCAAGGTGCGCTCAATCTACAGGGGATCACAGATGAGACGCGTGAGCCGACGTCGATTCATGCAGAGATCGCTAGGTTCGGCGGGGGCGCTAGCAGGCTATGCCGCGACGGAGAGGGCAGCAGCCCGATCATTGCCTGCGGCGACGAGCCGGCAAGGAGCGAACGAGAGGATCAGGGTCGCGCTGGTCGGGGCCGGCGGCATGGGTCGGGGAGACCTCAAGACCTTCCTGCTGAACAAGGACGTTGAGTGTCCGATCATATGCGACGTGGACGACGGCATGATCGCCAAGACAGTTGAGATGTTGCACCATGCCGGTGCGAAGCCACCGGAGGTGGTCAAGGACTGGCGTCGCGTCATGGATCGCCAGGACGTCCACGCGTGCCTGGTCGCCACGCCGGACCACTGGCATGCGTTGCCGACGATCCATGCTTGTCAGGCAGGCAAGGACGTTTACGTCGAGAAGCCGTTGGCCACGAGCATCGGCGAAGGACGCGCAATGCTCAACGCAGCCCGGAGGCATGACCGGGTGGTTCAGATGGGCACGCAGTGGCGCAGCGCCCCGCATTGGCGGGAGGCGATCAGGTATGTGCAGTCGGGCAAGCTCGGCAAGATTCGGCTCGTGCGCTGTTGGGCGTACCTGACCTGGGTCCATAGCGTGGGCAAGCCGAAGGACCAGCCGGTGCCGAAGGGGGTGGACTACGACATGTGGCTCGGACCGGCACCGAAGCGGCCTTTCAACCCAGCCCGATTCCACTTCACCTTCCGTTGGTTCTGGGACTACGCGGGCGGCCTCATGACCGACTGGGGCGTGCACCTGATCAACATTGCCCTGGGGGCCATGCAGGCCAAAATGCCCGACCGGGTAGGTTCCTCCGGCGGCAAGTATATCTATGACGACATCTCTGACACGCCCGACACGCAGCACGCCCTGTACGACTTCCCCGGCTTTACGCTTGTCTGGGAACATCAGATGAGCGGCGGCCACGGGTGCGAAGGGCGCGAGCACGGCGTGGCCTTCCATGGCACCGAGGCCATCCTGATCGTTGACACCGGCGGATGGGAAGTCGTCCCGGAAAAGAAAGATCGAAGCAGAAAGCGGGAGAAGGATCTGCTGCCCATCGAGAAGCACCCGGGCAGAGGCAACGGGCGCCCGGAGCATGTCCGCAACTTTCTGGATTGCGTCCGCTCTCGCCAACGCCCGACCGAGGACATCGAGATCGGACACGCCGCGAGCACCGTCGCTCACTTGGGCAACGTCGCGCTGCGCAGCAAGCGATCCATTCGCTGGGATGCGCAGAACGAACGTGTGTTAGGTGAGGACGACCTCGAAGAGCTTGTGACCAAATCCTACCGCGAGCCCTGGCGACTACCGTTGACTACCTAGGCTGTGTGGTCACATGCTTTCGCCGCCCCTGCTTGATGTGATCTTCCTGGGCCTCGACGGACAGGCGGTTGGGCATCGGAGAATCCCCCACATAGTTTTCGGGTGTTTCCCCAACCGGTTTTCATGATTTGCCCGATCCCCCTTCACGTTCTGCCACGGTATATTCCGGTATGTTTGAAGCAGGCGACTGCCGGCAAGCCGCGGCGGTCATGGCCAGGTGGAACGGATCCAGATCATGGCGCGTCAGAGCGAAGGTGAGTTCCAATCCTTCAGGCGGGATGAGCAAGTTGGGCACGCCGTTGGCGTTTTTGGCGAGCCAGATGCGCGGCGCTACACAGCACGGACGCAGCACGGCGGCCTGGAGTGCTCAGCGCGAAGCCAACAAACCTGGCGCGCCCCAGCTATCCGGTGCGATTGATGGTCAAGGAGGCTGCTCGGCTTTGTCACTTTTGAAGGCTTCCGAACGGCCAAACACGCGCTGCGTGTCCGGATGCTCTTGAGGATTTCTTGTGCGCCTGGGGACCCACGATGGCGCCACCAGTACGACAGTACGAGAGCGTTTTGCACAGCGTCGAGAGAATCCTGTCAGTTCCAACTTCTTTCCCCTCCGGGAAGCACCGGGCCTGCGCCGCATACGCCCGGTGCTTTCTTTATGTGCGCTTACTGCCCGGCCCAGACCCGAAGGGCGAGCAGATCGCGATACTCGTCGGCAACGGGGAAATGGCCCCCGGGCGGAACACGTTCGGCGCTGGCTGCGTCACAGCCAGCGACCCGACGGGCAGCAGGTTCGATCCCCAGGGCTCGTTCAAGGAAGGGCAGCGGAGGCGTCCGGCCCCGGATCCCGCTTCCGGATTGCTGATGCGCGCCGCACGTCACGAGGTGACATCTTCTGTGATTGCGGCGAAGCGCAACTGGGATTTCGAGCTATGAATCTGTTTCGGCAGATTCGCTTTGTTAAGGGAAGGCGCCGCTACGTGTTTCGTTTCCAGGAGGGCCAAGAGGCGGATATCGTCGCCGCCTTCGTATCGATGGCGGCCGACGTCGAACACGATCTTGACTCGTCCGATGCGGCTCTACTGGGCTGTCGGACGGGCGTACTCTTCCAGACAAGCCTGGAGCATGGCGAATGCTGGAGGGGACTTTGTCCAGCGAAGAAAGCGACGCTCTTTTCCATCCTTGGGCCGGAAGGGGGTGCGCAATAGCGCAGTCGTGGCGCTCGCCATGGTGGCCCGGCCGCGTTCGACCTTTGTTGCCTGCAATCAAGCAGCCTGCGCGCTGCCGTCGAACGAAGCCTGCCGCAATGCAGCCGGACAACAAAGGCCGGGCTGCCATGGCAGATGTGAGGTAGGGATCATGGCTGCCAGCCATGCCAGAGTCAAGAGTCGGTGCGGGATAATGGCCGGACAACCCGTGGAAGGCCAGCGTCCGGTTCAGCCGTGCAAACGGGTCGCGCACCGGGCGTCTCTCGATGCTCACGTCAACTACCGGCGCAACGCCGCGCACGGCCTGGGCTGGCCACAGGGTGGAGACCACACGCGCTGTTCGAGACCAGCCCTACGATGGAAGCCGGTTCGAGCAGGCCGGCGGCTGCAGCCGTTATTACGTCGATTGCGACGCGTTGCAGCCGTCTTCACAGCTAGCGCGTTCATCATTCTGGCTGCGGGCTGCCCCGCTCCATTGCCGCCGCTGCCGCCGGATGTCGGCGGGCTGGAGGCTGAAGACTTCGAACTGATCAGCCTGAACGGGTTCGACCCCGACGACAACCGCGTCGATATCAACGACTACGCATGGTCGATGGAGTACTTCGAGCCTGACGGCGACGCGCCGCCCCACGTCTATGTGGGAACCGGCAACGACATGATCGGCCTGATCTACCAGGGTATCTCTGCGGTGCTCGGGTCGGGCGAGCTGGGTGACATCGCAGCACGACCTCCAGAGATACGCCGGTACCGCGGCGACATCTTCCGCTATGCCTGGGAAACGGTGCTGGACTACCGCGACGTCGAGCAGGATCCGGATTTCGAGACGATCGGCTTTCGCTTCTTGCGTCAGTATCGCTCGCCCGGCGACGGCGTGAACCGCCTTTACGCGGCAACATTCGGACGACGGGCAACGCTTTGGCGCAGCGCGACTGGCGACCCAGGCTCGTGGGAGGTCCTCTGGCAGACAGACGAGCCCGGTTCCATTCGGTACATGGAGGAATACAACGGCTTGCTCTATCTCGCATTTGCCAACGAGGCACCAACGAGCGATGACCGTGTCGGCAAGATCTTCGTCACGGACGGCGAGGAGGTTGCGGCCGTTACGACAGACGGCTTTGGCAACCCCGATAATGTCGGCGTCATGTTCCTGGCATCCTTCAATGGCTGGCTCTACGCTGGAACGAAGAACGAGGCTCAGGGCTACGAGATCTGGAAACTCGCCGGACCCGACGGCGATGCGGCGCCTATCGCGGTCGTCACCGGCGGTGGCCCGTCCGCCATCAACGAGGCCGCCATCACGCCATGTGTGTTCGGCAATCAGCTCTATGTGGGAAGCCAATTGAATCCGCTGGCGAATATCACGGCGGGCTTTAAGGCTGCCGACATCATTCGGATCAGCGCTGACGACACGTGGGAGACGGTCGTGGGCCCTGGCTCGGTGAGCGGCTTCGACTCGGGTTTCGACCACTGGCCGAACACCTACATCTGGTCGATGGCCGTCCATGACGGTTGGTTCTACGCGGCGACATACGACCAAGTCAGCCCGTTCTTCAATGTGCTTGAAAACATGGATCGCGTGATCAAAGCGCTGACCCAAGCCCGCCAGGCCAATCTGATCGAGCGTGTGTGGCGCGCCGGCTCAGACCTATACAAGACACAGGACGGCGTGACGTGGTACCGCGTCACGCTAAACGGCTTCGGCGACGTTGGCAACTACGGCTTCCGAACGATGGAATCCGTCGGAAACTACTTGTATGTTGGGACGACGAACCCATTTGATGGCCTGGAGATCTGGCGCGGCCGATCGAAAGATTGACCTGCCCGACCGGGTAAGTTTCTCCGGCGGCAAGCATATCTATGACGACATATCTGACACGCCCGACACGCAGCACGCCCTGTATGACTTCGCCGACTTTGCGCTTGTCTGGGAATATCAGAACAGCGGCGGGCACGGGTGCGAAGGCCGCGAGCAACGTCGCGCTGCGCAGCAAGCGATCCATTCGCTGGGATGCGCAGAACGAACGTGTGTTAGGTGAGGACGACCTCGAAGAGCTTGTGACCAAATCCTACCGCGAGCCCTGGCGACTACCGTTGACTACCTAGGCTGTGTGGTCACATGCTTTCGCCGCCCCTGCTTGATGTGATCTTCCTGGGCCTCGACGGACAGGCGGTTGGGCATCGGAGAATCCCCCACATAGTTTTCGGGTGTTTCCCCAACCGGTTTTCATGATTTGCCCGATCCCCCTTCACGTTCTGCCACGGTATATTCCGGTATGTTTGAAGCAGGCGACTGCCGGCAAGCCGCGGCGGTCATGGCCAGGTGGAACGGATCCAGATCATGGCGCGTCAGAGCGAAGGTGAGTTCCAATCCTTCGGGCAGGATGAGCAAGTTGCACACGCCGTTCGAGACCAGCCCCAAGATGTAAGCCGGCTCGAGCAGGCCGGCGGCCGCAAGCGCTACGTCGATCACGCCGCGTGCGGCCCGGCGGGGGTTGTCTTGAACCGAAACGCTCTTGCGCAGGAAACCGAATTCACGAGGGACGGTTCCCCGCGCGGTGGCGGCCTTGTCGGGTCGTGGCCAGTGTTCCGGGCAAGCTTATTCGAATCAAGAGCTCCCACGACCTCCAAGAGGGAGACGGCTGGGGATTGCATCCGGCCGAGTCGATTAGCGGTTAGCCTTGCGAGCAGCAGTTGAGTCTTCGTGAGCGCGTGGGCGGCGGGTTCGGCCGCCCACGCGGGAAAGGAGTTGCATGAGCATGAGGCAGTAAACGATTCGATTACGATCGTTCGCTCTCCGGCGCACGTGTTCCTGCACGGCTGGACGCGAAGCCAACCGTGACCGTGCACACACAGGCCGCGCAGAGTCTGGATTAGGCCTCACGAAATGTCCGAGGCCAGCGACGGCATCTTCTTGCCGTGATCACCCTGACCGAGATGACCCGAGCCTAAGGGAAGGAGCTAAGACATGGCGAAGCAGCTCAACATTCTGTTTGTTGGCACCTATCCACCCGTCACCTGTGGCATCGCTACGTTCACCGCGAGCCTGGTCAACGCTGTCCACC
>CAYGAN010000243.1:2817-6416 GCA_964347585.1 uncultured Planctomycetales bacterium | reverse complement strand
GGCGAAGACTCCCTGGCGATCATTCTGGTCGATGATCCCGAGCCCTGCGGCCCACTGCCGGCGCGATTCCGCGACCATCTCGGCCAGGCGCCGCTCACGTTCGTCCTCGTTCTTGATCTCCTCGAGCACTTCCTTCTCTTTGTGCTTGCGTTTGTCAAGATCGATGTCTTCTGCGTACGCCTTCTTGTAGAGCTCTCGGATATCGTCCACCACCTCGTCCGGGTTCGCCTTGACCTGCTCTTCCAGCTTCTTGGGGTCCGACCACTTGCTCTCGTCGGGTTCGGCCTTCTTCTCGATGTAAATCAGTTGCTGGACCAGCTTGGCATTGATCTCATTGCGATACTCTTTGTGCCACGCTGAGAAGTCAGCATGCCGGTGGAAATGCGCGATCTCACCGTACAGCACATCGGTGCCGGCTGCGCACCAGACCACGTCGAGCAGGCGACCGACGCCGTATGTCAGAAACAGCCCCACCAGCGCCAGTAGCAGCTTGCTCGGGTGGATCGCCAATCGGAACGTTCGGAAGATGTTGGTGAACGGGAAACACTCCGACCAGTTGATGCGCCGCAGCTCTTGCTGATCGTCGGGCATGGCTACCTCCTTTGACCGGATGCAGCGAGTGAACGGATCATATTCAACGTTTAGTCAACTTCGGATCGAGCCCCGCGCCGAGCCCTCCTGTCGCGCCCGATAGGTACACTCGACCCAAAAATGTGCCGACCGCGCCGCTCCGCATCGACCCGTGCGGTATTATAGGGTGCGCGCGATCCACAGCAACGCCTTTTTTCCCAATTTTGACGTCCCAACCCTGGGAGGCTAAGGGACCTGGCGGGCTAGTCGGACGCCGAGGTCGAGGACTCAGCGGAGTCGTCGGCGTCGCGTGAGATCGGTGTGCTGATGCGGTACTGGCCGGACAGCCACTTCTCCAGGTCCGCGTCCTGGCACCGCCGCGAGCAGAAGGGAAAGTACGCGAACTCGCCGCGTTCCGCGAAGCGCATGGCTCGCCGGCAAGTTGGACAGACCGCCGTTGGCATCTGGCCTAAGCCTGTAAGGTCCGACTACGATTCGGCCGCTCCCTTCGAGGAGCTCGTTTTCTTCTCGGATTTCTTCTTATCAGCCTTCTTGGTCTCAGAGCCCGTCTCGCTGTCCGCCTTCGCTGCCTTCCTGTACGCCTCGCTACGATAATCGGTCTGGTAGAAGCCTGATCCTTTGAAGATTACGCCCGCCCCGACCCCGATCAGTCGCTGCGCTTTCAACCGGCCGCACTCAGGACAGCGTCGTATCGGTCGAGCAGTGATCGACTGGAAGAGTTCAAACGTGTGTCCGCAGGCATCACATGCATATTCATACGTAGGCATACCTAATCGCTCCGTCTTCATTCTCCCCGCAACGGGGGCATCTTCCCTCGCACTAGTCCGCCGGATCCGTCGAGCCCGTCGCCTCGTCCGGGGTTTCCCGGTGGGCGTTTTGGTCTGGCTGATCCGTCGCCGACGCCTGGGAAACGATGACCTTGGCCGGTCGCAGGAGCCGGTCGTGCAGCCGGTAACCTCGCTGCAACTCTTGGAGCACTGTCTTGTCAGGGCAGTCGGCGGACGGCTTCTGCATCACTGCTTGGTGCACCGACGGATCGAACGGCTCGCCCGCAGCCCCGATCGCCTGCACCCCACTATCCTGAAGTATCTTGATCATGTTATCGTAGATCAGTCGCACCCCGTCTGCCACGGACGCCACGGTCTCCGCGGCCCCTGACGCTTCCAGGGTGCGTTCGAGATCATCCAGTATCGGCAGCAGCGACCGCATCAGGTCTGCATTGGCAAACCGAATGGCCTCGGTCCGCTCTGCGCCGGCACGACGCTGCATGTTAGCCATGTCCGCTTTGGCGCGAAGGAACTTGTCTTTCCACGTTTCGCACTCTTCGCGCAGGCGAGCCAAGTCATCGGCCTCAACCGTTTCGGTTGCCGGGGATTCGTCGCCAGGCGTCTCCGCCGACGGACGGTCCACCGACTCTTGCTCCGCTTGTTCGGTCGCCTCCGAAGAGCTGTAACGCTTTACCTCTTCGTCGGTGGCAATTTGAATTCTCTTCTTTCGACCCATGGAACCGCTCGTCGCTATTTCCTTGGATCCTCGTCGGCAAAGTACTCCTTGAGCTTTTCAAAGAAGCCTTTGGATTCGGGCAGTACCGAGTTGTCCTCCGTCTCCGCGAAATCCCGGAGCAACTGCTCTTGCCTCTTCGAAAGCTTCTTGGGGACCTCCACGAGTATCTGGACCAGCTCGTCGCCGCAACGGCGAGTCCTGTTGTCGGGCAGGCCTCGGCCGTTCAGACGGAGCAGCTTTCCATGCTGCGTGCCGCGCGGAATCGTCACCGCGGCTCGGCCGGTTAACGTGGGCACGTCGATCTTGGCACCGAGAGCGGCCTGCGTGAAGCTAATGGGCACGCGGCAGACGATATCATTGCCATGCCGTTCAAAGAACGGGTGGGGTGCCACGCGCACGTAGCAGTGCAGGTCGCCTCGCGTCGAGCCGTTCTCCCCCGGTTCACCTTCGCCGGGGACACGGACCACAGCACCCTCGTACGCCCCGGGCGGAATCTTGACGGTCAGCACCCGGTGCTTCGGGTACCGGCCGCTGCCGCGGCATTTCTTGCACGGGCTAACCACCAGCGTTCCCGCACCCCGGCACGTCCGCCAGGCCGACACCACCCGTCCCACCAGGAGACCAAACCCGCTGGCTTGTTCGACCTGACCATACCCGCCGCACGTTGCGCACGTTTGACGCTTCGAGCCGGGCGCCGCCCCGCTTCCGCTGCAGTCGTCACAGAAGTCGTTGCGCTCGAATTCAAGCGTGCGCTCCACACCACTGGCCACCTCAGCCAGCGTCAGTTCGATCTGGGTCTGCAGATCGGCTCCACGACCTGCGCGGCGACCCCGCCCGCCGAAGATCGAACCCCCGAAGATCTCGTCGAACATCGAGAAGATGTCCTCGACCCCCATGTGCGAGTAATCATGCACCCCCACCCCGGACAAGCCGCGGTGACCATACCGGTCGTAACGTTGACGCTTCTGGGGATCGCTCAGTACGTCGTAGGCCTCGGCCGCTTCCTTGAACTTCTGCTCCGCCTCGGGATTGTCCTTGTTGCGGTCGGGATGGTGTCTCAGTGCCGCCTGTCGGTAGGCGCGCTTGATCTCATCGGGGGGTGCTTCCCGGGAAACGCCCAACACTTCGTAGTAGTCGCGTTTCTCAGCCACCGGAGCCCATCTTCACAGCGACCGACGCTCGGCTCGACCTCTCGGCCGACCCACGCGCGCTCTTGACTTGTCGGCCCCTACACAGAGAGCAGGGGCGGTCCCACGGGCCGCCCCAGCATCTCAGGCCGACAGTAGAATCTATCGGACGGCGCCGTCGATCTCCTTCTCTTCATCTTTCAGATCAGTCACCAGCACCTCCGTGGTCAGCATCAGCCCGGCCACGCTGGCTGCGTTCTCCAATGCGATCCGCGTCACTTTGGCGGGATCGATGATGCCTGCTTTGAACATGTCCACGAGGGTGCGGGTGCGGGCATCGAGACCGGCCTCCCAGCGCTTCACCCGGCCCTGGCTGGA
>CAYGAN010000243.1:0-2807 GCA_964347585.1 uncultured Planctomycetales bacterium | reverse complement strand
CGGCCCGGCTTCTCCTTGATCTGCTCGGCAATCACAGCTCCGTCTTCGCCGGCATTCTCGGCGATCTGTCGCGCCGGCGTTTCCAGAGCCTTGACCAGGATGTCGAACCCGAGCTTCTCGTCGCCGCGTGCCTTCTCCCGGGCTTGTTGCACCGCATCAATCGCACGGATGAAAACCACGCCTCCGCCGGGCACGATGCCTTCTTCCGCCGCGGCCCGCGTGGCGTGGAAGGCGTCCTGCACCAGATCCTTGCGCTCCTTGACCTCGGTCTCGGTGGCTCCGCCCACGCGGATCACAGCCACCCCCCCCGTCAGTTTCGCGAGACGCTCCTGGAGCTTCTCGCGGTCATAGTCGCTGGTGGTCTTGTCGATCTGGGTGCGGATCTGGTCGCACCGCGCGGTGATGTCGCTCTTCTTGCCGGCGCCCTCGATGATCGTGGTCGTCTCCTTATCAACGACGATCTTCTTGGCCCGCCCGAGGTCGCTGAACTCGAGATTCTCCAATTTGATGCCCAGATCTTCGCTGATCATTCGCCCGCCGGTAAGCACCGCAATGTCCCCGAGGATTGCCTTTCGACGATCGCCGAACCCGGGCGCCTTGACCGCACAGACCTGGAGCACGCCTCGGAGTCGGTTCACGACCAAAGCCGCCAGGGCCTCACCTTCAACGTCCTCAGCGATGAGCAGCAGCGGCTTGGAGGCGCCAGCGGTCTTCTCCAGAAGTGGGACCAGCTCCCGAAGGTTCGAGATCTTCTTCTCATGAATCAGGATGTACGCGTCCTCGAGCACGCACTCCAGCGTGTTCGGGTTGGTCATGAAATAGGGCGAGATGTACCCCTTGTCGAACTGCATGCCCTCGACGACTTCTTTTTCGGTCTCCAGGCTCTTGCCCTCTTCGATCTCGACCACCCCTTCTTTGCCGACGTCCTCCAGCGCCTCGGCCAGCATCTCGCCGACCTTCTCGTCACCATTCGCGCTGATGGCCCCGACCTTGGCGATGTCCTCTCGGCCGCGGACCTTGACCGCCTGCTCGCCGATGCTTTTGACCGCCGCCGCCACCGCCGTGTCGATGCCACGTTTCAGCGCCATCGGGTTGACGCCCGCCACCACGTACTTGAGCCCTTCATTGAAGATGGCCTCCGTGAGCACCGTTGCCGTGGTCGTCCCGTCTCCGACCACGTCGCTCGTCTTGCTCGCCACCTCGTTGACCATCTTGGCGCCCATGTTCTCGAAGGGCTGCGGCAGCTCGATCTCCTTGCTGACCGTCACGCCGTCCTTCGTGACCCGCGGCGACCCGAACGATTTCTGCAAGATCACGTTTCGCCCAGTCGGACCTAGGGTGATCTTTACCACCCCGGCCAACTTCGCCAGCCCTTGTTGAATGCCCTCACGCGCTTCCTGCTCGAACATCAATTGCTTGGCCATCGTTCGCTCCTAACGCCGTCCCCAACCGCCGGATATCGCCGTTGGGGTCCTGCCCTAACCGTCTCGGGCCGCGTCTCGCGTTGCCGCTCACGGCCCACGGATTACGCCTGCGTGGCTGCGAGGTCAGCAGGGGTCTTGGGCTGCTGGGGCCCGTTTTCGTGCCACGTACAGGCAGTTCATCCACAAGATGAAACGATGTCGCTGCGTTACCTCGAATCCTGTCTCGGCGAACAGTGCCGTCATCTGCCGATTCGTCAAGCCGTACACTTCCCCGGGCTGCATGCCTCTCTTGGACTGGTCCTCGTCCCACGGGGAGTTGACCAGATGCCAGAGCCACGAAACCCGCGGCGGAATCATCGTCGCCAGCACCACGCCGTCGTCGGCCAACACCCGCCGAGCTTCCCTCAGCACTCCCTGACGATTCGGTATGTGATTCAGGCACGCCACGAAGCTGACGGTATCGAAGCTCTTGTCAGCCAGTGGCAACCTCGCGGAGTCCTCAACGACCAAGTCCACGCCTTCCCACGGGTGAACATCGACGCCCACCCCGTCTCCGTACATTCGCACCAGCCGGTTGTTGCCGCAGCCGATATCAAGCAGCCGGCCCTTCACGTGAGCCAGCGTCGTCTCGATGCGCCGCCGTTCCAGGTAGTCCATCAAGGCGCGCATCGCCAGTCATCTCCCGGGCGCCCCGACCGCGCCGCGACAGCCACGCCCGTAAGTTACCTCTCCACGACCGCCAGGATGTCGCTTTCCTTGACGATCACGTATTCGTCGCCGTCCAGCTCGACCTCTGTGCCCGCATACTTGCCGTAGAATACCTCATCGCCCTTCTTGACGCACATCCGGCCGCGCTCGCCGGTCTTCTCCAGCAGCCTGCCGGGGCCGACGGCGATCACCTTGCCGCGTTGCGGCTTCTCCTGGGCCGTGTCCGGCAGCACGATGCCCCCAGCGGTCTTCTCCTCCGCTTCGCGCGGCTCGACCAGGACCCGATCGTCCAGCAATCTAACCTTCACCTTCGTGGCTGCTGCCATCGTGCTTGTCTCCTGCTAACATCCGAAGCGCCTTGTCTCGCGCCCGGCTCACGGGGCGCGTCCCTTTGCTTTCGCGGCCGAAAGGCCAGCTTGCTAGTAGTCCATGTCCTCCATGCCTTCACCGCCGGGACCGCCCGGTGGGCCTGTCTCCTCTTTCTTCTTCGGTTTCTCTGCTACGACACAGTCGGTGGTCAGAAGCGTTCTGGCCACGCTGCTGCCGTTCTCCAAAGCGATCCGCACGACCTTCGTCGGATCGATCACCCCGTCCTTGACCAGGTCGCCGAACTTGCCGGTCTCCGCGTTGTACCCGAACGCGCCGGTCTTGCCCGCGACCTTGTTGAAGACCACC
>CAYGAN010000242.1:3341-6423 GCA_964347585.1 uncultured Planctomycetales bacterium | reverse complement strand
GGGCAAGATCGGCGGGGGCGTGGCGATGAACTGCTGGTTCCAGATGCCCTTCCGAAAGACGGCGCGCGTCGAGATCGTCAACGAGCAGCAGGAGCCTGTGCGGGCGTTCTATTTCTACATCGACTACCAGAAGCACGAGGCGCTCGGCGACGACGCGCTGTACTTCCACGCCAAGTGGCGCCGCGAGAACCCGTGCGACGGCTGGCAGGGCGAAGGGAGCGTGTGGCACTCGCCCGCGTGGCAGAAGCGCATGGCCGGGCCCGAAGGGAAGATCCTGACCGACGAGGGCAACTATCTGATTCTCGAAGCCGAGGGCCGAGGCCACTACGTCGGCGTCAACTTCTCGATCGACCATCTCTACAAAGGCTGGTGGGGCGAGGGCGACGACATGATCTTCATCGACCGTGACGGGAAGCGCACCTGGCCGCCGGACATGCACGGCACGGGCAGCGAGGACTACCTGTCCCACGCTTGGGGCATGCAGGACAACGCGCACCTGTACAACGGCCAGGCTTGGGCCGAGCTCGAGCAGGGCTGGAACGAGTGGGGCAAAGTCTGCGTCTATCGGTACCACATTCTGGACCCGGTTCCGTTCCGCAAGAACATCCGCGTCTCGATCGAGCACGGCCACGCCAACAATCGAAGCGACGATTACAGTTCGGTGGCCTATTGGTATCAGACCGAGCCGCACCGCGACTTCGCGCCCATGTTGCCGGTCGAGCTGCGCGTGCCGAACCGCTGACAAGGCCGGGCCTGGCCACCAGAGCGCCGAGGCACGAAGTACCCCGACGCCAGCGTCTCGGCAAGCAGCTACAGTTAAAGCCCATGAGGAGGCGGTCGTGGCAGGCGCGTTGAGTGGAGTGCGACAGCCGCACTGGGCCGTGACCAGTGCCTCGCGCCCAGCGGATGACTACTGACCGCCGAGCAGCCCAGAGAGCAGATGCCCCTGATCCCGCTGCAAGTTGACGTTCCCCTATGGCGCTGGCCCTGGGTGAACTACGCGCTGCTCCTGCTGATCGGCAGCGTGAGTGTGGCGGGGTTCCTGGACAACGAGTTCTTCAGCAAGATGGCGGGGATTGAAGTTCATCCCAGCGTGCCTCTGCTCGGCCCCGAGCTCGCTCAGCACCTCGAGCCCCGGCCGATGAAGCTGACCACCAAGGAATTTCCTTTGCCTGTCCTGGCGTTGACTTCTTCGCTGCTTCACGCCGGCGTTATTCATCTGTTTGGCAACCTGCTCTTCCTGTGGGTCTTCGGCAACGCGATGAACTACAAGTTCGGGCAGGCGGGTTATCTTGCGCTCTATGCTGCCTGTGCCTTGGGCGGCGGGCTGGCGCACTACGGACTGAAGGGCGGACCCGCGGTAGGTGCGTCCGGCGCGATCTCCGGCGTCATGGGCGCGTTTCTTGTGTTTTTCCCGCGAAATGACATAACGATATTCTGGGTGATTTGGCTACGGCCGGGAGTCAGCAGGCTTTCCAGCGGATGGATCATCCTGTATTGGGTGGCGTGGGACGTGTTCTACCTGCTCATGGGCGCTGAGATTGGCGTGGCCTTATGGGGTCACATAGGCGGGTTCGTGGCCGGGTTTGGCATCGCGTGGATCTGTGCGGTCCTCGGCTGGGTCAAGCCCACACAGGACGAGCAGACGTTGCTTCAGGTACTCGGCCTGCGCGCGTAGCCGCAGAGCGGAACGTACCCGTCGCGCCTGGTAAGCGCACCGATCAACAAGGGCCGGAGAAGCGGAAACAAGACTAGGAGAAAGAAGGAGGAGGCCGTTGAACATCATTCTGATCATCTCGGACACGTTTCGGTACGACAATCTCTTCGACCGGGCCGTCATGCCGGTGCGTACGCCCGAACTCGACCGCTTCGCGGAGCGCGCGGTCAGCCTGTCGCGGATGTACACGGCCAGCTTTCCGACGATCCCCCATCGGACCGACCTGACCACGGGCCGATACGGCTGGCCGTGGTATCCCTGGCAGGCCCGCCGCCAGAGCAGCGCGAATCATCTGCCCGAGCTGCTCCGCCAAGACGGGTACGTCTCGCAACTCATCTGCGACTGCCCGCACCTGTTCCGCGCGAACTTCGACGTGGGTTTCAACGGGTCCCACGTGCTCCGCGGGCAGGAGAGCGACACGTTCTTTCTCAGGATGAACCACCCGATCGAGACCGTCATGCCGCCGGAGAAGATGCGCTACGGCAAGCACTTTCAGGGGCGGAACCTGGTCGATCTGGCACGATGGACGAACCGGCTGTGGTATCGCGAGGAGGATTGCTTTCCGCCTCGCACCGCCGCGCTCGCCGTCGAGTGGCTCGAAGAGAACTACAAGTTTCACCCATTCTTCCTGTGGGTCGATTTCTTCGATCCCCACGAGCCGTGGGACCCGCCGGAGTACATGGCCAAGCGTTATGATCCGGGCTATACCGGCACGCCGATGATCCACCCGAACTACGGCAAGGCCAGCGACCTGACACCGGCTGAGCTCAACAATCTTCGTGCACATTACTGCGCGGAGGCCGAACTCGTGGACCGCTGGGTCGGCCGCGTGCTCCAGAAGATCGACGACTTAGACCTGTGGGACAACTCAATCGTCGTGTTCACGACGGACCACGGGATGAGCCTGGGCGAGCACAATCGCACGGGCAAGTCGAACATCAACCCGGGCGACGAGCGCTGCTGGCCCGTCTATCCGGAGATCGCCCACATTCCGTTCATGATCGCTGTGCCGGGCCTCGAGGGCGGGCGAACGGTTGACGCGCTGCTGCAGCCGCCGGACATCCTCCCGACGCTGCTCGATGTTGCGGGACTTCAAGTCAACCCGCCTGATCCGTTTCACGGAGGTTCGTTTGCCCCCATGCTTCGAGGTGAGCATCAGGCGCCGCTGCGTGACTGTGCGATCGCGGCCAGCATGCTCCGGGTAGAGCCTGGCGAGCCGCCGACCAAGTGGACGACGCCGGTCCTTTACACGGACAAGTGGGCCTATGTGCCGATCGGCGCGGCAGGCGAGCGCGAGCTTTACGATCTCGACGTCGATCCCTATGCTGAGAAGAACATTGCCGGCGACCATCCGGCTATCGTCAA
>CAYGAN010000242.1:2031-3331 GCA_964347585.1 uncultured Planctomycetales bacterium | reverse complement strand
AGCAGCTGCACGAGAGGTTGCTCGACTGGCTCGGCCAGCTCAATGCGCCTCAGGAGGCGGTGGCCGTTTTCCAGTGACAGCAAAGGCCCGCTCCCGCAGACACGACGGGCAGACTGCGCTGTGGAGCGGGCGCGGGGAACGCTCGGGCCGTTTGGGGGGCCCTTAACATGGGCCGGTGCACGCTCTGTAACCGCCGCTCGGCTCAGATCAGCAAGCGACTAAGCCTGTGTGCCGCGTGCATTCTCAACGATTCGCCGGCAGCCCGGCAGCAGGCGGCCTCTGCCCACTCCCAGGCGCGCCGTGAATTCCAATTGCCCCCCCACCCGCCCAGAGCGCCCGCGGGCGTGCGATGCCGCCAGTGCATCAACGCGTGCAAGATTGCTGCCGGCCAGGCCGGTTATTGTGCCGTCAGGGGCAACGACGCCGGGCGACTGACCGGCGGGGACGCTGACGCTGCAGCCGTGCAGTGGTATCGCGATCCTCTGCCCACGAACTGCGTGGCGGACTGGGTTTGCCCCGCCTCCGGACCGGCAGGGCATCCGACGTTCACCCACACGAAGGGCCCGGAACGCGGCTACCACAACCTAGCCGTGTTCTACGAAGCTTGTTCGTTCGACTGTCTCTTCTGTCAGAACTGGCGCTTCAAATACCACAGCCTCGCCGGGCCCAGACACACCGCGGCCGAACTGGCCGCTGCCGTGAATGAACGGACGCGGTGTATCTGCTCTTTCGGTGGGGATCCGTCCTGTCAGATCGAACATGCTCTGGCCGCAGCCCGGCTCGCGCGACAGGCAAGCCAAGGTCGAATCCTGCGAATCTGCTGGGAGACGAACGGGTCGATGTCCCGCTCTGCCCTGACGCAGATGGCGGAGCTCTCCCTCGAGAGCGGCGGATGCATCAAGTTCGACCTGAAGGCCTGGGACAGCTCGCTTCACCGTGCCTTGTGCGGCGTGTCGAACCGCAGGACTCTGGGCAACTTCGAGCATCTCAGCGGATGGATTGACCGGCGCCCGGACCCGCCGCTACTCATCGCGTCCACGCTGCTGGTGCCGGGGTACGTCGAGGCGGACCAGGTCCGCCGGATCGCCGGGTTCATCGCCCGATTCAACGCGAGCATTCCCTATGCGCTATTGGCCTTTGGTCCTGCGTACGAAATGGGCGACCTACCGATCACGTCGCGCCGCCACGCCATGGACTGTCTCGCCGCTGCCGAGGGCGCCGGCCTGACGCGCGTGCGAATCGGGAACGCACATCTGCTTGATTGACGGCGACTCAAGGAAACGCGCTGCCTGGCTTGGGG
>CAYGAN010000242.1:0-2021 GCA_964347585.1 uncultured Planctomycetales bacterium | reverse complement strand
GGTTCCTTGCTGGCGGTGGCGGGCTTTCACGAGGTACTGCTGCACAAGGCGGACGGGTCCGGGTTGGTCGCGCGGCTGATCGGGCAATACTGGCCAACCGGCCGAGGCTGAGATGGGTCACTTGTCCCACCTGTTCGGCGCAAGCCGAGGCCTAATCCCCCCCGATCGAGCCTATAAGCCTTTTCCTTGGAAGCGGTTATGGGAACCTGCCAGGCCGGCCAGCACCCTGGTCAACCTGGCACGCCGGTTGCTCAACTGAAGTTAGGAGGGAATGAGAAAAAAAAGGCGAGCTATCAAGCACCGCCCAACGCTAAGCAACTCGACGGGACACCCGTCGAGGTAAAGCGCCTCGGATGAGAAGCGCTGACCCTTGGAGGGTCGTCCCAGCGGGTTGCTGCTACCACCCTCTGGCTGGGGGCCGTAACGAGGGGAGACGTTGCGGCCCCTTCGCTTTTTGCCCCTCGCCGCGGTGCGCAGTATTGGCCTAATAACGGGCGTCGGCTCAAAGGGTCGCGACAACATCGCCCTGGTGCGGGTCCGGTTGGCCGCTTCGTGCACAAGAGGCGAGGGCCCCGCCCTCCGCGCCGCCGCCAAACGCGGGCGAGGCACGTGCTCAGTCAGGTGTGGTCAGCCGCGACGGGCGAGTAATCCCCCCCGAACCCGCTTGCGCGGGGATGCCGGTCACCGTGCCCAGATCAGAAACCGAAGGAAGAGTCCCTCAGTCCGGCAACGCATCCTCGATCCTGCGCCCGAGCTACGGAGCTGTGTGGGTAAAGCAGATCCGACAGTCTGAAAGGTCCGACGCGTTGATCGTGCCGTCCGAGACGATGTCGTACTTGGCGTTGTCACCAGCTGTCACGTCTGCACTGAAGCTCATCCGCACCTCGCTCAGGTCCACAGCATTCACCACCTGAGACGACGAACCGCCGTTGTCCACCTCTCCACGAAGCGACCGGATCATAAAGTCCCTATCGCCAGCGATCACCGAACTCGCCAGCGTGACTGTGTACGTGTCCTCATCACGTCGCCTGCGGCTGTGACACTGGCCACGTACGCCGTCACATTGCCGCTGTTCACTCCAATGATCGACTCGACGGCATCCTCCGGCGTAGCCGGGAGCGGCACGTCGCGGTCGCAGTCGATCATCAGCTTGGTGACGCCATCCTCCCGGCTCTCGGTCGTTACCAGCCCGCTGTCGGCCGGTAGCGTTTCGGCGTCGAGATTCACCGCGATCCCAAGCTCACCCGCGGCCTCGTGGTCGGCCATGCTAGCTACCGACTCGATGTTGGCTGCCGGCAGCCCGGGGGTAACGGCAAAACCTACACCGTCAATGTTGTTGAATGTCCAGTAATATCCGCCGTCATTGTACATGTGCACACGGAAGACCGCAGCTCGAAGACCTGTCACGCCGCTGATCGTCCCGTTCGCCGTGAGCGCGTAGAAGTCAACGTCGTCGTTGCCGGTGTAATTCCCGTTGATGTCCGCAACAACCTGGTAGTTGTCGCAACTCATTATGTCAGCCGGCTGGGACCCGTCATCGTTCCAGCCGATCTCCCAGACCTGATGCACCCCCGTCGGGTTGGGGCTCTGTTGGTGAGTGCAGTAAAGGTTCACGTACGCGCTGAGATCCCAGCTTGCATCAGTGCTGCTCTCGTCCCAGTCCGTTGTTCCGACGACCTGGCCGAAGTAGAAATCCATGCCTAACCAGCTGGTGATTTTTCCACCGAAGTGCGTTCCGAAGGGAGTCTGCGGCCCATAGAGATTGCTATTGTCGAGAGGTGGGTCGTCAGGCCCCTCGCCGCTGACGTGAACGATCTCCCACCCATCATATGAGCCGCCGTTCTCCTCGAAACTCGGGTTGTCAACGCCCGGCGTAGCTTCCTGCGTAAATGTCAGCGTGAGCGACGGACGATCCACTATGGTCGCGGCCTCCCGCGAGCGGAACTGCCTCGTGCCGTCCTGGGAACTTTCGCTGCCCTGTTCCTCGCGGATCACGAAGCCGAAGTTCTGGCTCGGATTCA
>CAYGAN010000241.1:0-6441 GCA_964347585.1 uncultured Planctomycetales bacterium | reverse complement strand
TCGACGAGCTCGGCACCGACGAGGGCTTTCTGGACCGCATTGCGTACGTGGCGGAGCACTTGTATCCGCGACCCAAGGTGATGATCCTCAACTACCCGCACAACCCCACAACGATGACCGTCGATGAGCCATTCTTTGCCCGTGTGGTCGAGCTGGCCCAACGGTTCGGCGTGGCGGTGATCCACGACTTTGCTTACGGCCAGACCTGCTTCGACGGCTATCAAGCCCCGAGCTTCCTGGGGGCGGAAGGGGCGAAAGATGTCGGCGTCGAATTCACCACGATGTCCAAGCCGTACAACATGGCCGGCTGGCGCATCGGTTTCTGTGCGGGCAATCGAGAGACGATAGAGGCGCTGGCAACAATCAAAGGCTACTACGACTACGGGATTTTCCAGCCGATCCAGATCGCCAGCATCGTTGCCATGCGTCAGTGCGAAAGAGACGTTGCGCGGCAAGCTGAGCTGTACCGCTCGCGGCGCGACGTGGTGTTGGAATGGTGCCGACGGATTGAGTGGCAGGCAGAAAGGCCGCGCGCCGGCATGTTCGTTTGGGCTCGCGTGCCGGACGAACACCTCCAGGGCCAAAGCACGATCGATTTCTCGCTGCGATTGATCGAGGAGGCGGAGGTGGCCATCGCGCCGGGGCGAGCGTTCGGTGAGAACGGCGAGGGCTACGTCCGCATCGCGCTGGTCGAGAACGAACAGCGCCTCCGCCAGGCCTTCCGCCAGATCAACCGCACCTTGAACCCCCGACCTCGCAGACGCCCCGTCAGTACCTAGCAAGATCGAGCCGCAAAGCCGTCTGCTGCGCTCGCTGCACACCGCGCTCAGCAACGATCGGCCCGGCATCGGGTAGGGCCACTCACTGCTGGCGGAACGGCTCGCGGGATTCGTAGAGCTTCAGCCGGGCAGTGATCGCTTCGGTTAGCTTGATCTTGCCAGCCGCTGAGGCCAGTTCGATCGCCCGGCGGGCCGTTGCTGCCGCCTCCTCGAATCGGCCTACTTCGGCATACGCGGCCGCGAGGGCATCAACGGCCTTGACGCTCTCGAATTTCGTAGCCTCGCAGACGCGCTCGGCCAAGCGGAGTGCGCTGGCGCCGTCGCGCAGCTCGTTGTCCGGGCAGGTAGCCAGCAGCCAGGCCAAGTCATGGCAGGCGCGCATGTCTCCCGGCACGCTTGCCAAGCGCTCGCGGAACAGGTCGGCCGCCTGCCGGTACTCGCCGGCCTTCACCAGCGCCCGGCCCAACGTCCTACACGCTATGGAGGCGAGCTGCGCAGCGGGCTTCTGCGTCTTGGCGATCATGAGGGCCTTACGGGCGTGCGGGATCGCCTGCTGGTGCCTGTCTTGTTGGAGGTACGCGCCCGCCAGAGCGCAGTGGGCCTCCGCATAGTTGGGATCGAGGCTGATCGCGCGCTGCAAGACATCGATGGCCTCGTTGAACTGACCTTGCTTGGCCAGCAGAAGCCCGAGGTTAAAGACGATCTCCGGGTCTTCCGGCGCGAGCTCGACCGCCCGCCGACAGTGTTCTTGCGCCTGCTCAACCTGCCCAAGGCGGAATAGGACCACACCCAGTTGGCCATGGGCCTCTGCGTGCTCATCATCAATCCGGATCGCCTCCCGAAGCTGCTTGACGGCCTCGTCGAAGCTCCCCGGCACGGACAACGCCCAACCGAGATTATAGTGGCCGCTCACATCATCTGGCTTTAGCTCCAGGGCCCTGCGATAATGTAGAATCGCTTCGGCGAACCTCTCTTGGGCCAGCAGTGCGTGGGCCAGGTTCGTATGGGCTTGATGAATGCGGTCCGACTTGGCCAGGACGCTGCCGTAGATCGACTCGTCGTCGCGCCAGTTGGCCAACTGGTGCCGCGTGGCGAAGCTATACGCCGTGGTTACGCCCAGCAGGAGCACCACTACCGCGACCTGTATGGCCAACCGGCGCTGCGCTGCGATCGGTACGCACCATGACCATCCCAACAGAGCTGCGAGCGGCAGCAGCAACCCGATCATCGGGAAATAGACGAACCGATCGGCGGCGATCGCCACGGTAAAGCCAACCGCCCCCAGCGTCGGAAAGACGGCTA
Source organism: uncultured Planctomycetales bacterium (assembly GCA_964347585.1). Lineage (GTDB taxonomy): Bacteria > Planctomycetota > Phycisphaerae > UBA1845 > CAYGAN01 > CAYGAN01. The sequence goes on along the minus strand of CAYGAN010000241.1, from coordinate 4,360 downwards.
GGAAAAAAAACAGCCACCCCGTAACCAGCGATCGCGTCCACCGCCATGACAGCGCCAGCAGTGCCAATAGAATTGCCGTGCCGATCAGTCCAATGCGCAGCGCCAGATGAGATAGACCCAACGGCTCAGGAAACGGATAGAACGCACAAAGGTTCGCCGGCCAGATCAGCTTACCGAGGTAGAAGACGACGTTGTGGCAAGTCACGAGCAGAACCTGCAGCAGCGTTCGCTCGACCCCGTATCCTGCCGTGTTGTGTTGAGACTTGATCGTGATGACCGCAAAAACCGCGCCGATTATCAGAAGCGGGATCTTCTCAAGTAGTCTGCTTGAGATCGTGCTCGCGCTCAATCGCCGCAGCGGCCAGTAGTCCAGCAAGATCATCAATATCGGCAGTGCCACCACGATCGGCTTGGCCAACAGCGCCAGTACGAACGTCGCTCCGCAAAGCACGTACACGCCCAGGCCGCCGGTGCGTGCGAACCGCAAGTAGCTCAGCAGGCACAGCAGCCCGAACGTCATCGACAACAGATTCTTGCGCTGCGCCAGCCACGCCACCGACTCCACACCGGCCGGATGCAGCCCGAACAGCAAGCCCACCAGCGCCGCCGGCAATGGCTGGCCGAACAGCTGGTACAGCAGCAGAATCACCAAACCGGTGTTCACCGCGTGCAGCAGCAGACTGGTTCGACGGAATTGACGAGGTTCGTCCCGGCGGCCGCCGAGCTGATAGTCCAGCATCAGCGAGATCATCGTCAGCGGCTGGTAGTAGCCCTCTACCGTCGAGGGCTGGAGTACCTCGCTCAGGAACCTACCGGCGGATTGCCAGCCAGGATTCTGGACGAGTCGGTTGTCGAACAGGTACTGATCATCGTCGAAGTAGAACGCTCGCGCCGACAGCACCGGCCAGTAGACGATCGCCACGATCAGCATCGCTGCGATCGTCAGCACCACGAGGTCCCGTCGCCCAGTCGATCGGGTACGAGGCGCCAAGGGCTGAACTGCTTGCGGGAGGCCGGTCGTGGCGTTCTCCAATCCGCCCTGCATACAAGCATTCTAACAGATACGTCTCGGGCGGCGTAACTGAGTTCGGCGCGCGGGCTTTGCCCGAGAAGCCCGAGCCTAGTGCTCCGGCCAGAGACGATAATGTCCACCGACGCTACATATTCGCAAACGGGTCGGCGTCACGCCTGCTGATGCGCACGTCCAGACCGCTAAGCTCCTGCCGCAAGCGCTTTGCGACGTGATCGAGCACGGGTCGCTCGCTGGCCCAGTGGCCCAGGGCGATCGCTGACTTGCCGAGGCGAAGATACGTCAGGGCATCGTGGTGTCGGATCTCGCCGGTCACGACAAGCTGGGCCAGCGACGACGGCGTGTCGGCTTCGATCGGCAGCCTGCCAGCCGCCCCGGCGCAGACCGCGACTCGCTGTACGCGCTGGTTCAGCGCGCCAACGATCGAGACCGCGTGAAGGCTCAGCGCCTTCTTGAGCTTGAGGGCCAAGTTCCGCACGGTGGTCGGCTTCGGCAGCACGCCGTAGCGGCCGATTCCCATGGTCTCCTCTGAGACAAGGGAATAGGTGTCGATCGCCGGCTCTTCATAGGGATGGCTTGCTCGGATCGCGGTCAGCACCTCTCGCAGGGCGGCCCGCTGGCAGATTACTTCCAGGCGCATCTCCTCGACGCATTCGAGTCGTCCCTTCTGACCGATCATCGGGCTCGCCTGGTCGGTTCCGAAGAACGTGCCCTTACCGGGTGTGCGAAAGCTGCACTTCTCGTAGTCGCCGATCACGCCGGCCCCGCCGGCAAAGGCCGCTTCCGCGACGCGATCCACATAGTCCGGGGGGACGAACACGACCACCTTGCACTGCTCGGCGGGGGACCGGACACACCCGAACGCCTCGGTTTCGTTCAGGCCGCACAGCCGCGCCAAGACGTCGTTCGTGCCGCCCTGAGCCGTGTCCAGCGCGGTGTGCAACGCATAGATTGCGATCCCGTGGGACGTAGCCGCCCACACAAGCGAGTCCATCTCGCCGCTGGAGGCCACCAGCCGCCTGATGGGTTTGAAGATCGCGGGATGATAGGCGACGATCATCTGTGATCGGGCTCGAATACCCTCACGAAGCACCGGCTCGGTCATGTCAACGCACGCCAGCACGCGAGAGCACGGTGCGTCCGGGTTGCCTGCCAGCAGACCGACGTTGTCCCAATCCTTGGCCAGCCACGGAGGTGCCATCCTCGCCAGGGCATCGGCTACGTCCGAAACCCGGACGCTTGAAGATTCAGCAAGCTTCTTACCCATCGGGTCCGCACTCCTGCGCTACCTGTTGTCGATACGCTTCGGCCATTAGCCTCGTCAACTTGCCGGGTTTCTCGTCACCGATAGCGTGCCGCTCGACCCGGCAAACGGGAACAATCTCAATCACGGAGTTCGTTACGAACACTTCATCGGCATCGAGCAGATCGTTGATGGTCAGAGGCGCCTGCTGCACGGTGATCCCTCGGCTCTGTGCCAACTCGATCACAACTTGTCGGGTGATGCCCGGTAAGACCGGTGTGTCCAGCGGCGGGGTCTTGAGGACGTCGGCTTTAACCAAGAAGACGCTGGTGATGCAACCTTCGGCGAGGAGCTTGTCGGTGGTGAACCAGATGGCCTCGTCGCAGCGATTCTGCTGGGCCTGGCGCAGTGCCAAAAGTCGCGCGAAATAGCTGGTGCACTTGTGGCCACAGAGCGGATCGAACCGCGATTGCACGAACGGGGAGATGAGCACGGTCATGCCCTTCCGCCGGTTTCGCTCGGGGCAAGCCTCTAAGGCGGCAGCGGTGATCAAGACCGTAGAGTGCGGCCGATCACCCGACTCGTCGTCCGCGCGAACGGGCCCCGCCGTTACGGTTAACCGGACCCGCGCCTCTGTCAGGCTGTTTGCCTTCAGTACCGAGCTTACGGCGTCGCGTAGGTCTGACCGATCGATCCCCGGATTGATGCCGAGCGCTTCAGCCGATCGTTCCAGGCGGGCCAGATGCGCTTCGAGGCGAAAGACTTTGCCCGCATATGCGCGCATCGTCTCGAACAGGCCGGCCCCGTGCAGAAACGCGGCATCGAAAACACCGACATGGGCCTCGTCGGCTGAGACGAGCGTACCGTTGAGCCATACGTGCTCGGCCACGCCCTCATGCTCCCGTCAGGCTCAGCAGCTGGCAGAACGGCGCAGATTGCCAGCTGACGCCCAGACATCGTCCCGCGGCGGAGTATAACCGATTCTCTCGAGGGTAGAATGCCTCAGATGCCCGAGTCGAGCGCCTGCCTGCCGCTCGCCTGCGCCCGAGGGCGTTTGCTGGCCACCTGGTTTGATGCTATTGTCTAATTGTACGTCCAATTCACATCCCCATCAGCCTTCGGGCGGCAGGAAGGAGGCGGACCCGTGACCCCGCGACACTCTGCATCAATAGGTCTGATCGTGGTCGCTTGCGGAGCCTGGGCGACGACCGCCTGGGCGGCCCCCCGCTGGCACCTGGCGTACTGGCGACGGGTCGGGTACTACGTCAACAGCTCGAACCACTCCATCTACATCTGGACGTTCGATCGATTCGGCCAACCCGTCGGCAACCAGCCGATCCTCGACGCCAGCAACAATCAGCGCACGATCACCGCGCCGGACGGCGATCCGAAGGTCGGGTACGCCGAGTTGGCTGTGTACCCGACCGAGGTACTGCAGTTGAAGGTCGGCGGGGCCGTACCCAGCGACCTATCCCCGCCCATGGACACCACCTTGCCCGACTACGGACACAACAGCTGGGAAGTCGGCTTCATGCTCATCGCTGACGACACCGACTTCTCGTTCGACCAGACAGTCATAGGCGATCCGAGCAATGGGGCACACGCCCCGCACACCGCCAGCTTCACCTATTACGACACCGATCCCTACAACTATACCAGCGACGAGAAGGACCTTGCCGGCAGTGCACCGACCCACGGCCAAACGTTTCAGGCGTCCGGGAATCGGATTGTGTGCGCCAAGGTCCAGGCGACCGTGGGGTTCGGGCAGCATCTACGGTGGCGGGGGCGGATTCTCGAAGGCGGCCCCGGCGGCCAGCAGATCGGTCCGACGATGACGAGTCGCGAAATCGTCTCCGACGAGTTCTGGCCGGTCATGCTCATTTGGCCGGTGGAAGGGGAAGATGCCGTCGTAGTCACACCCGGCAACACCTACTACTTCGAAGTCGAGCGCGCCGATCAGGCCAGCGACATGAACACCTATATGATGTATGCCAACAACTACCCGAACGGGCAGTATTACCGCGGCGGCACTGCTCAACCGAGCAATGACATTCAGGGCTGGGTTGTTTGCGGGACATTAGCAGCCG
>CAYGAN010000240.1:3395-6453 GCA_964347585.1 uncultured Planctomycetales bacterium | reverse complement strand
GGATCGAACAGATCGCGGTTCGTCACACCGAAGAACGCCCAACTCGACCCCTTGAAGGGCCCGTCGTGTATGTGCGCGATCGAGCCGACCGGCCCGCGCGCCCGCCCGAATCGATCGACGCCCTCGATGAGCGGAATCGTGCGCGCGTACAGCTTCGGGAACACCGGGTTGTTGTGTGCGATCATCGAACGGGCCGCCCAACCTTCGAACGCACCGTCCCAGCGGAAATCGGCCGGCGCGATGAACTGATCTTCGGCGGCGACGACAGCCGCGACCCGCTCCAATCGGAACGCCGGATCGAACGCGCCAATCTGATCGTCACGTGTTCCCATCGTGTCGCCCGGCTTGCCGAATCGCGTGTTGAACGAGAAGCAGGCCTCGCCTTTCTCCACGTCGGCCGCGGTGGCAACCTGGGGCGCTTGGACTTCGGCGCGGCGCTCCTGGCCGACGAAACGCACGGGGGCGTCGAACGCATACCCACCCGTGCTCAGAAAGCCCCCGCCGCTCCCGAGGAACCTGCGGATGCTCTGGGCTGCGTCAGCAGGAAAGTAGGGGCCGTACGGCAGGACGAGCAGCCAGAAGTTATCCGTGTTCAGGACCGATTCATCGGCCAGATGCTCCGCGCGCAGAGCCACAGCGCCGTGACCCGCCGATCGCAACCAGGACGCCAGCGCCCGCGGCTCTGACGGCACCGCGGGCCTGCCGTGGAGTTTCTCGAACCGCTCGTCGTCAAAGACGGCTATCACCGGCTTGTCTGTCCGATCGATCTCAGGCGGGGCGATCTTCACGACGGACTCCTTTTTCGGCGGGGCCAGGAGCAGCTCTGCTCGCTCGACGGCCACGTCGATCGCGCCGTAGTTGAAACCCAACAGGAATACGTCGGCCTTTGTCAACTCGCGCGTTTTCTTGCCGCGAGGCTGAAAGGCAAAGCGTGTGAGCGGCACAACGATCTCATGCCACCCGTCGGCCAACTCGCAAACTCGCTTCTTGTCGGCCACCAGTTCGGCCACCCACGCGTCGCCGTCCGGCTCGAAGAACCACAGGTGCATGGCTGCGCCGGGATCGGCCGCGTGCTTGAGCAATCGAACGCGCACGGCGTAGGCGTTGGCGGGCACGGTGGCAGCACAGGCCAAGTTCCCCCAGCCGGGCCGGCCGTTGCGATAGACGCATCGCAGCACCGCTCGGCCGTCCTGCAACTCGGTATGGAAGGCGGGCGCCGTACCGCCGTCGGGATTCGCTCGCCACTTGGACGCGTCGCGCCCGTCGGCGATCGGGTGCGCACGCGTACTGGGCCGGTCGGCCGGGGATGTAGCCGTCCCGAATGCAACCCCCGCCTGCAAGCCGGACTCGGCGCCTACGACCAGCAGGAGTGCAAGCAGTAATCGCCCAACGAACACGGCTCCCGTGCCAATGACTTGATCTCCGGCCACGCGGACCTGACCCAACGCAACTCTCCTGATCGTTGAGGCGCGTATGGTAATGGGTCAGCCGACGGACTCGCAATCGGCGCATCGTTCGCGTCGCGGTGGTCCGAAGGTCGATACGGCAGACGGTGCTTCCCAGAAAAAGGCTGTGCGCGAAGGCCGGCCTTGCTCGGTGAGCTGCGTCAGGCTGCGTGCACGTTCACACCTGGACGCGCAGGACGGGTTTGAGCAGAAGTGCAAACACGATGGAGAGCACGAAGAACGATATGAGCCAGTGGACGTCCAGGCCGAATACGGGCGTGGAGCGAGACGGATAGCGGACGTGGATGGAAGCCAGCGGCGAAGAGGCCGGCAGGGGTCGTTCGTGCGGGTGCAGCAACTGCTGCCAGATCCCGCCGCCCGGACGGTTGGTACTGACCGGAGCCATCCCCTCCGCGACAACCACCTCTTTCTCAAACGTATGGCCGGCTATCTTGAGGCTCAAGCGGTGCCTGCCCGGAGCGGCGGCGCGGATACGATGGTCGATCTCGCGAGTCGATCGGATTCTCAAGGCCGGTGTCTCGATCACCAGGCCCCCGGGTTCTTCGAGCCGGACATCTACAGAGTTCCGATCGGACCAGGCTTGCGGCTTGAGCTTGACCGCCACCACCGCCGACTCGCCCGGCCGCAGCGGACGATGCTCGAACCACAGGCTCATTTGAATCAGGAGCAACACGAACGGTACCACCATGACCGCCATCGGCCGGAGGGAATGCACCAGCCGCATGCCGCTCGCCTTGAGCAGATCGAATTGACACCCTAGCGTAACGCCCACGTCATCCCTGAACAGCCGCATCGCCAGCAGGTCGGCCCGCGTACGGTCGGCCACGCGCTTCAATGCGCGCTGGTTCGAAGTCCAGCGGAAGACGAGCAGCATGACCAAGCCGGCCACCGCCGAGAGAACGATCAGCAGCCCCCAACCTCCGAGGAACGCCAGCGACCCGAAAGCCGCGTCACCCACCGCGCAGAATATCCGATTGAACCACCACATGGATCGCTGCCGGCGCCCTATTCGATGTAGCCCAGGCCTTTCAGCCGCTCCGTGACCCGTTCGTCGGCCTCAGTCTGTTCCAGACTGCCCACCTCGCGCTCGAGCACGTGCCGGACGAACTCCTCAGCCGACGAATAGCCGGCCCGCTGATAGCACTGCTCGATCCGCCGGAGCAGGTTCTTATCGATCTTGATCTTCGAACCGAACATGTTCCGTTTACTCCATGATGATCGCGTTCGTCGCTATGAGCCCAGGTCATAGCCGAGCGGCTGAGACTACCTATGCTTAGGTCCGAACAAAGAGGTCCTCGCCGGTCATCTGCGCGGGCCTAGTGATCCCGAACTCCGCCAGGATCGTCGGCGCCAGATCGGACAGGCACGCCGACTCCGGCGCGATCTTGCGATTGGTCACCAGAATCCCTGGGATGAGCTTGGCATCCATGCAGTGGTCCGCGCTCCAGGCCTCGTCGTTGTCCATCAGTATTTCAGGCGTCAGGTCGCCCAGCACCGTCGCCCACGACGCACGGTACCCGCGGTTGTATCCGACGATCAGATCCGGTGCTCGGTGCTTCTGTGGACCGGTGTACACCTTGTCCGTCCGATAC
>CAYGAN010000240.1:775-3350 GCA_964347585.1 uncultured Planctomycetales bacterium | reverse complement strand
GCTCGTAATCACCGGCCGTCCGTTCTCCGGATCGCGTACCGCCAGCAGCTTCGTCCTTAGCTCGGCCAGCAGGGCCTCGCGCTCCGCGCCAGAGGTCACGACGCCGTACCGTTCACGCCCCTTCAGATTGACATACAGGCCGTTGATCCCCAGGCCGTAGGCCCACGTCCCGGCCCAATCGACGTCACCCCCGTACAGCGAGTCACCGGTGGCCACGACCAGATGGCCGTTGTGTCTCAGCCAGCTATTGAGATTGAACTGTCGGCCGAAGTTGCAGAAGCCGTGGTCGGACATCACGATGATCGTCGGTTCGGTACCGTACCGATCCATCAGGCGGCCGAGGATCTCGTCCATCTTCGTGTAGAGGTCCGCAATTACGCCGTTGTATTTCCTGGCCATTTGCGACGTGCGGACGGGGTGTTTGGCGTCGGAATCCCACCAGAACATGTGAGACATCAGATCCGTGCTCGAAAAGTAAAAGAACAGCAGGCCGTCTTCGTAGTGGCCCGTGGCGTATTCGAGCAGCTCGAGGCGCTCTTCGAGGACGTAGAGCGCCTGCTTGCGGAACTCCTCCTCATCGAAGACACCGTTGGACAATGCCTTGTGGTCCTCCTGGAAACCCGTCGTGTAGAACAGGCCTCGCCGTTCGGCGATCTGTTTTACGAATTCCTCCGGCTCGCTCATCGGGGCTTCCGGGGCGGACGGGTCGAAGTTGACCGGCGAGACGTAAAGCCGCAAGCTGGGATGCACCTGCTGCAGATAGAACCGGCAAATGCCGCGGACGGTCTGATCGGGCAGGAACCACGGCATCTCGGCGGCGAACGCCAGCTTATACCAGCCGCTCCACTCGCCCTGGTTGAGCAGGATCTCGTGGTCCTGAACGCGGATCTTCGCCACCTTGTTGACCGGGTCACGAAGAATGTCGAACTCGATCGTCGTTTCCGGCCTGTCTTTCCTATAGTCGTTTCGCGGCCCGTAGAGAGTGGCCCTCGCGCGGTGATCCCGAAAGAGCAGGCGCGATCGCATTCCACCGCCGCGAGGCTCGTCCCGACGACTCGGCGGTCCGCCCTCGGCGAAGTACTGATACGTGCCGTACGTGCCCAGCAGATCAGGCGTGCCCATCCCGCTCAGGCAGCGGACGTTGCCGTGCTCCGACCGACTGGGCGGATAGTTCGCGGGCAGATCGTAGAAGGCTGACTGAATCCCCCGTTCGTCGAGATAGTCCCAGAACGGAATCCCCTTCCGCAACAGCAGCGTCCGCGGCGGCGTGGACCAAAGCGGCAGCGGAACTCGAAAGTCCCCCGTCTCCCAGAGGTCCTTGCCCGACTCGGTCCGCGAGCCCGAGTAGTACGGCGCGATCTGCCGGGCCGGGTCGCGATGAACGAAATCGAATATGCCGTGCTCGCCCGGGCCCGCGCCGGTGATGAAGTTCGACCACGCCACCGGGCTCTGTGGCGGGATGCTGGTACCCAAAGCGCGGTACCCGCCCTGCCGCCGCAGCGCGTCGAAGTTCGGTAGCCTGCCCGCGTCCATCATCCGCGTGAGCAATCGGTGATCCACACCGTCCATGCCGACCACGATCACTTTGCCCCGGCGGCGCGACCGGACCTCTCCGCGCGAGCAGCTCCAATTGCCGACGCTCGCAGCGCCCAGAGCCGCCCCCGCCGCCAAGCGCGAACCGTCCTTGAGAAAATCGCGACGGGTTTTCTGACGGTCGGCCATTGTCATTGTGTCTGCTCTATCCGATCGCCTCGATGCGTCACGACCGTCCATGCCGATCAGACGCACTCATTGATCACCCGCCCTTTGCCTCATTTGCTGCATCAGCAGGTCGGCTGAACAACGACTTGCCGTCCATGTACGCCGGCGGAGCCAAACCGAACAGATCGAGCACGGACGGGGCGATATCGACGATGCTCGGATCGTTGCGGTCGATCTTGCGGTTGCAGAAGAAAACGCCCGGCACCAGCGCCGGCTCGATGCAGTGATCGGCGCTCCACGCCCTCGTATTGTCGCTAAAGACCTTATCAGTCACGCGACCGAGCGCGCCCTCCCAACAGACGCGATAGCCGACGTTGTACCCGACGATCAGGTCCGGGGCGTCGCCGGCGTACGGCCCGCGGTAGACGGCCGATCGGTCGAAGACCGTCTTAATGGCCACCGCGCCGCGCTGCTCATCTTTCAGCCCGGTCAGTTTGTCGATCAGTTCGCGCTTGAGGGACTCGGTCTCCGCGCCGGGCGCGACGAGTCCGTGCGCCTCCCGGCCACGCTGATTGACGTAGATCCCCGCCAGGCCCATGGCGTACGCTCGGCTATTGGCATAGTCGATCGCCCGACCGTTCTTCGGCTCGCCGCGGTCCTGCTTCAACTTCAGGTAGCCGTTCCTCGCCAGCCACGCGTTCAGGTCCACGCCTCGGCGGAACGGCTTGAAGCCGTGGTCCGACATCACGATCAGCACGTCCCTCTCGGCATCGAGCCGCTCGAGCACCCGACCGACCAGCCTGTCCATCCGCTCGTACAACTCTTCGATGCCGTGTCGATGATCGCCGTTGCCCGCCCCGTTACCCGCGGCCGG
>CAYGAN010000240.1:0-765 GCA_964347585.1 uncultured Planctomycetales bacterium | reverse complement strand
ATCTCGGTCGATGAACCGCCAGAACGTATGCTGTATGCGGTCCGTGGCATCGACCACGCAAACGCAGAACCCGCGGCGGACCTTCGCCAAAGCGTCGAAGAGCATGCGCTCCCGCTCCTCGTGGTTCATGTAGCACTGTGCCAGGAACGCCCGCTCGTCGAGCACGCGCTCGTTCAGCGCCCAGGTGTCCTCGGCCAAGCCCAGGGTGGCGTACGGACCGAACCTCTTGGCCAGGTATGTCGAATAGACCGTGGGATGCGAGATCGGCAAGGCGGGCTTTTCCGGATCGATCTGGATCGGCGTGACGTACAGGGCGAACTCGGGGGCGAGTTGCTTGAGATAGAACCGGCAGATGCCCCGCACCTTGACGCCCAAGCCGGCCTTGAAGTTCACTTTGACCCAATCGGAAAACTGCTCACGCCGCAGCCGAACCGCCTGTCCGCACACGCGCAGCTCGGCCTGCTCGGCGCCGCCGGTCCACGTCACCGAGAACGGCAGTTGCATCCTCGTCTTCGCTTTGCGCAGGACGTGCGGCGGGCCGTAGAGCAGCGACTCGACGCGCCCGTCGCGCGCCTCCACAGCGATACGCTCGCCGCCGGTGTAATCGCCGCCGTTGCCTTTGTCGCTCGTGTAGAACGAGAACGTGCCCTGTGTGCCGCGAAGGTCGGGCACGCACATGGCCGATAAGAGCACGCCACGGAACTTCTCGGGCGGAAAAGTGATCGGCACGCGAAGGACGCAGCCGAAGATCCCGCGCTCACCGAG
>CAYGAN010000239.1:0-6457 GCA_964347585.1 uncultured Planctomycetales bacterium | reverse complement strand
AAGAGCCGTCACAGACAGCACTTCGAGGTCCGGCGCGGGCTGGCGGAGCGACCTCTGCATGATCGCCAAGCCTGCCAGGCAGACCCCCAAGCCGAGCATCATGGGCAGCGATGCCGGCAGTGTTGCGCCAATCCCAAGCGCTACGACAGCCAAGCCGAATAGCAGCCGCAGCACCGCGACGCGGTCACGATGATGCCAGGGCAGCGCCGCCGCCGTAGCCAGCATCGCAATCCAGGCCAGCGCACGATAAAACCCATGGGAGGCCAACCCGCACTGCCCCGCCGCAAACGCGCAAGCCAGGAGACCAAAGCACACACGGAACAACCATCGGGGAGTCATAATTGCCGCCCCTATGCAGCCTCAGCTTTGACAATCGGGCCACACTCTAGCCCCGCCGTAACCCGCCCGCAAGCCGAAACGCCTCGCTTTTCTTCGCGGGAACCGACCCTAACAGGTGAACCTACCCTCTCGCACCCGCACGCCGGCGGACCGGCGCAGGGAGCCCGCCTTACGCGCGCTGAGTAAGAGGGAATCACGCAGGACGCGATACAACTAGATGTCAGAGGGGAAGCAAACCGCCGCCTCGCCTCGCTTTGCTGCCGCAGCTAGATCGTATGCCTCTATGTACTTCTGTGCGACGATCCGCCAACTGACGTGCGTCTCCAGGTAGCGCTTGTTGTTCTCCCCCAGCTTCCATCGCAGCTTTTCACTGGCGGCCATCCGGATGATCGCCCGCCGCAACGTCTCACGGTTCGTGAACAGTAAGCCCCCGTCGCTCTCGACTGTCTGAGACGTCAACCCCTCCAGCGGCGCTGTCGTGATGTACGGTTTGTTCAGCGCGATGATGCGCGCGAGCGTTCCGGACTGCGTCTCGTCGAGCGTGGGTAGAATGACAAAGTCGCAAGCCGCCATGACCCGGTAGTAGATGTCGCCCCATGGAACGAATCGATAGAACCTCGCCAAACCGCGCGATTCCAGTTCCTGCAGCTTACCCACGTACAGGTCGTAGTCGTCGCGGTGGGCTGGATCGCGCATCTCGCCGGCTGCGAACAGCAACCAGTGTTCCCCGGTGCGGGAGGCGATCTCACCGTGGACACCCGGCCACATGTCGGCGACGAGATCCCACCGTTTGTTCGACTGGATCCAACCAACCAGACCGGCCATGCGCCTGCCGACAAGATCCGCCAGGCCGAGCTGCTGCTTGATTTGATCAATTGACTTCACGTGGAAATGCTTGTCGGGACGCACGCCGTGCGGAACGATCATGATGTTACTGGGAACGGACCGGCCTCGGTCGCGCCACGTCCACTCCAGCCGCCACCGCTGGTAGGCACACTTAAACAGCACAATCGAGCACCGCTGTGCCATCGAACTGATGAATTCCTCTTCACTCTCGCGCAGACGACCGTGGACGGTGTGTGGCTCAACGACCGTCGGATAGTCGCCAAGCTCGTCCAACATCAGCAAGAATCGCGCGTTCAAGTCCGCCACACCACGGTGATCCACATGGTTGTATAGGCCGTACTCATGCTGAATGTGAATCACGTACGGGTTCAGCTTCCGAACGGTTTCCGCAACGACGTGATGCCAATCGGCGCGACTCGTGTCGATTATCGGATGGACGTTCTCTCCTTCGCCGTCCAGATGGCAGATCACGTGTATCTCACGATCCGGCAACGCCTCCTGGACGAACTCGCGGGCCTCCTCAGCGAACGTCCCGATACCGCAGTGGCGCGGAGGGTAGCTACTGATCATGACGACCGGCTGCATCTTGCGCCTGCCTCCGATATACACTCGTGGTGACCGTGACCGAGGAGGGCCCCCCTTCCCCTGTCCGATCATAGCTCCCTGGTGGACGTTGCCGCCTCTGCGGTCGGTAACTCTTCGTCTAGCGAAACAACGTCCTTAAGCTCCTGTACAAATGATAGCGCCGACAAGTAGGCAAGTGTAGACTCCGCCCCGCAGTTCAGATTCACCCCCGTACGCTCCAGCCCGTCGGCGCAGGCCCCCTGTTCCAGATCGACCAGAACGGCGCCCAAGTCGTTGTGCCCGACGAACCACTCGAACGACCGGCGCATTCTGTCCAGAAACTCGGTCTTGCGGGTCGCGAGATGGGCTGCATTATAGGCACGTACCATGCTCGCGGCATCCTTGGGTATCTGCGCGAACTCTGCGCGCGGCCCGCCTCGAGGGAACCAGCCTTCACTACCGATCAGGCTGAGCCGACCGCCTCGCCAACACTGCCGATCCAGGAAGCCCAAGCTTTCCAGTGCCACGCGGAGACACCCCTCGTCCTCCAGAACTTCGCCGGCTGTGATCAGCGCATAGACTAGGTTCCCGTTCGAGTAGGTCAGCGTGTCCTCAAACCAATGCCAATCGTCGCCAGCCGTCGTGCGATAAGCGGCCAGCAAGTCATCCGCCAGCTTCCGCATGCACAGACGTACGTCCCGTGCCCCAGCGAACATATGCAGGTAATCTGCTAACCCCTGCATGGAGTACGCCTTGGCCCGCAGCGATCTCAGCTCACGCACCACCGGGAGCGCGCGGTCAAAGATCTGCTTGGCCATCATTTCGTACGCGCGATGGTCCACGTATCGGACGGCCATCCCTGTCGCCCAGAGGGCCCGGCCGACGCAGTCCTCCGACGCGGGCTCCTTCTCCCATCTACGGTCATAACTCAGCGAAGAATGGAAGCTCCCGTCCGAACGTTGCGCATTATACAGAAAGGCCAGGTACCGGATGATGTATCGATGCGCATCCCACCGCAGCGTATGCCGGTTCCGAAGCGCGACGATCAGCGCTCGCGCGTTGTCATCGGTCCGATAGCCGCGCGACCAGTCCGGCGTCTGAAACCGCCCACCTTCGAGTATCCCGACATCGTCCGTCAGCGCCATCATGTAGTCGAGCTTGAGATCCGGCAGCACGCCTCCGCGGACCGGCGACGGGCCCAAAACACGCCGGACACGACGCACGAATCCGCTTATCGCCTCTTCAAACACGCCCCGGTACCGTCTGGCAACCTCCGCCCAGACCATGCGCCTGCCGTGTTCATACGCCCGGCGACGAAGCTCGTCGCGATACGCCTCGTCCGCTAGCAGGTTGGTCAGTTCGCGAGCCAGAGCCTCATCATCTCTGGCCCCCACTACCACACCACGGCCATTCGCCAGCAGCTCCTCCGCGTAGTAGTAGTTGGTGCTTACGATTGCCTTGCCGAGCGCCAACGCGTACGTCAAGGTGCCGCTGGAGATCTGCTCCCGATTCGGATAAGGCGTCACGTAGATGTCCGCCGCCTGCAGGTACTCACAAAGCTCTTCAAGATCCAGAAACCGATTCACGAACTGTACGTGTTCCGTCAGGCCCAGCTCCTCGGCTTGCCGCTGTAAGGAAATACGATACCTTTCCCCCCAGCGCTTCCTTTCTTCCGGGTGCGTGGCTCCTGCGATCACGTACAACGCGTTCGGATGCGCCTCGGCGACCCTCTGCATAGCTGAGATGGCCGTCTCCAATCCCTTTCCCGGCCCAAGCAGACCGAATGTCAGGATCACACGCCGACCTGCCATGTTGTACTTCGGCTTGAAGTAGCTCGGGTCCAGGAACGGCCGATCCGGCGCGCCGTGAGGCACCTGCACGATACGCTCGGCCGGCGTGCCGTACTGCTCCGCAAGCAGCTTGCCCGCCACCTCGCTCAAGACCACAAGACGCGATGACAGATCGGTTAATTCCCGCGTCGCGCGGCGCACCGACTTGGGCGGATCTGCCAGCACCGTGTGCATCGCCGTGACGATCGGCCGCTCAAGCCGCCGCAGCAGACCGCCCAGCATGCTCCCCCATTCGCCCCCGAACAGACCGTACTCATGCTGAACGCAGATCACATCCACATTGCTGGAGTTCAGGAACTGAGCTGCCTGCCGATAGTCGCGAGGGTTGTCACGGGCCACCTCAAAGCGGACCTCCGGCGGATAGTCAAGATCGCTGGCCGCCGGGGAGTTCACCGCTACCACAACGGGGTTGGGCTCCTCCGCGTGAGTCTTGACCAACCACGTACACAACGAGTGCGTGAACGCGCCGATCCCGCACTGCCTAGGAGGGTAACTGGAGATAAGCCCTGCCCGCATTCCTTACACGCCTCCCCGTCCGTATTCGGCCCTGCCGTGTGACGACACGTGGCCCAGCTACAGTTCGTTTCGGCGCTTTCGCCCCGCGAAACGCCGCCGGCCCGATCGGATAGTCTTGCTATTCTAGGAGCCAGTTCGGGACATCAAGGCCTATATAGGATATGCCCTTTGCGTCCCCGTGCAAAGAGGAAGGTGTGGTTTTCAATCTCTTGCCGTCAGCCCTGCTGCCAATGCCTCGAACGTTGCATCCGACGCCTGTTGGGGAGCCGCCGCCGCCGAACGTACAAGAGCCGGGGCCGCCTTCATCACTGAAGACGGCCCCAGGAAGCTTTGCTCGCGCCTGGCTACGGGCACACTAGCCTGTGAAGTGCGCCTGGAACGTCGCAAAGTCAATCAGGTCCACGTCGTTGTCATCGTCCACGTCGGGCCGGTTGCAGTCGATCTCAGGTCCGGGAACCAGGATCCCCCCGCCGGGGCCCGAATAGCAATCAGTCGTAAGGGTGGACAGGTCCGTCATATCGACGTCGCCATCCTGGTCGAAGTCACATATGTCAGGAGGCGGCAACAACTCATAGCTCCAACTATCGCCCTCAAATGACTCCAAATCCACGTCTTGGATCCCGCTCGGCGGATCGGCCGCCAAGACCACGTTCAGCGTCGCGGGGGGCGTAGGCAGAGCGCCCTGGTTGATTGTGAATACGTACGGGCCCGCGCCGCTGCCGCTCACGCCTGTTGCCTGCGTGCCGTTGATTGTCAGGTCATCAGCCGTCACGCCCGTGACCAATTCGCTGAACGTCACCGAAACCTGCGGCAGCTCGAAGAGCGCCGCGCCTCGATCGGGATCGACGCTGAGCACGACCGGCGGCCCAAGCGGCGTGTACACGATCCGCAAGTTCTCCCAGATCGCAGTGCTGACCTGCCCAGCGGGGCGCGGTGGACCGTCCCAGAACTCCGTAAAGAGGGCAAGGTAGAACAGGGTGTCGGGATTGTTCGGATCGGTCGCGATCAGGTCCACACTCGTGGCGACCTGCCACACCTGATTCGGCAACGGTGCGTCGCCCCATTGGATCCACTGGCTCGGCCAATAGTCATTGCCCTCAAACTTCCTGATCAGAATCCCCTGTTGCCATTGCTGCTGAGGCGTCTCCAGGTCGGCGTTGTGGCCGTACACGTCGACCTCGAAGCGCACCGGCAGGCGCCAGTCGATCTCCGGCTCTCCTAGATCCGACAGGATCTGCGCGAAGTCGACGCCCTCTGCGCCGTAAAGATCAGTGATCACGAAACACTGATGCCCGCCCCAGTCCCCTATTGGTGGTGGGGGATAGTAAGGAAACCTGAACCGTTGCGACGCCGAGGCATTCGGGGGCGTACCCGCCGCTGGCGATCGCCAGTCATCGGTATAGACGCCGCTCGTGCCAGCGCCGGTGCCTGTTCCCGACAGCCCCCAGCGGACGGTTACCTGGGTCCCGCTGATCTGACCCGCAAGCCGGACGTCCGAGCCGCCCGTCATCCAGCCGCCGCTAGCGTCATGCCTCTTGTAGCTGGCCAGAACCGTTGAGCCGTCGCTGTCGACCAGCTCGACATAAGAGAGCGTGTCGTCCGCCGCCACATGCTCCCAAGCGAAATCCACTCGGACGAGCACATAATTCCCCGCGATCAGACCGGTGATCGTCTGGCTCGCGCTGGCCGCGTAGGGCTCCGCGCCGTGGGCAACCTCAACCTTGCCCAAGCAGAGCAAATCTGTCGGAGTGTAAGGACCGACACCCGAGCAGTCCCTGATCGCCCCCGGCCACATGCTCATGTCTGCATCTTCAAAGCTTGGGTTCTGAATCACGATCGCTGTGGTGTCTGGTGGGGAGTCCTGGGGGTCCAGCTTCAGCCCAGTCTCTTGCTGAGTGTAGGCTGGCGGACCAAAGCCCCAATAGACCCAATCCCACAACTCGCGCCAATCCCCGTTCTGGTTCTTGGTCAGGGCCCAGTCGTGCTGAGGTCCGCCAGGCCCCGTCCCAGGCGGATAGTAGCGCCCGTTGAAGTTGTCTAGGATTACGCTGTGTTGGGCCAGCAAAACGCTCGGCACCGATAACACCGCCACCAAGCACAGAAGTGTGAGCGTTCTCATGCCTACATTCCTCCTCTCTTTTGGAGACATGCCCGGCTCACTCGCCGCGCCTGCACAGATTACGCTCGGCCCCTTGTTGGCCTCTCTTTGACTTTATAGAAGCATTTTATCACAGGCCCTAGGGATTCCGCAAGAAGATATTCTCCTCATCTCCACCCCCGCGCCACACCCAGGCCTCAAATGGCGCCGCCAGCCCCTGCTACGGGCCGCTGTACATCATCTG
>CAYGAN010000238.1:1649-6493 GCA_964347585.1 uncultured Planctomycetales bacterium | reverse complement strand
AGAGGTGCAATACCGGGCGGGCCGGACGACCTTGTTTCAGCCGAGTGTCACGGCGACCGCGGGGCAGTTCTACGACGGCCATCGCGTATCGATCGCGCCGAGCACCGTTTGGAACGCGGTGCCTCCCCACTTGGAATTGGGAGCTAACTACAGTTTCAACGCGATTCGCTTCCCCGATCGTGATCTGTCGGTTGACGTGCATCTGCTGCGACTGCGTGTGCGGGTAGCGTATGACCCCCGTCTTTCACTCAGCACTTTTTGGCAGTACAACAGCGTGGACGACATAGCGAGCTTGAACGCGCGGTTGCAGCAAGATGAACAACGGTACCATTAGAGCCAAGCACCGCAAAGACCCCAGTGCGTATCGCCATGCCCGACCTGCTCGCAGGGCGTTGCTCCGGTGCGCCAGGATCGCTAAGAGAACCAGTCCGATCACAAGAGCGAGCATCACCTGCGAAGGCCAGACCGGTTGCGCCTGCCAATCGACGACCTCCACCGCTGTCGCCGGATCATCGGGCTGCAGTATCCACTCCAACAGACGGTTCACGACGAATTCCCCGGCCCAGCCCGGTCTCTGCGTCCGACAGAACCTGCGAAACGATAAGCGAGGAAAGACTCGACCAGCAGAAAGGCAAGCAAGGCATACGTCAGCGTTTGCCACAGTTCGGTGCCGCGGGCGTATTGGCGCACGTACGGTTCAATCGGCTGACCCGTAGATACGACTTGGCACAGAGCCACACCGCCTTGACCACGACCGTCAAAAGAAGAGGCGATCTGCTCCGGTGGGAGGATCTCCTGGGAGGATTCCGCGGTTTCTATGTTCACCGCGACGGCATAGCGTGCGTCAGCCGGCACTCCGTCGATGCGGTACAGCCCCGGTGCCTCAGTACCCGCAAAGCGGAACAGGATACGTTCGGAATCCTCGGCGGACCGGACGTACGCTGCGAAATCAAGCTGCTCGTCGTTCGGTGCCGTCAGGACTCGAGCGGCTGATGCCGTGGAACGTGTCAGGATCAAATCCCACGTGCCGCCGGGATTCATCTCCTGCGCAACCAGCCGGTGTTCTAGGAGGTATGTGAGCCACTCATGCATTAAAGGCACGAACGCGGTACGATAAACGAGGTCCGTCCACGATGCATCCAGAGTGCTATTGAAGAACAAGACCCGCCCCTGATGCCACTGTCGGATCATAACCGCCGGAACGCCCCCAGAGAACCTAAGATCCGTCGCCACGCCATCGTGGCTGTCCTCGCGAACTGACAGGGCATTCCAGAAGTGCAAGGACGCTAGACTGGTATGCATGCCCGGCGAAGCCAGATTCACAGTGCGCGATTGGCCCGCCGCTGGCAAAGTCAGCCCAAAGGGCTCATCGGTCCTCAGAACAGACGCGCCGTGCAAACCTGGAAACCACTCACAAGGGTCCCGCGCGAAGTTATTGGGAGCGAAGTCGGGACCGGCCGCCACCAGAGCACCCGTGCCGAAGCCGACTGCGCTGTTCAGACGATCAAGGCATTCAGATGGAAGTGGGCCAACATTGGCGAGGATGATCACCCAGAAGTCATCGGGATTGAGCGTGCTCAAACCCGTGGCGTCTGTAGTCCGGACATCGAACATAGCGGCGTCGGGTCGCCGTTCCGGCCCACTCGCGTCCGGAGCAGCCTGGGCCTCCTGGATGGCTGAGATCGTCGCTTCTGCGTAATAGCTGGCAGGCGGCCGACTGCTGTTGTCGGCAGCATCTTCGGCGATCAGAACCGGCACCCCCTCCAGCACGCAGACCAGCGCGCTTCGGCGATTGTCAGTTGGCAGGGCGTCGAGTTCCAGCCCTACTTCGATGCCGAATACGCCGGACCGGTTGAACACGTAGTCGAACAACACATCGGC
Source organism: uncultured Planctomycetales bacterium (assembly GCA_964347585.1). Taxonomy (GTDB): domain Bacteria; phylum Planctomycetota; class Phycisphaerae; order UBA1845; family CAYGAN01; genus CAYGAN01. Next base: position 4,612 of record CAYGAN010000238.1, on the reverse strand, counting down.
CTGCGCATTGGCCTCGAGCGACACGCTTTTTCTCGCTACCTTACGCCCCTCGACCCACAGCTCCACTGGGACGCGCTGGAGCCGATTCGGGCCGAAGTTCCGGACTGTGGCCTGGCACCGAACGGCCCGGCCTACGCCGATCATTGTTCGCGGAATGCGAATATCGGTCACGCCAACATTGTTGACCGGCTCATTCGCCACCGGCACCAGGAAAACGGTCACATCGGCATCGGAGACTTTGAAGATCTCGGCAAGGCGGGTCCGCGATTCCTGCCACGCGTGGCGCTGAAAATCGCTGACGAAGTGGACTTGCTTGCGAGTAGCGTTCGAATCGTTGAGCATCTCAACAGCGCGCGTAGCTCCGGCGGCGATGTCGCACCCACCGGACGAGGCCGCTGCATTGTCGATAACGTTCTCCACGACCGCCAGGTCGCTGGTCGTACGCTCCAACATGACGCGCGGCTCGTCCCGCATGCAAATCACAGCCGCTTCAGCACCGTCGTGCAGCGCCTCCAGGATCTGGCGCGCCCGTTGCTGAGCCATCTGAAAACGTGATCGTCCGCCGTACTGCGTGGACATGCTGTAGGATCCATCCAACAAGACAAGTGCAGCCGTGTGGACCTGCCTTCCCAGAAGTCCCGCTGCTCCGGAGCCCAAGAGCGGTCGGCTGACGGCCGCTGCGGCCACGATCAGAACAGCAGCGCGGACCGCCATGAGGATAAGATCCTGGATTCGCAGGTTCCTGGCCCGTTCGGCGATGGCGGAGAGCAGGAACTCCATAGCGGCCCAGTGGACCACGCGAAATCGGCGGCGGCTGAGCAAGTGAATGAGTATCGGCACCGCGCCAAGCCCCATCATCCACAACATCGCTGGATGCAGAAATGTCACTGACTAACGCTCCGCTTCTTGTATCGAGACGCCAAATAGCTGAGCAGCACTTGGTCGAGCGGATCGCCAGTGCTGCCGAGTTGATAGTCGATCGCGGCTCGCGAACATCCCTGCCGGAGCCGGCGAGCGTGGTCATCTAGCGCCCTCAGGTAAGCCTCTCGCAATCGGTGTGGCTCTGCCATCAGACGCAGGTCGGATTCCAGACCGTCGAACCGAATGTTTCCCTGAAAGGGCAGGTCCAGCTCGTGCGGGTGAAGGAGATGCAGGGCGATTACCTCATGGCCGCGGAATCGCAAGTTCATCAGACCACGCAGGATACGATCCGGATCGTCCAGAAAGTCCGAAACGACGATCACGATGCCCTTACGACTGATAGTTGCAGCGAACTGCTCAAGGGCTCCGGCCGAGTCGGTCGAGCCCCGGGGCTCGATGCGAGCCAACGACTCCGACAGCATGGCAAGGAAGCCGAGCTGGGTCCTCGGCGGTAGATACGAGACGCTAGCCGTGTCGTAAACGCCCAGGCTGACCGCGTCATGCTGGCGCAGCACGAGATATGACAGCGCTGCACAGAGCAAACAAGCGTACTCGAGCTTGTTCTGACGCTTGTTGCCGTACGTCATCGAGCAACTGCCGTCGAGCAGCAGCGTCGCCACGAAGTTCGTTTCCTCGTAGTACTGTTTGATGTAGTAGCGCTCGCGCTTGCCATAGACCTTCCAGTCGATGTGTCGCGGATCGTCGCCCGGGCTGTACGAGCGGTGTTCTGCGAACTCGACGCTGAATCCACGGTAGGGACTGTTATGCAAACCGGTCCAGAAGCCCTCGACCAGGGAACGCGCCCTCAGCTCGATGCGTCCAAGGCGACGAATAAGCTCGGGGTCAAGGAATCGCTGGCGAAGAGTCATGGTTGAACGTCTCACCGGCTCTCACGGCCGAGTGACGCGCTGACGGCTGGACGAAATCCGATCACTGGCGAGGTTCGGTCTTCGGCGTGCATTCGATCAATTGCTCCACAATCCGGTCTGCAGTGATGCCTTCAGACCGAGCGGCGAAGTTCAGGACCAGTCGGTGGCGCAAGACCGGCTTCGCTACGGCATCAACGTCTTCCCAGGAGACCGCGAACTCGCCTCGCAGCAGGGCCCTGGCCTTGCCGGCAAGGATCAGATTCATCGAAGCTCGCGGTCCGGCGCCCCAGGTGATCCAACTCTTCACGAACTCAGGTGCAGCCCCGTCTTCCGGCCGGCTCTTGCGCACGATCTCGCGGGCATAGAGGAAAACATGTTGCGCCACCGGCACGCGGCGTACGAGTGACTGAAACCGAAGAATGTTCGGCTTGCTGAGCACGGGCTCAACGGCCTGCTCGGCCGGACCCGTCATTCGTTCCATAATCGCCAGCTCTTCATCCTGATTCGGGTAACCGACACGCACCTCAAACAGAAAACGATCGAGCTGAGCTTCGGGCAGGGGGTATGTTCCTTCCTGCTCGATCGGATTCTGCGTGGCCAGAACAAAGAAAGGTGCGTCGAGCAGATGGTCTTCGCCGCCGATCGAAACCTTTCGCTCCTGCATGGCCTCCAGCAAAGCGGCTTGTGTCTTGGGCGGCGCACGATTGATCTCATCCGCCAGAATAACGTTGCCGAAGATCGGGCCGCGCACGAACTTGAACCGGCGCTCGCCGGTTCGGCGATCGTCCTGGATCAGCTCCGTTCCGAGGATGTCCGAGGGCATCAGGTCAGGTGTGAACTGAATTCGCCTGAAGATCAGGGACATGCTCTCGGCGAGTGTGCTCACCAGGAGCGTTTTGGCCAGTCCGGGCACGCCGACGAGCAGCCCGTGACCGCGGGCGAGAACACACATTGCAAGCTGTTCGATTACCTCGGTCTGGCCGACGATTTGCCTGGCAAGCTGGTCCTGCAGTCCTCTATAGGTTTCAGCCAGATGTTCAGCTGCTGCCAAATCGCTTCCGGCAACACCGGCAGTTCCTTCAGATGCTTCAGTTGATTCTTGTGCCATTGTTTCCTCCGTTTCGTATTACGTATTTCGTATTGCGTATTTCGTGCTGCGCGTCGCGTCCTGCA
>CAYGAN010000238.1:0-1639 GCA_964347585.1 uncultured Planctomycetales bacterium | reverse complement strand
TCCCTGTCGGGCTGGCTGTCACCGTTGCGAGCCGCCGGCCGGCTCGTTGAGAATCGGTGCGAGCGGAAACATGGCTGCGTCTGTCAATGCCCCTCCCCATGCCAACCATCCCTTCACGCCGTCCCCGTCATTGTCGAGCACACGCACGTCAACACCACTGGGCATGCCCGCTTCGAACAGAGATAAAGGCACTGCGGTTTCGTAACTGGTGTACTTACGAGCTTCGTTCCGGAAGATGGCGGCCAAGACGCAAGGCTCAGCCGCCTGCGACTGCCTGTAGCAGAGACCGTGGGACGAGTCAAGCGGAGGCCCCGGACCAGCCACTTGGGCCACCACCCCCGACCGACCTTCGATGACGCACACCGGAGCGTTCTCGGCCAGGGCCAGTGTGAGTTTGAGAGGCCTCCGCGGCTGTTCTGGGCGGCCCGCTGGCGCGACGCTGCCGAGCGGATAGAGCAGCAGCTCCACGCAATCTCCCCTTCGGGGTGAGAACCCGTTCACGTTGCTGTGCACGTCATCCGCCACATCGAACGCACACCACAGCATCTTCTCGTCGCGCTCAAAGGCCAGTCGCACTCTCATATCAGACCGTGCTAGCGTCAGCCCCGGTTCGTCGGCTGATAGGACCACGCTGCTCGCCCGAAACCAGTGGCTAGGCGCACTCATCTCCGCCCACCCATCGGCGGGCCAGTCGGAGAGCTCACCGTCAAGCTGCTTGCTTACCGCCACCGCGGAACAGTTAACAGGCCTAGGATAGAGGGCCGAAGCCAGATCCCTGACTGTCTCAGCCGCCGGGACTCCTGAGTCACTCCGGGCGGGCGGTCGCGATCGTCCAGAGGCCCGCGCCTGCAGACCCGGCTGGCGCAGCACCAGGACTGCCCGCTGCCCATCAAGGACAGCGAAGCCGCCTTCGCTTTGGACGCGCTTTGCGCGTAGCCCTCGCAGCGGCGTACGCGAAGGCGCGGCGGCTTGCGATTCTTCTACCAGGACTGCATAACTCGGACGGGGGTCACGGGCCTGTAATTCAATCATATGGGCGTCGCGCATCTGCTCAAGTCGAATCGCGCCGCCGCGTTGTTGGGTTCGGCGCCACTCAACGATCGCGCGGATGGACGGGCTCGTGGGCTGCACCTTTGTCGCGAGGTATTCTTTGGCTTGGTGTGGAGCGAGCAGCGTTACGTCGCCCGAGTCCTCCCGGACTGACCCAAGGTACCCAGTCATCTCGAAGAAGATTTGCCCTGCTGCTCTCTGCCTGACCGCTATGGGCGCAGCCGTGAGCGCCACGGGGCCAGCTCCGGGGCACCGCCACTGATCATCGTCGCAGCGCAGATCCGTCTGCGTGTATGACAGCTCCCGGAGCCGGTCTTTGGTTCGAGTTGAACAACCGTGGCCGGCGCACTCAACACCGGCTGTGTAACTACCGAAAGAATTCTTCCGACGAGGATTGCCTCGACCGGCGCCGGCGAGAACTCGCGGGACCAGAGTGTGCGAGCTGTCCCCACTTCGAGTGCCGTCGCGCGCGAGCTGCCAACTGCAAACACGCAGCCGCTTAGTCTCCCTGCGCCCATTAAGCGTCTGATCGGTACATTTCCATCAACTCGCGGAAGGTTCCACAACACCGAACCCTTCGTAGGGTCCA
>CAYGAN010000237.1:3813-6504 GCA_964347585.1 uncultured Planctomycetales bacterium | reverse complement strand
AAGCCTTTCACGACCTGGCGGCCGCGCTCATCTGCGCCCGAAAGCTCGCGGTGATCTCATGAGTTTTGAAACACCTTCTTAGGCCTCCTGTCGCTCTCTGGAGAGCACAACAAGCAGAGCGAAGAACCCAGAGAGCCTTTAAGCTTAACGGGATGACGGACAGGATCCTGTCCAAGGATCCGCGAGCTCGCGGTATCGCGCCCCACAGAATGGGACCTGCCGCCGCACGTAATCTCGCGTGGCCGTCAAGCCGACAAGCCCGAATAGGAGTGTGGGACGTCAACCCCAAGCCTCTCATCCCGTTGCCTGGAGGCTCCGGTTTCATAGTTTCCGTGGGGACGGTTACTACTCGAGGGCCTCGTTGTCTCACTTGCTCTGAAACACTAGAATAGTCAAGGTACGTCAGTCCATGCTCCCTCGACGACGCGCTCCAATGCGAGCGGCAGCGCCTGGCCACAAACTCCCCGCCGCATAACGAGCACCTCATCCGGTCAGAGAAATGATGCCAGACGGCTTTGCTGTGAATGGGTTCCTCACCATACCAACTGCTCACCAGACGTCACCACCACGCTCGCGTTCAAAAGAGCGGCATCGAGTGGCGCCTCGATGCCCCGCACAGGTTAGCTTGGGGCAGCGCCGGTCAATTCTGTCCTATTCTCAACCTTGCCCCAAGTCAGAATCGCCTTCGCCATAATCTATTATACAGCGGCGCACCCAGCACCTCCTTTCGTTGGCGCGCTTCCTGGCGGAAGGGCCGCCTGCTGAGATGGCAGGCTGAGCCGAAAGAACGTCGGCTCTTGGGAAGCACCAATCCCAGAATCCTCACAGACCCTTACGTTCTCTTGCGCCGTTTGGGCAATAGACAGCCCTCGACCAGAATGACCCTATTGATGTTTTCCTTCCACGTGAGCCGTCTGCGCGAGTTTGTGGGGCATTCTGGGGAAGGCATAGCAGGTGTTCATCCGGAAGGCCAGAGCGAACGCGATTTGCGTCTCGCTGGGATGGCATGAGTAAACCGAGCAAGCCGGTGAGGGCCTCAGCTAGCCAGACCCAGGGGAAAGAAATGAACCCAGCCGCGCGCTGGACATTTCCGCAAGCACATACTGCCCTACCATCGCAAGCCGATGGACGTGTTCTGGGACGCCGAGGGGAGGCTGTCCATGCGCCTTTGCGGCGACGCCTCCCGCCATTCCCCAATCCGCAAGGAGAAACTGGGCGTTGCCGCATCGGCCACGGGCCATCCGAACGATCTGCACGAGATCCGTCGCCAGTTCGGCCGGGACGTGTGCTCCAGGGCGGACCGCGGGCTCGACTGCTCAAGGACGGTCCCGTCTCGGAGATCGAACGGGAAGTGCGTGACCTATTGACCGTGCCGGCCAACAATGGCAAGCTTGTCCTGCGCGAGGGCAACAACCTCGCATCGTGTACGCCGCCGGAGCACCTCGAAGCCATGTACGGAACGGCTCCGAAGTACGGGCGCTATGACTAAACTTCATCAGGAGGTCATCTCCATGAGTAACACGATTGACCGTCGAACGTTTCTGAAGACCAGCGCCGGCGTCACAGCCGCCATCGCCATGCCCAGCAAGGACCAGGCTGCGTCCGAATCGAGCCGGGCTGTCCGCGTCGGTGTTATCGGCACGGGCAACCGGGGACGCCACCTCCTAGCGACGCTGCTGCATTTTGAAGGTGTCGAGGTTCCGGCGGTTTGTGACATCAACGAACAACACCTCAAGGCGGCGCAGAAGATCGTCGTCGACCGCGGACACCAGCAACCCAAGGGGTATTGTGGAAGCCCCCATGCGTACAGATATCTGCTGGCCCACGACGATATGGATGCCGTCATCATCGCAACCCCGTGGGACTGGCACACCCCGATGTCCATCGACGCCATGAAGGCCGGCAAATACGTCGGCGTCGAGGTCCCGGCTGCGATCACCATGGACGAGTGCTGGGCCCTGGTCAACACGCACGAGGAAACCGGCGTCCCTTGCATGATGCTCGAGAACTGGAGCTTCCGGCGGGACAACCTAGCGGTGCTGAACATGATCCGCAAGGGCATGTTCGGCGAGATGGTCCACGTGCACTGCGCCCACTCGCACGACTGCATCGATCACTGGTTCTTCGACCGCCAGGGCAACGACCGTTGGGCGGCTAAGTTCCTGATCGAGCGCAACTGCGATCAGTATCCGACGCACTCGCTCGGCCCGGTGCTGAGCTGGCTCGACATCAACTGCGGCGATACGTACGACTATCTCACCGCCACCGCAACCGCTTCGCGCGGGATCAACGCCTACTTCGCCCGTCAATTCGGACCGGACCATCCCAGTGCAAAGCGAAAATACAAACAGGGCGATATCGTGACCTCCGTGATCCGCACAAAGAAGGGCCGAAGTATCGTCATCAATTACGACATGCAGCTACCGCGCCCGTACGACAACCGCTGGATGGCGCAGGGTACTTTGGGCGTTTACAACGAGCAGCGCGATTCCGTCTATCTCACCAAGCACAGCCCGGAATACCATAAGTGGGAACCGTTCGGACCGTACCAGGAGAAGTACGACCACGAATGGTATCGAGAACTCAAGAAGATGGATCCAACCCGGTTCGGCCACGGGGGTACGGATTATCTGGAACTGCAGCAGTTCCTCAAGGCCGTACGTAAGAAGACCCAGACTCCGATCGACGTGT
>CAYGAN010000237.1:3571-3803 GCA_964347585.1 uncultured Planctomycetales bacterium | reverse complement strand
CATGATGAGCGTGATTACGCCGCTGTCGGAAATGTCGATCGCCCAAGGCAGTAAGCCGATGCCCTGTCCCGACTTCACCAAGGGCAAATGGCAGACGCGTAAGCCGACATTCGCGGTCGAGGCGGCGTAGTGAATGACCAGTAGCATCTCCGTTGCTGGCAGTGTGAGCTCCGGCTGGCGCCGCCAACACGGTGGATTCGAGGTCGGATATCAAAAAGGGGCCAGACCTGTA
>CAYGAN010000237.1:864-3561 GCA_964347585.1 uncultured Planctomycetales bacterium | reverse complement strand
CGGTGAATTCAAGGTCTTGGTGTGGCATACCCCCTTGCTGACAGAGCGGCGGGCGCCGCAGTACGAGCACTTGTGCGGCCTCGGCATGAATCATCACCTCACGGGACACGCAGGGACCGTGGGCATAGAAGCCTTTCCTGTTACCCGGGCAGAGTGAGCGACCGCGGGCCGGATCATGCGGTGACTTGAAATGATCTTCGTGGTATTGTCTTTGCTCTCGTGGTCACGTTCGCTTCGATCGCAAGTGTGGCGGACGGCGACGTTACCGACCGGAAGGGCTGGGCAATCGTGCCCTGGAGGGACACGGACATGACCCCAACAGCTACCGATCCCTTAACGCTTCCCGCTTGCGTCCCCTTGCGGTTCCTGTCCTGACCGTCCTGGCCGTCTGCGCCGCGGCAGACGCCTTTGAAATCGTCCGCAACGGGCGCGCCCGCGCTTGCGTCGTCCTTGATATGGGCGCCCATGCCATGGAGAAGGAAGCCGCCCAAGACCTCGGTTGGGCGGTCAAGGAGGCTTCAGGCGTCGCGCTTCGCGTGTATGAAGGCCGCCCCGCAGCCAAAGGCCTCACGCCCATCCGCATCGGCATGGCAGCCTTGCCAAAGGGCAAGAGCGATAAGCAGGCGATGCCACCTGGTTGGGAAGACCTCCCGTACGACGGGGCCGTCATCCAGGTCGGGCCCGATGGGGTCGATATCGCTGGTCCTACTCCGGCCGGTACGGCCAACGGCGTGGCCACCGTACTGCTGGAAGATATCGGCGTTCGGACGTACTACCCGGATCCTCTCTTCACGGTCGTTCCTAAGGCGAGGACCATCCGGATCAATCCGCGGACGATTCGGCCAAGCCTTGACTACCGCGTTTGGAGCGGCCTGATAGGCCGCGATGCCGCGGCCTATCGCCGGCGCAATCGCCTTACTGATCCGCGCGTGCCAGTCCCGCGTTTTGGCTTTGGTCACAACCTTGGCCGGATCATTCCCGTGCCCAAGTACGGGAAGGAACATCCCGAGTACTTCGCCTTCCGCGATGGCGCGCGCCGACCCCAAGGTGACAACGTCGGCAACGCCACGCAGCCATGCTTCACCAACGCTGATGTCATCCGCCTAACCGTCGAGGCCGCTCGGCGCTTCTTCTATGAGCATCCGGAGCGAGACACGTTCTCGCTGTGCGTCAACGACAACCCTCGATACTGCGAGTGCGAGAGCTGCTCAGCGCTCGACAAGCCCTACAGGAACCTGCCCGTCGGCCGGCAGTACTCGGAGAGTTACTACGACTACGTCTCGAAGGTCGGTGAGGCAGTTGCCAAAGCTCATCCCGAGCGGTTCCTGGGCGTGTACGCTTACTGGAATGTCGAGCAGCCTCCGCGCAATCGCAAGGGTCTGCCGGACAATGTCGTCGTTGCCCTCACCCTGGACATCCTCCAGCACTACGATCCGGCCTACCGGGACAAGGATCGGGCCCTCATCCGGGCTTGGGGCAGCTACGCCAAGTACCTGCATACCTACGTGTACTATGGGCTAGGCTGGTACACGCCGCGCATGTCACCGCGGCTGGTTGCGGAGGATCTTCGTTTCGAAGCCCAGAACGGGGTGCGCGCCATCTACTGCGAGTCCTATCCCTTCTGGGGCTGGTGCGGGCCGATGCACTACGTCGCTGCACGCCTCCAGTGGGATGTGAATGCCGACGTCGACAGAATCCTGGAAAAGTTCCATCAGGATTGCTTTGGCGCTGTGGCGCCTGAAATGCGCAAGTTCCATGATACCTGCGAGCGCTACTGGACGCGTAAGCGGCCCGGAAGGTGGTTCGAAGGCTTGGACAACTTGTCGCCTGAGGAGGCCATGGCAGACACCCAACTGCTGCGCGAAGGCCAAAAGCATCTGGACGCAGCCTATGCCAAGGCACGCAGGCCGACGGTACGGCAGCGGATCGCATGGCTGAAGAAAGGATTCGACTTCGCCGCAGCGATCGCGGAGGCGTTCGAGGCGAAGAAGGCAGCAGCTTCAGGCAAGGACCGCCTTGAGCGCCTGCTTGCAGCGGCCAAGGCCGCCGACGCGGCCCACCAGGTGCTCAGCAAGGATCCTGCCTACGGCCACGCTTACTACAAGCCAGGGCATAGATTCGAGAGCAAATGCTGGCGGTGGTTCAAGGAGCCGATCAAGAAGGCAGCGGAATTACACTGGAGGGAGCTTCACAAGCAGTACCCTGAAGAGCAGGCCGAGGCCAAATGGAACGCATTCCAGCGAGAATCGGGCTTAGGGACGTTGTTGGATAGCCACGGATGGGAGTTTACCTTCAAGGAACCAAGCCAATAGCTGGTCGCGGCGCGGCGAGGGGCACTGCAAACACCGGACTTCACGCTTCAGAGCAGGTCCGCTCTGCGTGGTTGTCCTGGGCTGCTCCGCAGGATCTCATCCCCCAGGAAAGGCCTCTCGGGGATGCCGGAAAGCGCCTTCACCAGCTGCCACGCGGCTATCAGGTCCTCGAACTCGTAGAAAAAGCCTGCCACGTCCAGCGCCAGCCAGGAGGCGACGAAGCGCTGGACCCCCAGCTCGCCGGCCAGCGAGCGCTCGGGTCGCAGGTTTGGGTTAGGCGTCACCCGGAAACCGCCCACCACCGTCTCGGTGAAGAGCTCCGCCGCCGACGGCGCCCGGAACCCCTTGCCCAGTGAGGCCCGGATGCGGGTGCGGGCGTCGGGCG
>CAYGAN010000237.1:0-854 GCA_964347585.1 uncultured Planctomycetales bacterium | reverse complement strand
TCCAACCAACAACTCGTCAGACAGGGGTGGAGCTCTGGCCGTTGAGAGGACGGCTCGGCATAGAGCCTCTAGGATGTCCTGGCGGCGGGATAGCTCAGGCCAGCGAAACCAGAACGTGCTGGCGTCGTGTGGATTCCGCAGCTCCATCCTTGCGGGAAATCGCCGAAGGTCGATCACGACGTTGACGCGACGTAGAGGAATCTCCGTTATGTCCGGGCGCCCGCCCAAGCCCGGGAATTGGAGCCTCTGAAAGCGCCCCGGGGCGATCCGGACGTATGCCGAGTGCCACAGTATTCTCAGCCACGCGTACAGAAGCGCTGGTGGACAGACAAGCCGCCACGTCCAGATTGCCTCCCAGGCGGCATGCCAGCGGGTCTTAACAAGTGGAACGACCAGCGGCGCAAATCCGGCTTCGGGCGATTCGATCGTTGGGGCTTGCTGGTCCTTTCTCAAGAGGCAGACGAGAACCCCGGCATCAGGTAGCAGATCCGCTGCCTCGTCGCGTAGGCCACTTAGGCGGGGGTGCCTGGGTGCAAATGCCAAGCCCTCGACGGCCGTGGCCCAGCGCTGCAGGGGTGCCTCGAGCTGGGTTTCGCTCAGCCGAGCAAGGTACAGAGCGGCCGCAGCCCGGCGCAGACGCCGTGTGTGAACAACACTTCCCACGAGCACGGCGCCTGCCACCGCGGCGTAAGCGGCTAAGCTCACCGGAGAGGACAACAGCAGGCCTGGCTGAATCAGGTCGCCGATGAGCCATGTAAGGGGCACCGCTGCAGCGACCCCTGCCGCCCAGGCGGGCATTTGCTGCCCGCGCGCAGGGCCACGGATGAAGGCGACCGCGCCGCGGCCCGTCTCGA
>CAYGAN010000236.1:0-6555 GCA_964347585.1 uncultured Planctomycetales bacterium | reverse complement strand
TCAGCCTTCCTTACCCGTGGTCCGTCCGGCCACCCGCGCTCCGCGTGGACGGGGCAGCCGTCATTGCGTGAGGGCGCGACATCAAAGCAAGTTTGCCGCCAGTTCGGCCAGCTCGCTTCGTTCGCCCTTGAGCAACTCGACGTGGCCGGCGATGCGCTCGGTCCGGAACTTGTTGACCAGGTAGTTGAAGCCGTTGCTGCCGGAGTCAACGTACGGGTTGTCGATCTGGTACGGATCGCCGGTCAGAACGATCTTCGTGCCGTGCCCGACGCGCGTGATGATCGTCTTGACCTCCAGGGGCGTGAGGTTCTGGGCCTCATCGACCACCACGTAGTGATTGGCAATGCTCCGGCCGCGGATGTACGTCAGCGGCTGGATCTCGATCAGCTCGGAGTCCCACAGGCCGTGCAGGTCGCGATGCTCGCCGATCGATTGCGCGGAATCGAACAGGAACGAGAGCGTATCGCTGATCGGCTGCATCCACGGGTAGAGCTTCTGCTCGATGCCGCCGGGCAGGAAGCCGATCTCCTTGCCCACCGGAAAGGTCGGTCGGCAAACGAGCAGGCCCTTGTAGCGTTTGCGGACGAGCACCTCGCAGAGCCCGGCCGCCATCGCCAGCAGCGTCTTGCCCGTGCCGGCCTTGCCCATCACCGTCACGAGCCGGATCGGCTCAACCAGCAGCCCGTCGAGGGCGAAGAACTGTTCCTTGTTACGCGGCCTGATCCCGCAGATCGGCTCGGCCAGGTCGGTCAGGTGAACAAGGCTCTTACAGTCGGTGTCCACCCGGGCCAGTGCCGTAGCGCGCGTCCCGTCGTCGGGCTTTAGGAGCACGTACTCGTTGGGATAGACCACCTGATCGACCGGCAGCGGCAGCGCACCATCTTGACGGAACCGTTCGATCTGATCCGCCGGGACGGCCAGCTCGATCTGACCGGTGTACAGCTCGGCCAGCCCGACGCGGTCGGACTGGTAGTCCTGGGCCCGCAGCCCCATGGCGTCGGCGCGGATGCGCAGGTTGATGTCCTTGCTGACGATGATGACCGGCACTTCGGGCTCGCGCTGCTGGATCTCTGCTGCGACGCGCAGGATGTTCGTATCGACCTGACCCTTGGTCTTGGCCCTGAGCTCGTCCAGGCCGTCGCAATAGACCCTCAGCGTGCCCCCATTCGCCATCGCGACCCCCTCGGCCAAGCTACTCTCACGCCGTAGCGCGTCGAGCATGCGCGAGACCTCCCGCGCGTTCTGACCCCGGTCGGAGAACTCCTTCTTGAATTGGTCGATCTCTTCGATGACGTCGATCGGGATGACGACCGTGTTGTCCGCGAAGTGCGTCAGCGAACTCGGGTCGTGCAAAAGAATGTTCGTATCCAGAACGTAATTCTTTCGCATCACTGAAAGTATATCGCCACCTGGACGGCTGACAACTGGCAGCGTAACCAAGCTTCGCGGCGCCGGTCAGCAAACGAAGTCAGAAACGATACTCACCCCGGCCGGCGCTTTGGGGCTGTGCTGCCGCTCGCTTACGCTCGCGGCTCGGTGGCGTCCGCGCTTGCTTACGCTCGCGAGGCGGCGGGGTCTGCACCCGGATGGGCCGGCGGGCTCCCCTTGCGTCCGAGCAGACGGCGGTTAGCATACCGGCTTCACGGCTCGCGAGAGTAGGTCAAGGTCCACCCGCATCGATCGGAGGCAACGGCAGTGAAATCTCATCGGATTCGTGGGACATGGTTCGCGGGATGGTTCGTCTCGCTGCCGGTCGTCGCGCTGGCGGTGAGTCCCTTCGACGTGGCCCAATACAAGGGGCGCGCCTCGCCCGCTTCGGTCGGCGAGCGGTTCCGATTCGTCATTGCCAGTGACCGCACCGGCGGGCACGTGCCGGGCCTGACCGAGCAAGGGTTCAAAGAGATCAACCAACTCCGTCCCGAGTTCATCCTCTCCGTCGGTGACCTGATTGAGGGCTACGTGCCCGTCGGCAAGCGCTACGGCAATCGGATGGTCAAGACCGAAGCCGAGAAGCTAACCATTCTGGACGAGCAGTGGGATGAGTTCGACGGACTGGTCGGCCTGCTCGACGCACCGTTCATCTACGTGCCGGGCAACCATGACATCTCTGACCTCGTTGCCCACGCCTTGTACCGCAAGAGATACGGGCCGACGTATCTGAGTTTCGATTACAAGGGCGTCCACTTCGTGTGTTTGAACTCCGAGGAGGCCGAGCTCATCAACGGCGAGCAGCGCATCGCCCACGAAATCACCGGCGAGCAGCTCGCCTGGCTCAAGAAAGACATCGACGCGAACCGTGATGCCAAGCTGATCCTGTTGTTCTTCCATCAGCCGCTCTGGCTCTATCAAGACGGTCGAGCTTTCCGAAAGGCCGAGGAAGTCCTTGCGGGAACGAACTATGTGGTCATCGCTGCCCACACCCACACGTACTCGTACGACATCCGCAACGGCAGGCCGTACATAACTGTCGGGCCCATCGGCGGCGTGCAGCAGTCGCCCGAGATCGTGCCCGTCGGCAGGTTCCGGCATTACACCCTTGTTACCGTCGAGGACAGTCAGGCGCACTTCGCCCTGATCAAGCTCGGCGGCGTGGTCTCGGCCATGAGCGTCTGGCGGGAGGATCAGCAGGCCATCCGGCAGCTGTATGCGAGTGGCAGACTGCAACGACTCGAAGCGGACCCCGGCACCCAGCAGATTCAGCTCCACGTGCGCAACCCGCTCGATAGGCCCGTCAAGATCGGCGCGATCTGGGGTAAGGACGTCGGCCCCTGGCACATCACGCCCGCCAAGCTTGAGACCGTTTCGCTGGAGCCCAAGGCATCGCGGACGTTCACGTTCACCGCCCGCCCGCTCCTACCTACAGCCGTGTTTCATGATCCGCTCGCGCACCTGACCTATCGCTTCACCGGCCAGAGCGGCCAGGAGGTGACAGCCCCGCATGCGGTGCCCGCGATGTTGCAGCGACGACTCGCCGTCCGAGCGGCGTCGAGGCCGATCCAAGTTGACGGTGACCTAAGCGATTGGCCGGAAGGCCTACCTCAAGCCAGGTTGTCTCACGGCACGCAGATCATGGATGGCCTGCTTGCCTGGCAGGGGCCGAACGATCTGTCAGCCTCGTTTCGCGCGGCAGCCGATGACGAAGCGCTCTACCTGGCCGTCGTGCTGACGGACGAGCACATCGCCTGCCGTTCCGGTGATGAGCTCTGGCAGGGCGACAGCGTCGAAGTGCTCTACAGCTCCGGGCCGCCCGATCTGGCCGTCAATCGCCGCGACAAACGCTTTCACCAGATCATCGTCGCGCCCGCTGGCGAAAAGCGGCAGCCCAGGATGATGTGCAATACCGCCGGCAAGATCCCCCAAGGCTTCACCGCTGCGTACAGGCAGCGCGACGGCGGATACCAGATCGAACTTGCCATCCCGCTAAGCGATCTGCCGCCATCGGAAGACGCCCCGCGGACCGTTGCGTTTGACTTGGCCGTCAATGATCGTGACGCCGCAGACCGGCGCGACTCGCAGATCGTCTGGTCCAGCAAGCAGCGCCACAGCGACCAGTCGAATCAGTTCGGCCGGCTGATCTTCGAGGCGAGGTGACGCGCACTTGAAGCACCCCGTGCGTCTCCGACCACTCGGTTACTAGTTCAGCCCGTATTCCTTGAGCTTACGATAAAGCGTCCGCGCCCCGATGCCGAGGATCGTGGCCGCCTTCTCGCGATTGCCGCCGGTGAGCCTGAGCGTGTTCGCAATGTGGATCTTCTCCATTTCGCCCATGCTCAGTCCCGCTGCCGGTACCGCGCCGGCCGGAACGATGTCGGTACTGCCTCGGACCGGATCCGGCAGGTCATCCACGTCGAGCTGCTCACCCTCAGCCAGGACCACCATGCTGTCGATGACGCTCTTTAGCTCGCGGACGTTGCCTTCCCACAGGTGGTTGCCGAGACGACGGATCGCCTCAGACGAGATGCCTTTGACATCCTTGCCGTGCCTGGCGTTCGACTCGCAGATAAAGTGCTCTACCAGCAGCGGAACGTCCTCGCGGCGCTCCCGCAGCGGCGGCAGACGGATCATCACCTGGTTTAGCCGATAGAACAAATCGTCGCGGTACTCGCCCTTGTTGACCATCTCGCGCAGGTCGCGGCGCGTCGCCGCAACCACGCGGACGTCCACCCG
Source organism: uncultured Planctomycetales bacterium (assembly GCA_964347585.1). Taxonomy (GTDB): domain Bacteria; phylum Planctomycetota; class Phycisphaerae; order UBA1845; family CAYGAN01; genus CAYGAN01. The sequence continues at coordinate 2,388 of CAYGAN010000236.1, read as the reverse complement.
CCTGACGTCGTTGCTGCCGACCGGAACCACCTCGCCGTTCTCAAGCGCCCGCAGCAGCTTGGCCTGCATGGCCATCGGCATATCGCCCACCTCGTCCAGGAACAACGTGCCCCTGTCGGCGGCCTCGAACAAACCTTTCCGATCGGAGACCGCACTGGTAAACGCCCCTTTGACGTGGCCGAACAACTCGCTCTCCAACAGGTTCTCATTCAAGCCAGCACAGTTAATCACCTTGAAGGGCTTGTTCTTTCGAGGCGAGTTGTTGTGGATCGCCTCGGCGACCAGCTCCTTGCCCGTGCCCGACTCGCCGACGATCAACACGGTGATCTTGCTGTCCGCCACCCGCCTGAGTCGCTTGATGACTCGGGACATCTCGCCGCTGGACCCGACGATGCCCTCGAAGCTGAAGGCCTTGTCGAGCTGGTCGCGCATCGAGCGGTTTTCTCGGCTGGTGATCGCCTGTCGCGCCGCGCGGCCGACGACCTCGCGGACCTCCTCCAGATCGATCGGCTTGGTGATGTAGTCGTACGCGCGGTACTCGTTCGTCGGTCGCAGCGCGTCACGGGCCAGTTGCTCACTGCCGTACGCGGTGATCAGGATCACCTCCGTGTCCGGCGAAATGCGCTTGGTCTCGCACAGCACGTCCATGCCGGTGATCTCGCCGCCCAGTCTGTAATCCGTTACCACCACGTCGGGCGGGCGCTGGCGGACGCTGTCCAGGGCCTCAGCCCCGGACTCGACGAGCCGCGGCACGTGCCCACTCCGCCGCAGACCCTCGACAATGGCCTCTCCGTGCGACCTCTCGTCCTCTACCACCAGTACAAATGCCGCCTCTGCCATCTCTGCCTCCTTGGGCTCGTGCTGTGTCGTCCCGACGGCAATGACTGTAAGAGCCTTTCTGCCTGGCCGTTACCCCTGTCGCCTTCCGTGACTGGACCTCCCGGCGCGCCCCTCCCTTTGCCGGATTATACCGCCAATCTGGCAGCGTGCCAGATTGGCAGCACGGGTGCGCAGGCACGCCCGGCGGGTAATCATTCGCCATAGGTCCGGCTTCGGTCGAACGGGGGACGGGCAGGCTGGCACTGGCGCTCGATGGGGCGGTCGAGGTGCCCTTCTGGCCCATCACTAGGCCACGAGCCGACAGCGACGTGGCCGACAAGCCCGCTTCTCCAAGCGAGTCCACGTAAATTGGAGGGTGCGGGCGCCACGGGCGGCTTGCCCGCCCGTGCTCATCCATCGAAAGGGCAGACACTGGCAGACAAGCTGCCAGTGGCACCCCACCTGCGCGCGGTCTTCATCTTCGCGCGCGGCAACGCCCTTCAGCAGCCTGCTTTCTCGCCTGCCTCGGGCTGTCCGCTCCAGCGAGTGGTCAGCCACCGCGCGAGCGAACGTACTTGACATACACAAGCTCTGGATCGTTCTCGTCAAGATGATGAATCACCCCACTCAACGTGTATCCGAGCTTGGCCAACAGCGACTGCATCGGCAAGTTCGAGAGATTCACCGACGTGAACAGCTTGGCAGTCCGGCAGATGGACTCCAGATGTTGCATCAGCATCGCGCCTCTCCCTTGCCGCCGATGCTGGGGATGGACATACAGCATCGAGATGAAGCCCTGTTCGTAAAAGGAGTATTCCAGCACCCCATAGGCAATGACCCTCCGATCCGCGCTACTGACGATGCACGTACCCGCACGAACGGAGCGTGCGACGAAGGCGCGGCGATCTTCGTCCTGCTGCGCAACATGGTCAAGTGCGCAGATGGAGTCGATGTCACTATCTACGGCTTGGCGAATCGAGAACATTCCACCCGTTGCCCTTGATTAGCAGACCTGATGGCCTCGTGTGATTATCGTCCCCCTTGTGCCTCAGCGACGCGAGCCTTGAAGCGCCGTTGCCTGACGCTGCGAGAATGAGCGGCACCGTCAGCGCCCGTGTTGTCTCCACGTGGCGGGCCGCCTCGTCGCAAGGGCGCAGATCAGATCGCCGGCGGACTGTCCGCCCTGATGCAGCACGCCGAATCCTGCCGCCTCAAGCTCGGCTCGCCAGGCCCGCGGCGTCAAATGCCTGCGATAAGGCAGGTGCCACGCGCCGTTGATCTTGATTGCGTCCTCGTAGCCTTGCGGTCCTTCGTCAAGCCTCGTCCAGACCACGCTGGTCTCAGCGTCGATGACGTCGTCTCCATATCCGTTGTACACCTTGCCCGTCCCCGCGTCGATGATGCGTTCATGCGGACGGAATCGCTCCTCGTCGAATGTCGCTGCGCTGATCACGTAGTATCCGGCCGGCTTCAGGCGAGCGCGAACACCTGCGAAGACGCTCTTCCGGTCCTCGTCGGTAACGATGCACTGAAGGCAGTAGCTGTCCACGATCATGTCGTAGCTCTTGC
>CAYGAN010000235.1:396-6599 GCA_964347585.1 uncultured Planctomycetales bacterium | reverse complement strand
CGGCTCCGCGTCCCGGGGTAGCAGCCCCAGCGGCGAGTCCACAAAGTGGACTTGCTCGTCCAAGCTGGCCCTGAAGACCGGGCCCGCATCGGTGACCGAGAGCGCAAAGACAACCTGCCCATCGGGCGAAGCCACCGTCATGGGCACGTCAGCACCAGCCGAGCCGGCCCACCAACCGCAGACAAGAGGAATGGCCATCCATCGCATCAGCGACACCTCGTCGCTCGCTTCACGCAGTAGAGCGGCCGAACCTGTCAGGGGTAACGCACCGGGCCCGAACCGGACCAAGCCGGGCGCCTGGCCGAGACATCGGCTCGCAAGCCACAACGCCAAGGGCCGGCAAGCCGTCGTTGCCAGAGTTGCCGCACGTAACTGCTTTCTCGCGAAGGACTATGTTGACTCATCGACCACGGCCTTGCGATGGAGTCCAAGCCATACTACGACAACGAGGAGCATCGCGCTGTCGAAGTAGCCAAGTTCTCCTCTTTAAGAAACTCACCGAACACGGTACGATGTGCCTTGTCGCTTCCAGCCACAGGACAAGCTGAAGTCGGCGTATCGAATTGGACGGCGGGCAGGTCCGGGGCAACCATGCCTGCATTATGGACCGAACGACCCGGGGTACGAAAAATGCCCACAGCTTACTGCACTACCTGTTCACAGGAGAGAATCATGACCAAACTGATGAGTCTTTTGGTGGCGGCAACCTTGTCGGCAGCGCCCGTGGCGTCGGCTGCGCCGGATACCCAGCCGACGGACGTTAAGGCCGTCGAAGGGGCAGCTACCCAGCCAGCTGAGCAAGACGTCTTCAAGACCCAAAAGGAAAAGCTCAGCTATACGATCGGCATGAACATTGGCAACAGCTTCAAGAGAGAGTCATTGGACATCGACGTGGACATCTTATCCCAAGCCATCAAGGACGTGCTGTCCGGCAAGGAGACGTTGCTTACCGAGGACCAGGCCCGAAAATTCATTAGTGGCTGGCAGCAGGAGAGAACTGCCCAAAGAAGACAGCGTCAAAAGGAGCTTGGTGAAAAGAACAAGAAGCAAGGTGACGCCTTCCTGGCCGAGAACAAGAAAAAGGAAGGCATCCTTACTTTGCCCAGCGGGCTGCAATATAAGGTGATCAAGTCGGGCACCGGCGCCAGCCCCAAGCGTGGCGATATGGTAACCGTGCATTATCGCGGGACGCTGATCGACGGCACCGAGTTTGACAGCTCGCATGAACGCGGAAAGCCGTCGACCCTCCGGGTTGGCGGCGTAATTAAGGGCTGGACCGAGGCCCTACAACTGATGAAAGTTGGCGGGAAGTGGAAACTGTTCATTCCGCCGGAGCTGGCTTACGGCGGACGCGGTTCCCCACGCGGCAAGATAGGCCCTAATGCGACCCTGATCTTCGACGTCGAGCTGCTCTCAATACAGCCGCCTGCAACGCAGCCCAAGCAGGCACGTTCGCAACCGCGACAAAGGAGTTGAGAGACACTGGCAGCAGGAACGATCAGTCGCATGCGCCGCTGGCCGCTTCCTGCGTGGAAATCGGCCACCGGCGCGATCGCGGCGACAAACAACGAAGCCCTTGGCGCGGTCGGGCAATACGCTGGCAAAGGGCGTCAACCAGCCAACGTTCCACGTGAATCTAATCGCGGATGCGTGGCCGGACCAGGTGTACGGACTCGCCGTTCGCCTGGCCCCCTGGTCCAGCAATCGTTGAGGTCGGCGCAGAGACATCGCCCGTCGTCAACACCTGACCACGGGCGCCGGTTCGATTGCCCCCACGGGGACTCGAACCCCGGTCTCCAGGATGAGAACCTGATATCCTAGGCCACTAGACGATGGGGGCTGATTCGACCCGACCGGCCAGACCACGGCTGCAATCAGCTCAGGTCCAGTATGTAATCGACACGGGCTCGCGCCTGGTCGAGAGGATTCTACCAAGGCCGCCCAGCCAGGGCTAGCGGAACCCGGGCGCCGGAATAGCCGCTGCTGGCCCGCACACGATGTCTCATCCCGTTCCGAACGGCTAGTGGGGGAATAGCCGCGCCGCAACGCATCCCCGCGTGCCGATCCATCTGCACCCTGACAGAGGATGGGGGGCCAGTGCAACGAACCTCAGCTGGCGTTTGCTGGCAGCCGATAAGTGCTATAATCCGATGTTTGACCCGGGATCGCTCTGCTGCTGAGGTTTGTCGGATGAATGGACACATAGCTGTTGTCGGCGCCACCGGGGCTGTGGGACAGGAATTCGTCAGCATCCTGGAAGAACGCGACTTCCCGCTCGCGAAGATCAGCTTCTGGGCTTCGGCTCGGTCGGCAGGCAAGAAACTGACGTTTCGCGGCCAGGAGCACGCCATCCGGGAGCTGACTGCCGAGAGCTTCGACGGGGTCGATCTGGCCCTGTTCTCCGCGGGCGGTACGCGGAGCAAAGAGTTCGCGCCGGCCGCCGTCAAAGCTGGCGCGGTCGTGGTGGACAACTCGTCGGCGTTCCGCATGGACCCGGACGTGCCGCTCGTGGTGCCCGAGGTGAACCCCCAGGACATCGACGAGCATCATGGGATCATCGCCAACCCGAATTGCTCGACGATCATCATGGTGGTGCCGTTGTGGCCCCTGCACCGCGAGAACCGCATCCGCCGCGCGGTCGTCAGCACGTACCAGGCCGCCAGCGGCGCCGGGTATCAGGCCATGCTTGAACTCGAGCAGCAAACGCGTGACGCCCTGGAGGGCAAAGACATTGTGCCGAAGGTGCTGCCGCACAGGATCGCCTTCAACCTCTTCAGCCACAACTCGAAAATCGACGAGGCCGGCTACAACGAGGAAGAAGTCAAGATGGTCAATGAGACTCGGAAGATGTTCCACGATCCGGAGATCCAGATTGCCGCTACCTGCATCCGCGTTCCGGTGCTGCGCGCCCACAGCGAGTCGATCAACCTGACGTTCGAACGCCCTATTGGTGAAGACGAGGTCCGTGAGATCCTCTCGGCTGCGCCGGGCGTGCGGATCGTGGATGATCGCCAGCGCAACTATTTCCCGATGCCCATCGAGACCAGCGGCCAGGACGACGTCTTCGTCGGTCGCATCCGCCAGGACGTCAGCCAGCCCGACGGTCGTGGGATCGAGATGTTTATCAGCGGCGATCAACTGCGCAAAGGTGCTGCGCTGAATGCTATCCAGATCGCGGAGCGCCTGGTCGGATCGGTAGCCAAGCCGGCCTGACCCGCGGCGAGCGGTCGATCCGGAGCGGAGCGGATCCCCGGTTAGACAGCGTCATTCGGATCGTCCTGCGGTGCAACGCCCACCTTCGCACGGCGACGATTCCTTTGCTACTATCGAGGCCCGGACCAACGCAAGGTGATCTGGCGTCATGGCTCTTGTCACGCTTTCCGACATCACAAAGACCTACGGGCCCCTCGTGGTCCTGCGGGACCTGACGCTGGAGGTCCAGCCCGGCGAGCACGTCGGGCTGGTCGGCGCGAACGGCGCCGGCAAGACCACCCTCTTCAAGCTGATCGCCGGCCAGGAGCAGCCCGACGTCGGCACGGTCACGCGGTCCCGCGGGCTGCGCGTAGGCTATCTGCCCCAGGAACCGCAGCTCGACTCCCAGGCCAGCCTCATTGCCGAGGTCGAGCGGGGATTCGACAAGCTGCGCCAAATGGAGGATCGTCTGCACAAACTCGCGATGCAGATCTCAGAGCACCACGACTCGGCCAAGCTTGAGAGCATCCTGTCGCAGTACGACCGGCTGCGTGTCCGCTTCGAGGCTGCCGGTGGGTATGCCTACGAGATGCGTCTGCAGGAAGTGCTTGGCGGGCTAGGCTTCCATCCGCGCGACTACGACCTGCCGATCTCCGTGCTATCCGGCGGCCAGAAGTGCAGGGCCGCTCTGGCCAGACTGCTCTTGGAGGAGGCCGATCTGCTCCTGCTAGACGAGCCGACGAACCACCTCGACATTGACGCGACACGCTGGCTGGAGAAGTTCCTAGCTGGCTATCGCGGTGCGGTCGTCCTCGTTTCGCACGATCGATACCTGCTCGATCGTGTCACCACCAAGACCATCGAGGCTGAGAATCGCGGCGTGACCGTTTATCCGTGCAGCTATTCGCACTATGCCGAGAGCAAGCGAGTCCGACTGCTCACCGGTGAGCGCGAATACCAAGCGCAGCAAGAGTTCATTCGACACGAGCAGGAGTTTATCCGGAAGCACATTGCCAGCCAGCGCAGCAAGGAGGCCCGCGGACGCCGAACACGCCTCGAGCGGATGTACAAGCAGGGCCAGGTTCTGGACAAGCCGCGCGCGCGCCGTAAGAAGATGGCAATGGACTTTGCCCGCGCCGAACGCGGCGGGGACATGATCCTCCGCTGCGAACACACGTCCAAGCGCTACGGCGACACCGTGCTCTTCGAGGACTTCAACCTCGACGTGCAGCGCGGCGAAAAGGTCGGAATCATCGGGCCCAACGGCGTCGGCAAGACCACGCTACTGAAAATGGGCGTGGGATGGGTCAAGCCCGACAACGGTACCGTTCGCATCTACGAGAATCTGTCCATCGGGTATTACGACCAGGAACACGCGGACCTGAACCTGGACAATACGGTCATCGAGGAGGTCCAGCCTCGCCGTCCGGGCGCAAGCCAGCAGCAGATTCGATCGTTCCTGGGCCGGTTCCTCTTCCACGGCGACGACGTGTTTAAGCCCATCAGACAGCTCTCCGGCGGGGAGCAGAGCCGCGTCGTGCTCGCCAAATTGATCTGCGCCAGCCCGCAACTGCTGGTACTCGACGAGCCCACCAACCACCTCGACATCCCCAGCCGCGAGGTACTTGAGCAAGCCCTAATCGACTTTCCTGCGAGCATTCTGCTGGTCAGCCACGACCGGTACCTGCTCGATTGCGTGATCGATCGGCTGGTGGTGCTCGAGCGCGGCAGGTACGAGGTGCATCCTGGCAACTACGCCGACTACGTCCGCAAGCAGGAGGAGCAAGACGCCGCCTCCCGCGAACCGGTCTTGCCACCGACCGCCTCGGGCAAGCCGAACCGCAAGCGGTCTGGCGCCATGCGCTCGCAGACGCGCGAGCGTGAGTTGCCTCATGATGACCTTTCGCTGGAAGAGCTCGAAGAGGTCATTATCGAGAAGGAGACCCGACTGGCAGCCATCGAGGAGCGTTTCGCTGACGAGGAGCTATACCGCGACGAGCACAGCGCCCGAGAGCTGCGCCAAAAGTACGACGAGCTGCAGGCCGAGCTGGCAGCTCTCAACGCCGCCTGGCACAGCCGAAGCGATTGAGCAGCAGATCGCGAGTCAGGCGAACTGCCCCACGCAGGTGCGTGACACGTGGGGACTTAGCCGCAAGGCTTGCTTTTGGACTTCCCAGATAGGCGTGCGCAGAGGGAACGGCCAGGAGAGCAATCGCAATGGGCAGGTACACTCAGGAATGGGTCGTTCGGCACTATGACGAGTATGGTGACAAAGAATGGCACCGCCGGGAACGGTCGCCCGCGGATGCGGTCAAGTTGCATGTACATCAGCACTACGTCGAGCGACACATTCAGAGCGGCGATCGCGTGCTCGAGGTCGGCGCGGGAGCGGGGCGCTTTACGCACATTCTGGCCAGCCTGGGCGCGAAGGTCCTCGTTGTCGATGTCTCGCCTGTTCAGCTCGATCTGAATCGCAAGTATGCCCGTCAGCTCGGCTTCGAAAGCGCGGTGCAGGACTGGCTGCAGCTTGCTGTGTGCGACATGGCTGTGCTTGACAACGCAAGCTTTGATGCGGTCGTGTGCTACGGGGGGCCGCTGAGCTACGTGTTTGAAAGACGCGACGAAGCCGTGCGTGAGGTCCTGCGCGTGCTCAAGGCGTCTGGGCTGGCACTGTTCAGCGTCATGACCTTGTGGGGCACTGTACACGAGTTCCTAATGGGTGTCCTCAATGTCTCGCCGGCCGAGAATCTCGTCATTACCCAAACCGGCGATCTGCATCCGGAGACGTTTCGAGCCTGCAACCATCGGTGCCACATGTTCCGGTCCCAGGAGCTGCGCGAGCTGCTCGAAGACAACGGCTGCGAGATCGCCTGCATGTCGGGGTCGAATTGCCTGTCGGCTGCATGGGGCGATCGCCTAGCTGACGTGCAGCGCGACTCCGCCAAATGAGCCGAACTGCTCAGAATGGAGCTCGAGGCGTGCAAGGAGCCCGGCTGTCTGGACGTGGGCAC
>CAYGAN010000235.1:0-386 GCA_964347585.1 uncultured Planctomycetales bacterium | reverse complement strand
ACCCATTTGATCGCCGTGATACGCAAGCCTTGAGCCAAGGAGGGAAGATGGAACTTCAGGCGGCCCAGGCCGGTGCCGACTGGTCAATGCACGCCGGGTAAGATGCGCCGTTCCACTCAGCCAGATGATGAAGGAGAACACCGTGTTGACATCCCACTTCGCAGTTGGCGAAGCATTGATTGCTCGGTCGCCCCGCCGCCTGGCCGAGCCGTCCGGTAAACTGACGCACTGCCTGCACCAGGTGAGCGACGAAGACCTCTGGCGGCCGCACGCGTCGGCCCGGCAGCTGGGGAAAAGTCGGTGAACGCGCCCCCAGAACCCGTGATCAACGTCGGTCCGGTCCAGCAACGCCAGCGTATCCAATCGCTCGACGTGCTCCGTGGTTT
>CAYGAN010000234.1:0-6606 GCA_964347585.1 uncultured Planctomycetales bacterium | reverse complement strand
GAGGGCGAGGCGAGACTCGGTCGAGGCGCTCGGCGGGCTGGTGGTGGCGCTGCAGCGGCAGATTCAATCCGCGAAACCGAGCCCCGGATCAAAATGTCTGTGCGGGAATGGATCGGGATGGCGAGAAGCAGTCCCGCACTGCGCGTTGCCGGCGAAGGGGGCCCGCCCACGGCATGAAACTAGCGCACGGGCACAATTCGTTCGCTGTGCCGATCCCAACTACAATCGGTCGTAACCACCTGGAGCTAAGAAGCCCAAGAAGAAGCCTTCTCCTCTTTCCATTATATCCCGGCCGCTAATCTGCACATGGTCGTGGACCTGGACTTTCAGGATCTTCCCCTCATGGTCCCTTCCCGGAACCGCCAGAATATACCCTGGTCGCGTACAAGACTCAGAAATAGGGTCGGGGTACTGATGGAACGTCTTGATCGGAACTTGCTGCTCACCGATGAATACCTCCACGTCGTCCGGCTTGAGATGGGGCCAGGCCTCTGGACTGACCCCGACATCCTTGCGCCCAGCAGTTGCCTGATTGATCCGCGTCAAGGACATCGGAATGAAGTGGATAAGAATGTCAGGAGCGTAGCTACCCTTGGACGAAACCCAGGCGCCGAGCTCATACACCTCAAGTCCACCAATCCTAACGTCCAATCTCGTGTGCTCTACGAGGGGTACCTCCCAGAGCCAGCACTCCAAGGTTGCTTTCGAATAGTCCGGAGCGAAGATCCCCACGCTGCGTGCTCGTCCCGAGAGCACGATCTCAAAGTAGCCGTCGTCACCTCCCACAGCTGCAGCCATTCCCATAGCGCTTACGATGGGACGGCATACCGGCTCGCCGTTGTAGTAGCGCGCCATTCCATAGATCCGCGTCAGAGGGACTGGAACTTCTCTGCGGAAATCGGGCCCCACCGCGACCACAATGTCCTCCGGGCTGTCAAGGGGGCAAGGCAGCTCGACGGTTTCAGAGAACTTATGGTCGGCGATGTCGATTCCTTTCTTGCCGAGAAGCTGAGACCCACAGCTAAGCTGCAGCGTCGTTGTTCCGTTCGGGAAACCCCACCCCGTGACCACAGCATGCGGAACGTTGACGCCCGTCCACTTCTCGCCCTTGAGGACGTTCTCAAGCTCAACTTCGCACCGGGGGTTATTGTTCAATAGAACCGAAACGTCGGGTCGCACCTGCCGATGAGCGGGCGGAATCGTGCCCATCACACTTGCTTCTCGCATCTGGAGCCCAAAGAGGAACGTCGCTCAAAGCATGGGAGGAATACTATCCGATCGCCGGCTTAGATGTTACCTCCATGGAAACGAAGTGCACGTTCTCACGGCCCCAGTACTGTCCACGTTATTCGTCGTCTAAGGCTTGGCATGTGGCCGACCCGGACTCCACCGATATAAACGGCCGGTCGATGCCTGGGCGCGCCTGTGAGAAACAGATGCCCGAGGCATGCCTGAACCCAACCAGTCAAGTGTCCGCGACCGGCCTTGCTGGTGAGCGGATGTGAGGCAACGTGTGACAGCGGGCTATAGGTTAGGTGATTCTAGCTCTCACCGCCCTGGCGTTGGCGCGGCGGCGACAGGGCTGATACCGGCCGCGAAACGAAGCTCCGCGTTGGAAGGTCTCGGGGTTGCCCGTGCCGTCTTGCGAGAGGGTTGCTACCAGGAGCCGGATGATGGTTACAGCCGGATGAAGATCCCCATGCCCGGCCCGGGAAGATCGTTCGGCCGGATTGCTCATGAGGAGTAGCTCATGGTTCGGGAAAGGAGCGATCAGGGCCTTGGGGGCTTGATTTGCGTACGAAGAGCGAACTGATCGCAGAGTCCCCCTACGCCCGCGGCGGATCCGGGTTTCTGGGTGATCAGGGACCGGCCGGCATGACCGCAGTGCAGAGCTGGCGAATGGGCGTTTCGATTGCCCGTCGGCCGACGAATCCGTAGAGCGGCCAATGCGGCCACTGAGTAGCCAGGTGGACGACTCACGGTGTGAGCTCAAGCCCCTGCGTCGGAAGGTCTAAGGCCAACCGAGGCAAGACGTCTGGGCACTCTGCGCCGTGGCGTAGGCGCGGCGTTGGCGTGGCGGCCGCACCAAGTCAGGCTCGCAAGTGAGCGGGGACTTGACCGATAACCCACTAGGTTGGCCCATAGGAATTGTGAAGGAGACGTGCGATCGGCGGAGCTTGTTTTCCCGCGTCCACAGTGGGCGTTTGTACGTCGGCGCATGGCTGTGGGCTCCTCCACGTGAGCCGGGATCGGCACATTGAGCATGACACGAGAGCAGAACCAATAAGAGCAGGGCGAGGACTACGGAACTCGACGAACCTGGAAACCAGTTCCTGAAGGAGGATTGGGCCGTGAAACAATATGTTAGTCGGTGTACCTGGTGGGTGTGTGCGATCACACTTCTGACGTCTTGGATGGGCGCCTTGAGCTCTGCGCCGGCCGGAGCTGACGTAGTGCCCAGCGTCGTCAAGACGATCGACATGTCTCAGTGGGACGAGATGAAGGGCTTGGCCTGGGACCCGTCGGACCCCGACCACCTCTACGTCTCCTGCGATAACCATCTCGCGTCTGGCGACATTGTTGCGAAGATCGACCTCGATGGGAATCTGGTCGAAAGCGATGCAAACAGCGAGGCAAGAGGTGCTGCGTTCCGAACTGATAGTCATCTTCTGTGTGCGATCGGCATAGCGCCGCCCCAAGGTGCCGACTTCAGGGTCAGGTGTTGGGACGTCAACCCGCTCAACCCTTTTGATGATCGGCCGATACTCACGGGGGCCACGGGCTTGACTTGGGATGGGCAGGCATTCTGGATCTCCTACGAGAGCGAACGGATGCTCCGGCGCCACGATCGCGAGACGCTGGAGATCCTGGCCGAGATCGGGCCACTGAGCTTCGACCCGTGGGATCTAGCGTGGAAAGACGGATATCTCTGGGTCGCCAATAAGGTAAACGGCTTGGTTAGGAAGTTCGATCCCCTTTCCGGTCACCTCCTGGAGATATGGCGGTGCCCCTGGGCTGCCCGCGCGCTGCCCGCCGGCTTGGCGTGGGGGCTCTTTGAAGGTGAGCAGGTGCTGTGGTGCGCTGACCTCGGAACGGATCAGATCTACGCGATGGCACAGTGTGATCCCGAGTCCAGCGTCATCCAGAACGGGGATTTCTCGAGCGGGCTTTCCGGATGGATCTGGACGGACTCATCGGAGCAGTCCCCGGGTTGCCCAGATGCCTATGCAGAGGGCGATGTCAGCCCGGATGATCGCGGGCGCATCCACGCCCATTCGGCTCACGGACGGGGAAGGCTGAGCCAAGCGTTCTCGCCCTTGGCGCCTACGTGCCTGAGCTTTGAATGGGAGCTGTACGGATACTGTGGCGGGTTGAGTGTGGAGCTGCGATCGGGAGACGATTCTGTCCTTCGGCTCCTGACACACCATGACAGCGTTGTGTCATCGGACACTTTCACGACGTTGGTCGTGGAGGGCCAGGAGACAGTCATCAAGGGGCCAGGGGACTACTTGGTGAGGGGAACTTTCCACGGTCTCTTCGATCACGACGCCCTGGAAGCTGTCTTCACCATCAGCGGCATTGCGGACCGAATCGCGCTCCCTATTTCGCCGAGCTTTTCAACGGGCGAGCTGTGGTTGTCGGTTGACAACAACTGCTGCGACGGACGTACCGACGGCTACGGATTCTTCGATAACGTTGTTCTTATTGGCTTTGCGGGTGAAGAGGGTCCTGCGAGGATCGACATCAGGCCCGGGGCGTGTCCTAACCTGCTGAATCCCAGAGGCCATGGCTTCGTTCCTGTGGCTGTCGTGGGCACGGCCGAGTTTGACGTGACAATGGTGGATCTGGCTAGCGTGCGGCTCTCCCGCGCGGACGGCGTCGGCGGGAGCGTCGCCCCACACGAGGGGCCGCCCGGCCCGCACTCGGTGTTTCAGGATGTGGCGACGCCGTTCGAGGGCGAACCGTGCGACTGCCACGAGCTCGAGGGCGACGGGATCGACGATCTTTGCATGAAGTTCAAGACAGACGAGCTCGTGTCGGCACTTGGACTCGATGCTCTGGATTCCGGCGCCTTGGTTGAGCTCGCCGTGAGGGGCAATCTAACCAGTGGGCTTGAGTTCATCGGAAAGGATTGCGTAAAGCTCGTTCCACGCAAATCGGCGGGGGCAAAGGCTGTTGTTGCCTCGAGGGCTTGCGAGGCCGAGGGCTGTGGAGCAGCGATCGGCACCGCCCAGCTCGTATCTCTCTGCATAGTCTGCCTGGCGACTCTAGTTGCGTGGAGGGCGCGCTACATCCGCTTCTGACTCGGACAGACTGATTCGCTTCGCAGCCGTACGTTGGCTAGGCCTTGGCGCGGCGGCAACACATCCACTGATTCAGGGCGCGAAAACAAGCCGCACAGCAGAAGGCCTGGGCGGGGGTGGACGCGGGGACCACTTACCGAGTCAGATGCCGGGGCTCAACGGGCGAAGGGCGAGGACTCGGGACAGAATTGAGGTCGTCGCTTGCCACGAACCGACCTGTTCCGCTAGGATTGTCGTTACGGAGGCGGTAACTGGGAAGTCGCCATTAGGGGAAAGAAGCCCACCCACACGGGTACTCTTCCCCGAGAGCAGGTTCTTATCCCCCGTCGTGCGTGCCCGCACGGGCCCAGGTCTTACGGTCCGGTCGGGAGTGTGCCGAGGAGGGGGCATCACTTGGCCGACAAGAGCAGCGCCAGCAAAGCCACCGACCGCTTGCGCCTGGCGGCATCTGTCTTGTGCCTGCTTGCTGCAGCGGACGCGGCGAGTGGGCTGATTGATGCTGGGCAAGTGCTGGTGGTCCACAACAGTCAAGCACCAGAGGCCGGGACGGTCCTCAACGCGTATCTGGCAGCGCATCCCGACATCCCAGCCGGCGCTGGCGAGAACGTGTTCGATCTGAACGATCCGTCGATTGCCGGTGTCGCCGACATCGGCTACACCGACTTCGTCAGCAAGATTCGTGATCCCATTCGCGCGTACCTGGATGTGCCCGGCGGGCCGTCGGCGACGAGCATTGTCAGCATCGTGCTCATTCGGGGCATCCCACATCGCATCCAGGACACCGACAACCCGGATGTCGGCGACACCGGGGCCTCGTTGGCGACGGAGTTCAACAACGGAGACGCCACGCCGGCGTGCGTAGACAACGAGCTCGCGCTCCTGTGGCAAGACCTGGGCGAGGGCGAGGCCGGCGGAACGATGGACAGCTACTCTGACAACTGCATCGACAATCCGTACCATCAGAGCAGTGCTGGGATCGAGACTTTCGGCCGGACAAACATCAAGGTGCAGAAGTCTTTTGTGGACATCGGCTCCCATCACCTGGCCTGGGGATTGGGTGGGTCCGGCAAGTGGCGGCTGACGCCGGGTGACATGTATTTGGTATGCCGCATCGATGGGACGACGGCGGCCGATGCCCAGGCCATTATTGACCGCGCTCAGGAGCTGGTGGTGAATCGGCAGCAGACGTGGATCATTCTCGACGAGGACGCTCGCACGAACGAGCTTGACGACGATGCCCTCTTCTCGCCGCCGGTGTTCAACGCTGGTCCGGACTACGAGGACACCCGCGACGCGCTGCAAGCCGAGGGGTGGAATGTTCGTTATGACGACACCGCCGACTTCATTGAAGCCCATGAGGAAGCCCGCCCGCTGATCGGCTACGCGAGTTACGGGAACAATCACAGTCCCAAGCCAGTGCAAAACGGTGCCTACATTGACGATTTTCATTTCGCGCTCGGGGCGATTTTCAACACGATCGAGAGCTTCAACGGCAGAGCGTTCAACGGTCTCGGCACGCGCGCGAACCAGGAGCAAGTCGCTGACTTCGTTACGGCTGGAGGAACGTTCGGTATCGGACACGTTTGGGAACCATTCAGCTTTTCGATACCTGACAACGAATTCCTGCTCACGAACTTCCTGGTAAACGGGCTATCGTGGGCGGAGGCGGCATGGTCGTCCATCCCCACTCTGAGCTGGATGCACGTGGTCGTCGGAGACCCGCTCGCGCACGTCGTGGCGGTGACCGATCAGATCGGGGATTTCGATGGCGACGGCGATGCGGATGCTGATGACTTCGCCATATTCGCCGCTTGCCACACCGGCGGCGGAGGAGCACCGTCAACTCCCTGCGTCAGATGCGATCTGGATGCGGACGACGACGTCGACCTGATTGACTTTGCGACCTTCCAGTGCAGCTACACCGGTTCGCTTTGACGCGCGCACGTTGTCCCCAGTGGCGCTCCCCGGCCTAGCGTTGGCGCGGCGGCGGCGATTCAGGGCGCGGCAGCGAACGTCACATCGGAGGGTCTGGGTGGTGGATGGGGCGAGAATGAGTCCCGTGGCGGGCGTGTTTCGAATGAGCAGGATGGTTCATGCCCTTTGCCGCACTCGGTCCTGGTTGGCTTCTAGGTGGCTCCGCTCGTTGGCGCGCTCGCTTGCCGCAGCAAGACTTGCTCAGGCTTGAACGGCGTGCCGCACTCAGGGCAACGTGGCTCCGGCAAGTTGCGAAGCGAGTAGCCGCAGGTCGGGCAGAGCGGCGTCAGATCCTCAGGAGGGTCCGGCCAGTAGCGCCGGCGGATGC
>CAYGAN010000233.1:5849-6620 GCA_964347585.1 uncultured Planctomycetales bacterium | reverse complement strand
GGTGAGGCCGTCAACGGCATCGACGACGACGGAAACGGGTACGTCGATGACACCAGCGGGTGGAACTTCGTGGCGGGAAACAACAGCCCGGCCGACGATCACGGCCACGGCACGCATTGCGCCGGCATCGTCGCCGCCGTCCGCGATAACGCGAAGGGAATCGCGGGGGTGGCTTCGGTGACCGTCATGCCGGTCAAGGTCCTCGATGAGTCGGGGCAGGGCTGGTCGAGCAGCGTGGCGGCTGGTATCCGCTACGCGGCCGAGAACGGAGCGGACGTGATCTCGCTGAGCCTCGGCAGTGACTGGCCCTCGCTCTTGATCGAGTCGGCTTGCAACGACGCCGTTGATGCCGGCGTGATCGTCGTAGCGGCGGGGGGAAACTCCGGCGAGGCCGGTCTGGCCTATCCGGGTGCTTGTGAGAGCGTCGTCGGCGTCGGCGCGACGGACTCCTCTGATCAACGGGCGTACTTTAGTTCGTACGGACCGGAGCTCGACGTGGTTGCACCGGGCGTCGACATCATTTCCACGTACTTCGACGGTGATTACGTACTGATGTCCGGCACGTCGATGGCCACTCCGCACGTCGCCGGCGCGGCGGCACTGGCACGCTCAGCCGATCCTCAGCTCAGCGCGAACGTGCTAAAGAGCCTGCTGTACGTCACCGCACGCGATGGCGTGGGCAGCCAGGACGAGGACACGCCCGGGCACGACCTCTATTACGGCTGGGGGCTGATCGACGCGAATGCCGTGCTGGAGCAGGTCACGGGCGGC
>CAYGAN010000233.1:1950-5839 GCA_964347585.1 uncultured Planctomycetales bacterium | reverse complement strand
AGAACGGCCTGCTCCCGCTGCCTGACGCCGGGGGCAACCAAGACGGAACCCAGAACCTAGCTGTCGCTTTCGACGGGAGCGGCTCGACCGACCCGGATGGGACTATTGTTTCCTACGAGTGGGATTTCGACAGCGACGGACAGACGGACGCACAGGGCGTGCAAGTTCAGCACGCCTTCTCCCAGACAGGGACCCATAGGGTCACGCTAAGGGTCACGGACAACGACGGCAACAGGACAGCCGCCGCGTGCCTGGTGACCATCGACGATCGGTACGAGCCGAATGATACCGTCGCCCAGGCAAGGCCCGTCGCTGCCAAGACCTACGCCGGCCTGTACGCCTACGACTCGGATTTCTACAAGCTCACCCTACACGCAGCGGCAGTGGAACTGCGCATCAAGGTCTCGTTCACTCACAGCCAAGGTGACATCGACCTGGCTATCTACGACGGCAGCGTGCAGCAGTTGGAAAGTTCCATCAGCGTCACCAACGACGAAGAAGTTGTGCTCAGCAGCCCGCCTAGTGGGATCTATTACGTCAAGGTGTACGGTTACGCCGGCGCGACCAACAAGTACGACTTGGTGGTGGGCGTTGAGGAAGCTGCTGCCTCGTTGCCCGATCCTGAACCGGACCCTGACCCCGAGCCGCCTGTTGATTCGAGCTCCGAGCCCGACACCGATCCTTTCTCGGTTTTCCCCGCCCCGGCCTGCGGCGGTCTTGGCTTCAGCGTGGCTTTTCTACTGCCGCTGGGCCTGCTGGGGCTGCGATGCGTTGGTCAGTTCCGGAGCCGTCAGGCGTAGCCTGTGTCTGGCAATTGCCGAGGCAACCACAACAGCCACGGGTGAGCACGTGGAGGCGCTCTCTGCGGCGTCAGGCGTGCGGCTTGCGTTTCAGCACGTTCACTTGCTGCGGCCCTGCGAAGGAAGGACTGGCTGCGAAGCCGAACCGCCGCTGGTCGCGTTGCTGTACAGCACGAATGCTGTGACGATCAGACCGATCCCCATCGCCAGTAGCACGTATCGCGTCGGCGACTCGCAGAACAATTGGCGCCAGGGCCAGTCCGGCAACCACCGGTGCAACCGGGTCACCACTCCGGCGAACGGTTCCGGCTGCGGCGGCGCTGACGCATCGTCGATCCGGCTGCCCGGGGCTGCGTGGGGGGGGGCCGGCCAATGCGCGTGTCGGCTTGGCGGACTCTGAACCGACTCAATGGTCATCCCCGGCGGATCCAGATCGACGATCTCGAGTTCGGGCCTTTCGTAACCCAGTTCCCGGACGGCCAGCCGGGCGACAACCGCCGGATCCGTCCGCAAGGCATCCATGATCCGGCCCTGCTCGGCGATGCGGGCGTCCAGTGCAGCGACCGTAGCGGCCGCGGACCGTTCAGCCTCGATCCATTCCTCGTACTGTTGCCAGACCGGCAACAGCACAGACGGCACGAGCAGCGCGAATCCCATCAGCAGGAGCGTCCAGAACATCAGTATGTGGCCCAGGGGCGCCGGTGGAGGTGCTGTTGGCCCCTGGCTTCGGCTATGGCGAACGATAACCTCCGCGGGGGAGTACTGCCTCGACCCGGTGCCGGGTGCTATGCTCGTAGAACGTTTTGGAGCAGGTGCGGTCACAGGCCCTCCCTGGCCGGGGCTTTCAGTCTGATCGACTTGCCGACGCGTGACGCCGCTAGGACCTTCTCGGCGCGGCGTCGGGTGCCACGCGGTTATCCCTTATTCCAGAAACGCGCACCGTAAACGGCCTCGTCACCGAGTTGCTCTTCGATACGAAGCAGCTGGTTGTACTTGGCGATACGGTCGGTCCTGGACGTGCTGCCGGTTTTGATCTGCCCGGCGTTGGTGGCCACGGCCAGGTCCGCGATGGTCGTATCCTCCGTCTCGCCGCTGCGGTGTGAGACGACGGCCGTCCAGCCGTTGCGCATCGCCAGATTGATCGCGGCGAAAGTCTCCGTCAGAGTGCCCACCTGGTTGACCTTGATCAGGATCGAGTTCGCCGCCTTCTGCTCGATCCCTCGTTGCAGTCTGGCGGTCTGGGTAACGAAGAGGTCGTCGCCGACGATCTGGACTTGATCACCGACGGCGGCCGTCAGCTTGGCCCAGTTGTCCCAGTCATCCTCGGCCAGACCGTCCTCGATCGACCGAATCGGGTATTTCTTGCACCAGGAGACCCACAGATCAATTAGCTCGTCGGGCGGCACGCGCCGCTTCGGATCGGACTTGAAGAATCGGTACTGGCCGCTTTCGGCGTCGTACATCTCGCTGGCCGCCGGGTCCAGCGCGATGAAGAGCTGCTCGCCGAGCTTATAACCGGCCTTCTCGACGGCCTCGACGATAACCTCCAGGGCCTCTTCGTTTGTCTTTAGACTCGGTGCGAAGCCGCCTTCGTTGCCCACGTTCGTGTTGTACCCCTTCTGCTGCAGGACCTTTTCGAGCGTGTGGAAGCACTCGGCGGCCCATCGAAGCCCCTCACGGAAGTTCGGCGCGCCCCAAGGTTGGATCATGAACTCCTGGAAGTCCACGGTGTTGTCGGCGTGCCTGCCTCCGTTAAGGATATTGAGCATGGGCACGGGCAGGATGTGGGCCGACGGCCCGCCCAGGTAGCGGTACAGCGGCAGTCCGCAGGACTGCGCGGCCGCCTTCGCCGTTGCCATCGAGGCGCCCAGGAGCGCATTGGCGCCCAGCTTGCCCTTGTTGGCCGTGCCGTCCAACTCGATCATCTTCTGATCGATCCGCTCCTGGTCGGTGGCGTCCATGTCGATCAGCGCAGCGGCGATCTCGTTGCGGAGGAACCCGACGGCCTTCAGCACGCCCTTGCCTCGATAGCGCGACTTGTCGCCGTCGCGCAGCTCGACGGCTTCGTGCTCGCCGGTCGAGGCGCCCGACGGTACCGCCGCTTGGCCGACCGAGCCATCCTTTAGCCTCACTACCGCTTCAACGGTCGGATCACCTCGGGAGTCCAGAATCTCTCGTCCGCTGACCTGAACGATCGTCCGCGACATTGCCAACCTCTTTCCGGGTGGTCAGATAACCTATCGGACCGCCTAGTCTGTTTGCTTGAAGCCATTCGGGCGCGTGCTGCCGGGCCGCACCGGCCCAGGTCGGAGCAGCAACTATAGCCGCCGCACCTTCGCCGTCAAGCGCCGTCGGCGCGGGCCGGCTCGGGTTGACTTGCTCGGCGCGGGGGCTTAGCGTAAACGATGGATTGTTCGGGAGCCCAAGCGGTGCGCATACCTCTGGCAAGAGAAGCTCGGCGCGAGTTGATTGTCATGACGGTGCTCCTGGGCGCCGCGGCCGCAGCTGCGGCAGCGTGGTGGTGGCCGGTGGCGGCGGTGCCTGTGGTGCTGTGGCTGATGGGGGCGTGCTTCTTTCGGGATCCCGAACGCGTTCCTCCCCAGGATCCACACGCCTTGCTCGCCCCTGCCGACGGCACCGTTACCCAGGTCTGTCCGCTCGATCATGACGCACTCATCGGCGCGCCGGCCCTGAAGATCGGGATCTTTCTGAGCATTCTCGACGTGCACATGAACCGCATCCCCTGCGCCGGTCGGGTTCGGCAGACGGTGTACAGGAAGGGCCGTTTTCATAACGCGATGAGTGCTCGCTCGAGTGAATCCAACGAATCCAACACCGTCGTCTTCGAGCCGAGCAACGCAGCGCCCTCGCCGATCGTCGTCAAGCAGATTGCGGGCGTGCTCGCGAGGCGGATTGTGTGCCGGTGTCGTCAGGGCCAGCAGCTCGAAGCCGGCCAACGGTTCGGCATGATCAAGTTCGGCTCGCGCACCGAGTTGATCGTGCCCCGGCGCCAAGACGTACGCATCCTGGTACGGGCGGGCCAGAAAGTCCGCGCCGGCCTGACCGTTGTTATGCGCGTGGGTGACTGA
>CAYGAN010000233.1:926-1940 GCA_964347585.1 uncultured Planctomycetales bacterium | reverse complement strand
CGCGCTGGGCTTCCTCCTCGCCGGGTTGATCGCCATGGAAGTGCTTCGCAGACTCCCTCGTCAAGATCGCCGTTACCGCAAGCGCCGCCGACTGAAGAGCATCCCGACCTTCCCGACGTTGCTGACTCTCGGCAACCTGCTCTGCGGATTCGCGGCCATCTACTTCTGTATGCGTGAAATGCTCGCCGCCGGCGAGGGGATCGATCCGGCCTCGGTCCAGACGCTCGGCAAGGGCCTGTTGGAGCGGATGCTGCCCTCGTTCCTGGCGATCGGCGGATACCTGATCTTTCTGGCCATGGTCTTCGACGCGCTGGACGGGCGCGTTGCCCGATTGACCCGCAGGCCCAGCGACTTCGGCGGCCAGCTCGATTCGCTGGCGGACGTGGTCAGTTTCGGCGTGGCGCCGGCGTTGTTGGTGGTGGCGTTGCTGACACGGCAGTTTCGCGGCGAGTGGGTTGTCGCGCCGTTCGGCGACCTGTTCGGTCGGGCGGCGTGGGTGATGGCTGGACTGTACGTTGCCTGTGCGGCGCTGCGTCTGGCCCGGTTCAACGTGGAGAACGCGCCGGGAGAGCAATCCCACATGAGCTTCAAGGGCCTGCCCAGCCCGGGAGCGGGCGGGGCGTTGGCCTCTCTGATTATTCTCCATGAGTGGGTTTTCCGTCGCGAAGTCATCCACGGCACGCTGGCCTCCCAATTGCTGGTCAAGGCCACGCCTGTTGCCGCGTTGCTGCTGGCCCTGCTCATGGCCAGCTCGTTCCGATACGTCCATCTGGTGAACGCGTACCTCCGCGGGCGTCGCTCGTTCCGGCACGTGGTGGCTATCGTGATCGGCTTGGGTGTGGCTTTCTGGCGCCCCGAGGTCACCCTCGCGGTCGTGGTCTTCGGTCTGGCGTCGATCTCGGTTCTTGCCTGCTACCTTCCCGCGCGGCGCGCCACGCGCGTGGACCCGGCGATCGCCCTGCGCTGGGAGTGAGATAGCGCCGGGCCCGCTCCCCCCGGGTGCATCCCGGCCTG
>CAYGAN010000233.1:0-916 GCA_964347585.1 uncultured Planctomycetales bacterium | reverse complement strand
AGAAAACTGCGCCCGCCCGTCCGCCCCCCGAGCCAGCCGGTGCGGCCGGACCAGAAGTTCCCGGAGAATTGATCGGTTAGGGCCTCGACCTGGCAAGTGGAGCCGAACACCTAAACGCTGGAGGATTGTTGTCTCGTGACCGAAGCAAAGCTTCGTGTCAGATTCGCCCCCTCGCCCACGGGGCACCTGCATGTCGGCGGGGCCCGAACAGCACTGTTCAACTGGCTTCTGGCGCGACGAAGCGGCGGCACCTTCATCCTCCGCATCGACGATACCGACCGGGCCCGCCACCAGGCCGAGGCCGTTGACAAGATCATCGAGGACCTTCGCTGGCTCGGCATCGACTGGGACGAAGGGCCCCTGGTGGGCGGGCCGCACGAACCCTATCTCCAGAGCCAGCGACTCGATCTCTACGAGCAGTACTTCATGCGCCTGCTGGAGGCTGGGCGCGCGTACTATTGCTTCGAGACCCCTGAAGAACTCGAGGTCATGCGCCGCGCCGCTGTCGAGGACAAGCGGACGTTCAGGTATCCCCGACCCGACGTGCTGGCCACTGAGCAAGACGTGCAGAAAGCGCGCGCCCAGAGCCGACCGGTGACGCTTCGGTTCAAGATGCCCGATCGCGCGATCACCGTCCAGGATCAGGTCATGGGCGACGTGACGATTCCGGCTGAGGAGCTGGATGACTTCGTTATTCGCAAAGCGGACGGCTTTCCGACGTTTCACCTGGCCAGCGTGGT
Organism: uncultured Planctomycetales bacterium; assembly: GCA_964347585.1. Taxonomy (GTDB): domain Bacteria; phylum Planctomycetota; class Phycisphaerae; order UBA1845; family CAYGAN01; genus CAYGAN01. Next base: position 176 of record CAYGAN010000233.1, on the reverse strand, counting down.
GGATGACGCGGTCATGGGCGTGAGCGACGTTCTCCGTGGTCAGGAGTGGCTCGCCCAGACGCCGCGGCACATCGCTCTACAGGAGGCCCTGGATCTGCCGACACCGCGCTATGCCCATCTGCCGCTGATCTTCAACATGGACGGCTCGAAGATGAGCAAGCGCGATAAGGACAAGG
>CAYGAN010000232.1:4626-6657 GCA_964347585.1 uncultured Planctomycetales bacterium | reverse complement strand
TGAACATCGAGGCGCGGTGACGGCGCGTGTGCGGACATAAGTATCTCATGCGTTTGCGGTCTGCCTTGCAGACACACCTGAAGCGCTGCTTGGAAAAGGTTGCATGATCTCGTGGAGTCGCTCAGATCTGCAACTGAGAATAGGATTGATCCTGCCGTGCGATTCCTTTTCTTCTTGACACTAAGGGCTTGGGCGGATTAGACTCCCCACTACGGAATCCACGTTTCAATGCGCTGGCTCCTAAAGGAATCCGAACTGGGGCGCGCTGTGGCTCGGCAAGATCGCAGCCCAGTCCCACGGATGGGTGACCGAGACCTCCGAGATCGGGGTAAGGTTACCTGGTGTGTTGCGGAAGGTGCGACAACGACGGCGCGGGCGAGTCTGCGCCGAAGATGGCGGTGCCCTTGCAGGCGGCGTCTGCTCATTACATTCACATTCGGCTCTCCAAATCACAATCGCAGTAGTTCCTCTTCGTAGCCGGCGGCCCGACAGGCGCGACTCTCAAACATGCCGTACGTGGCCGAAAGCCACGGCGCCCCTCATCGATGTGGGTGGCTCATGTCACCACAGTGGGTATGCAGAAAAAACTTTTTTTGTGACACATTAGGGCGCAAGGACTTAGAGCTCATCAAAAGGCCGGGTTTTTCATGTAACCTTTTCCGCCGTTTTGCGGGGGTAAGGAACAGGAAACAGGAACCGGTGATGGCTGCAGACGACTGTGAAACCGAGGACCTGATTCGACGCGCCGGCGATGGTGAAAAGGCGGCCACCGAGGAACTCCTCGCCAGGTATCGGGACCGACTGCGGCGGATGGTTGCTGTTCGCATGGACCCTCGCCTGGCCACCCGCCTCGATGCGTCGGACATCGTGCAGGAGACCCTTGTGGAGGCGTCTCGCAAGTTGCCCGAGTATCTGCACGACCAGCCGTTGCCGTTCTATCCCTGGCTTCGACAGATTGCCTGGGAACGACTGGTAGACATACATCGCCGGCATGTTCAAGCGCAGAAGCGTGCCGTCGGCCGTCACAGCTGGCAGCACATGCTGCCTGACAGATCGACGATGGCCTTGGCCGACCGGCTGCTCGCCAGTGGCACCAGCCCAAGCGCCCACTTCGCCCGAGAAGAGTTGCGTGACCGAATGCAGACGACACTGAACGCATTGCCCCCACGTGATCGAGAGATACTGGTGCTACGGCATCTGGAGCAGTTGTCGACGAGCGAGATCGCGTCCGTGATGGGGATGACAGAAGGTGCGGTCAAGACGCGGCAGCTACGGGCCCTGCAGCGGCTGCGCGGTCTGTTGAACGACGAACTTCCGGAGCAGAAGCCATGAAGGGTGCACGTGGAACGCTGGGCCAGTCGACGGAAGCGGATCCGGTTCTTGCCGAGCTGGTCGAGGAGATCACGAAGAAGATCCAAGCCGGGGAACCGGTCGATCTGACGGCGTACGAGCGCGATCACCCCGAGCAGGTGGAGCAGCTCCAGAAGCTGCTTCCGGCGATTGAGGTGCTGGCCGAGCTGAAGGACTCGGCCGTGACGCGAACGGCCCCGGTCGAGCCGGTGGGGCGGGATTCCCGCCTGCAACAGGGTGTCCTCGGCGACTACCGGATCCTTCGCGAGGTGGGGCGGGGCGGCATGGGCGTGGTCTACGAGGCGGAGCAGGTCTCGCTGGGCCGGAAGGTGGCGCTGAAGGTGCTGCCGTTCGCAGCGGTCCTCGATAACCGTCAGCTTCGGCGTTTCACAGACGAAGCCCAGGCCGCGGCCCGACTCCACCACACCCACATCGTGCCCGTCTTCTCGGTAGGCTGCGAACGAGGCGTGCACTACTACGCGATGCAGTACATCGAAGGGCATCCCCTTTCGATGGTGATCCGTGAACTGCGGCAACTGTCGGGCCTGGACCCGCTCGATCAAACCGAAGGTGCCGGCGCCGTTTCAGAGACGGTCAGCGGTTTAGCTTCCGGACAGTACCTGCCGGCCAAACTGCGGACCTTTGCCGGCAGATTGCTCTCCTGCAAGAGAACGGATAGTG
>CAYGAN010000232.1:1019-4616 GCA_964347585.1 uncultured Planctomycetales bacterium | reverse complement strand
CGGACCTTCGCCGGTTCATCCGCGGCGGCCGCTCTTGGGGCGGATTCGGCCACCGGTTCGCTGGGCGTGACCCCGACGGGACAATCGACGAAGAGCCCGGCGTACCTGGGATCCGTGGCGAACCTGGGTGTGCAGGCGGCCGAGGCCCTGGAGCACGCCCATCAGCAGGGGATCGTGCATCGGGACATCAAGCCGTCGAACCTGCTGCTGGATACGCAAGGTCATTTGTGGATCACCGACTTCGGCCTGGCCTACTGTCAGACGGACACCGCCCAGACGCTGACGATGCCCGGCGATCTGTTGGGCACGGTGCGTTACATGAGCCCGGAGCAGGCGTTGGCCAAACGGGTAGTCATCGATCATCGAACGGACATCTACTCGCTGGGCGTGACGCTTTACGAGCTTCTGACCTTGGAGCCGGCGTTTACGGGTCAGGATCGCCAGGAGCTGTTGCGGCAGATCGCATTCGAGGAACCGCGCCCGCCCCGGCGGTTGAACGACGCGATCCCCACCGACCTGGAAACGATTGTCCTGAAGGCTACGGCCAAGGAACCGGGCGACCGATACGCCAGCGCCGAGGAACTGGCCGAAGACCTGGGGCGTTTCCTGGAGAACAAGCCGATCCAGGCCAAGCCGCCGACGCTCTTGGACCGGGCGACGAAATGGTGCCGTCGGCACCGGTCGGTCGTCGTCGCGGCGGTGGCGCTGCTGGTCATGGCCGTTGCGGGGTTGACCGTCAGCACCGTGCTCGTCTGGCGGGAGCAGGGCCGGACGGAGGAAGCGCTCGCCCAGGCTCAAGCCAGTTTTCAAATCGCCGACCGGCAGCGCAAGAGGGCCGAGGAGAACTTCCAGCACGCCCGCGATGCGGTGGACCGGATGCTGACCGAGGCGGCGGAGAAGCTGGCCAACGTGCCGCACATGGAGCAGGTGCGGCGCGCGCTGCTGGAGGATGCACTGGAGTTCTACCAGGGCTTCCTGGAGGAACGGAGCGACGACCCGGCAGTTCGGCACGAAACGGGGCGTGCTTACATACGAGTGGCAGAGATCGCAGGGTTACTCGGCCGATCGACGCGGGCCGAGGAGGCCTACCGGCAAGCGATTACGGCGCTCGATGAGCTTTCCGCCGAGTTTCCGTCCGTGCCTGAATACCGGGCGGATCTGGCCCATGCCCTTTTCTGGCTGGGCGTCCTGATGAAGAACGAGATTCAAGATAAGCCGGCTGCGCTGGAACTCTATCGCCGGTCTTTCGAACTGCGGGCACAGCTCGTGGCCGAGTTTCCGGCCGAGCCCGAGTATCGGCGCGGCCTGGCTCATACGCACACCGACCTGGGGCTGGTTCTGAGTGACCTTGGCCGCTACGAGGAGGCCATCCCGGAGCTCCGCCAGGGTGTGACGATTCGTAAGAAGGTGGTGGCCGACTTTCCCGATGTGCCCGAGTACCGCAACGAGCTGGCCCATGCGGTCACCTGGTTAGGCTCTCGGCTGATGCCCCTGGGGCAACTGGAAGAGGCGGAGTTGAACCTCCGTCAAGCTGTGGCCCTTCGACAAGAGCTGATAATTGGAGTTCCCGACGCGCCGCCGGATTTCCAGTCCGACCTCGCACACGCCAAGCAGTATCTGAGTAAGTTGCTGATGGCAACCGGCCGTGCCGAAGAGGCGGTGCAGGAAATCGAGCAGGCGATAGGAGTGCTCGAGGAGCTCGTCGAGCAGTTCCCGAATGTGGCGGAATACCAGCGTCTGTTGGGTAACTGCTGCGAGCAGTTGGCCATTCTTCTGCTGGCCGAAGGTTCGAAGCAGCGGGGGTTGGAAACGCTCCGGCGAAGTCTGGCGCTTCGTCAGGCGCTGGTAGCCAACTTCCCCAGTGTGCCCCAGTACCGCAAGGATCTGATCTGGGCCACTCAACACGTGGGCACTTCCCTGAGGAACGCCGGGGACCCGGATGCGGCGGAGGAGGCACATCGCGAGACGCTGAATGTCTTCGAGAAGTTGGCTGCCCAATTCCCGGACACACCCGAGTACCACCTGGCTCTGTCCCGGATCCACGCGGACTCGGCCCTGACGGCGGCGACGCACCCGAACCTGAAAAACGCCGACCACTTGCGGAAAGCAGTGGAGGCCTACCGCCAGGCCATCTACTCCCAGGAAAAGCTGGTGGCCGGTTTCCCGGATGAACGTAGGCGCCGCGATCGCTTGGCCAACATGTACGCGCAGTTCGGGCATATGCTAGCGGACGCCAAGCGCCCTGACGAGGCAGCCGCCGCCTTCCGGCAACGCGTTGCGATCTGGACAGACTTGATGGCCGAGTTTCCGGATGTCGAAGGGTATCGGTATCAGGTGGGCGTGTCTGAACACGATATGGGTAACCTGTCGCGGGTCGCCGACCGGTACGGGGAGGCAGAGGAGGCTTACCGTCGGGCGATCGATCTGTTCGACGGGCTGGTGACTGATTTCCCAAACTCGGATCAGGGTTACTTATGGAGACTGGCGGGGGCCCTCGACAGCCTCATCGCAGTGCTGAACGACACCGGCCGACTCGATGAGGCGGAGGCGTTCCTCCGTGAAACCCTCACCCGGTATGCGGCAGAGGCGGCGGAACACCCGGACGCGCCTCAACACGCTCCGCGCCTGTGCGCGTGGTTAAGCGCTTACTCTAATCTAGGCGTCGCGATACTGAGGGCCGGCCAAGCGGATGATTACCGGGGCCGATTCCGCCGGACCGCGGCGCTGACGACGAGCGTGGCCGTGCGCCACCGCCAGCATCGCGCCTGCTTGAACTTCGGCATCGTGCTGTACGAGATGGGTCTTCACGAGGAAGCCCGCCAGGTCTTTCGTGGCGAGGTGGCCTCTCTGGAGAAGTCGTCCGCGGCCGCCCCGGATCAGGCGGCTGACTACTGGAAGCTGGCCTGGCTCCTGGTCGCCTGTCCGGATCCCGAGTTTCATGACGCTGCCCGGGCCGCCGAAGTGGCAAAGAGAGCCGTTGAATTGGCACCTGGCAGCGTCGAGTCCCGGCAAGCGCTCGGCAAGGCACGTTACCGGCTCGGAGAGTGGCAAGCCGTCGCGGATGGGCTGGCGAAACTGGTGCGCTCGGGCGGCGACGATGTCTCGAGCATGTTCTATTTGGCGATCGCCCACTGGCAACTGGGTAACAAGGCCCAGGCACGCGACTGGTACGAAAGGGCGATGAAGGTCCCTGTGCATCCGCTGGTTGTCAACGGCGAGATCTACAGGCTGGAGATGGAAGCCACGAAGCTTCTGGGCATCGAGGAAAACGAATCGGCTCAACAGGGAGTGGGAAACGATTGACGAATCACGGGCTGACAGCGCGTAGCTGACAGCTTTAACGACAAGCGGCCGGTGAGCCGTAGCGACCAAACCACCACTCACCGGCCAAGCCTCGCCCGGGCGGCAGGTCTGCGCGCCCGAGCCAAGGGCTCGTTCATTGTATCGCAGACAGGGAGTCAACGGACATAAGGAGGCATGAATCATGTTCGCAGGCCGGCAAACAATGCGCGAGTCGGACAGGACGGGTCGGCGGCAAGATCGAAAGGGACGTGTCATGAATACGAAGTGGAGTCTGACAATCTGGCTTTCTGCCGT
>CAYGAN010000232.1:0-1003 GCA_964347585.1 uncultured Planctomycetales bacterium | reverse complement strand
CGCGGCGCTCGCGGTCGCGGGGGCGGCGGTGCTGATCGCCACGTCAAGTCCGGCCGATGGGGACACATCCGATAGTGCAGGCGTACCGCCGACGGTTACGGGCGGTGGGCAGCTTCCAGCGGACGAGAGCCCCAGTTCTGACAAAGACACGAAGTGCCCCGGCCATGGGGAGGCCGTGGAGAGTGCAGGTGCGCCGCCGACGGTTGCGGGCGGTGGACAGCTCCCGCCCGACGAGGTGCCGGGCTTCGTGAAGGACGCCGGGCTGGAAGTTCTGCCGGCAGACGAGACGCCGCGTGAATCCGCCGTCGAGGCCGATCCCTTCGTGGCGGTGCAGATCGCTCTCAGCGACGAGTTCACGTACGAGGATGGCGCCGCTTTGCCTGATGCGCCCGATTCGGCTCCCCAAGTCCTCCAGGATCCGTCCAACGACGCCGATCCGGACGATTACAAGATGGAGACCGCGGAGCAGGACGCCGCGGATACTGCGACTATCGCGGACGCTTGGTGGACGGAGGAGGAGGATCAGGACGGGGACGGCTACGTCCGGTTCGCGTATTTGAACTGGGACCCGGACGTAGCGGACTGTGATGGCACGCTGTCGGTGTGCGAGGAGATCTACTGGAAACTCAAGACGAGTAGCACATGGAGTCTCCTGACCACGACCGGGGACTATATGATCACGGGTTGCTGGAGCGGCGACTCCCAGTCTTTGCCCATCAGCGGCCTGAGCCACAACGAATATGACTGGAAGATCTGCATCTACCGTTTCACGACACCCCCCTCTGCGGACTACTGTCGCGATCCGTCGAACGACGCCGATCTGAACGATTACAAGATGGAGACGGTGGAGCAGGACGCCCCCGACACGGCTGATATCCAGAACGCTTGGTGGTCGAACGCGGTGGATCAGGACGGGGACGGCTACGTCCGGTCAACGCGTTTGAACTGGAACGCGGACGTGGCGGACTGCAGTGGGACGCTGTCGGTGTACGAGAAGATCTAC
>CAYGAN010000231.1:5713-6760 GCA_964347585.1 uncultured Planctomycetales bacterium | reverse complement strand
TGACGGACGGCTGCCTATCTGCGTGTATTCCCGCGAGTGGAACTGGCGGGTACCGTTCTGGGTGCTTTCGCTGCCTGCTTCCTCGCGGATCACGAAGCCGAAGTTCTGGCTTGGACTGGCCAGGTGACCCCGCACCGCCTCGGTCACGTCAAAGCTGACCGGACCATAGGCACCGGAGGCCAACGCAGCACTGTCCAGCACAACCGGATCGGCATACTGGGCGTCCAACGTGCCGTTCCAGTTCGGATTGTCCCCGCCGGTGGCGCCATACGGCTTGGTCCAGCAGACCTCCCCGGCGCCCGCCCATTCGCCGTCGATGCCCGTCTTGGTACCTTCGCCCCAATCGTGCAGGAGCTTGTGAACGTAGAGCGTCTTCGCAACGCCGCCGGGATCGTTGCGGGAGGCGAAGTAGTTCAGCGTTAGGACGGCCTGGTCAAGGTACCTTCCGGCTTCCAGGCTCGTATCCAGGTCGGTGAACTTGATCACGACACTGCGATCGTTCGTGGAATTGCCGCCGTCGAACCGAGCTGCTTCGAGGACATCATTTCCGCCGGCGTTGTAGAGTGAATGCGTCTGAAGGATGTGGGCGTCTTTCGTACCGGCGTAGAGGGTTTCGTCGGGGTACTTCCGCCCGTCCTGGAAAACTAGCGTGCCGGGTTGAGGGCGCACGAGCAGCGGGGCCTCCACCGTCAGGTTCATCTGAATGTACTGCGGACTATTCGTTGCGTCGGGGTCGGCGATGGTGATGGTGCCCGTGTACTGACCGGGCGCGAGCGAAGTCGTGTCGTACACCAAGGTGATCGTATCCCACTCGCCCGTGGACGTGCCGCTGTTAGGCACCGACCACATCCACGGACGGTCGTCGCTGACGGCGTACTCGAGCGTGCCCGTGCCGGAATTCCTGACAAAGAAGGTATCATTCGGCAAGTTTTCGCCCTCGGTCACGGTGCGGGTAAACGAGGCAGGACTGCGCTCGAGTTGCACCTCGCCCAGGTAGCGGTTGACCAGGAAGACGGCTAGCTCACTGCGGTCGTCCGAGGCCGTCGC
>CAYGAN010000231.1:0-5703 GCA_964347585.1 uncultured Planctomycetales bacterium | reverse complement strand
CGCTCGATGGTGGGCACGCTCTCGTCGTACTCGACCCCGACGACGACAGCGAACATGTCGCGGTAGCCCTGGGGCGCCGAGCCGTTGTATAGTTGGCCAGCCGGGTAGTTATCCAGGCCCGGCTCGTTGCTCGGGTTCGTGCCCCAGACGTTAAACCCCCCGCCGTCGGCGGCTTCCAGTCGCAATGCGTAGGTCTGCCCCGGTATCACCGGTACGTCGTCGAGAGCCCAGCTCACCAGGACCTCTTTGAACTCGCCAGACACGAGATCGCGCGACGTGACCGCCGGACCGATCTGGGGGCCGGTGGGACCCCCTTGGCGGATGCTAGCTATGTATTGGAGGTGCACGCCGTACTGCCGAGTCACGAACGCCTGCACGCTGACGATCCGGTTGATGCCCGCGGGCACGACAAAGGTCTGAGCTTGGTAGGCGTTCCAGTTTGTCAGGTCCTTCTCATCGCTGTAAACCCCGGGCGGCTCGGTGAACGTCGCAGCCTCGCACGTGTCCGGGTCCAGCCCGCTGACCTGGTTGATGCCGTCCACCAGGTCGTAGTGATAGACGGGAGTCGTCGGATGAGCCGTGACGACCGAATCGTCTGAGACATACATCCACTGCGTCACGTAGGAGTAGAACTTGCCTTGCGTTGGGTCCTGGAAATAGAAGTCGGGGGTCTCATCCGTCGGCCTCGGAGGATCGTAGATCTGGATGTCGTAGCTGCAGTTGTTCGGATCGAGAGGGTTGACCCGGTTCCAGCCGTTGGCGTCGGTCGTGCCGAAGATGGCGAAGTCGGAATTGGCCCGGTTGGTAGCTCCGACGCCCGCGCCTTTAGTGCCATCCTCCCGAAAGAGATGATTCTCAATGGTTCGGTTGTTGGCGTTTTCATTGTTCCCGATCTGGCGGTAAAAGACCAGCATCCAACGCTCGCCGGCGCGGGCCGAGGACGCCGGCCAGACGATGGCTGCGGTCACCGCAGACGCGACAGCGAGGCGCCAGATGGTCCCTTGCGGCAACGCGCATACATATTGAGCCACGTTATGCTCCTTTCCGTCCACTTGCAGGCGACGTGAGCTCCCGACGAGCCGGTCCAAAGCGAGCAGAACCCCGCACGAGTAGGCCCGACCTCTGCTTGGATTGTAGCGGGCAGGAACGGTCTAGGAAACCGCCGGCGCTAGCACCCGGTGCAGCCGGCACCGGGCAGAAGCTCTGCATGCGATGCTGGAAGCGTTGAGGGGCTTCGGATACTCTTACGGCGAGAGGATCAGGGAATCTGACTGAGCGCACGTTTACTGGGAAGTTCGAATCCATCCGGGCATTTGTCGAGCCATGAGAGCCAAGGTTGCCAATCCTGAAGCGCCTCAGGATACGACGGACTGGCGCAAGGATCGCAAGCTGGTCCGTACGGGCTTTAAGGACCTGGAGTATCTTCCTCGCGCGCGCAGCGCGTGGAACGCCACACTGGCCGCGTACGCATATTCACTCCGGCGGCAGCTTGCCGGCTCAGCCGATCTGAACCTGTGGGCCGCCATGCATGGTTGCCCGCCGAGCGCGCGATACGAACAACTTGGCGAAGATGGGCTCGTCCTCTGGCACGGCACGTCGGCAGTGCGGGCCGAGAAGATTCGCCAATTCGGCCTGTTTCACAAGAAGGGCGTGTGGGCCGCTCTGGAACCGACGGTCGCCCACGGGTTCACCCGCGGACGCTCACGCGCATACCAGGCCGGCTCAGCTATGGTCGTACTGCTGGTCAGCGAGACGGAATGGCAGAACAAGGCGGAATACAGTCCGACCGTCGTGCGATTCCACACGAACGTGCCGCCCGAGTGCGTGGCGTACATCCTCTGGGACGATCGGATCGAACTGCTCGAACCGCACAAGGCCGAGCAGCCCAAGCCCTGGGGCATCGCACGCTTTAAGAAGGACCAAGGCCAATGGGTGCCGATCTCGCGCCCTCCGGTCCGGCTCGACGAAGGCCATACCTACAGCGATCTGACGGCCTGGCTGGAGCTGAGCATTGCGCGAATCCTGGGCATTCTTGGATCGGCGTCAGCGATTGAAATCTTTTCGCCGCTGTACGCCACGGTCCGGCCATGGGATGCGCTCGAGCATAAGCAGATCTTTGCTGCACTGGAGCGGCTGTGCGGTGCGCCCCGGCCAGCGCGCGGGGGCATCACGCTCTTCTCGCTGGCGAGCGCGCGAAGTTAGGCGCGGGACTATTGCGGCAAGAACCGATCAAAGCGGTCGTCAACCGCCGGCACGGGGGCGCGTGGCGCGCGGCTCGTTCCTACGCAGGCCGATCTCGTCGATGGGAATCCGTTTGAACCCGAGCTTGTAGGCCGGCGAATCGTCTTTGAGCTGGAAGTTCTCATTATTACGATCGACGAAGCGCGGGTCGGCATCGACAAGGTTGTCCCCGATCTGCACGACCTTGTCGTCGAGTCCGTCGCGCAGATCCAGCCACCGCCCGCCGACCGAGATGTTGTGAACGATGACGTTGCCTTTGGCCACGGCCGGCTCGTCGTCATAAAGCGTCAGCAGCTCCGGGTAGCGGGTGCTGTAGGGCGGCTGCTTGTAGTTGACGGCGTTGAGCCGGTCGATCAAGGTCGTGTTGGTCCCGTCGAAATAGTACTTGGCCCAGCCCAGGCCTCGGGAATCGACGTGAACGGCCGGCGTGCAGTCCACGAATACGTTGTTGTCGATGACATTGTCACGCCCGCCGCCGATGAGCACGGCCCGGCCGGCCTTGTAGCAGATGTTGCCGTAAACGAGGGTCCCGCTGGTCCAGTCATCAAGATAGATCGCCATCGTGCCCACGCGGCCGCGGCCGGGGCCGAGGTGGTGGAAGTAGTTGTGGCGGATCACCGTCCCCCGCGCCGTCCAGTCGCGGCCCATGTAGAAGGCGCCCACGTCGTCGGTCTGCATGCACACGTGATGGATCTCGTTGAATTCGATGACGTGTTCGTTGCCGGCCAGTTGGATGGCGTTGTGCGGGGCGTCGTGGATCAGGTTGTGGGCGATGCGGTTGCCGACGCCGCTGATTCCCACGGCGGGTCTGTACGTCATCGCCCACCTGCTGTAGTGGTGCACGTGGTTGTTGAGGGCGCAATTCCGGCCGGGGGTCAGGCTCTTGCGGTCCCCGCCCGCGAGCGCGATGCCCCCGTCACCCGTGTTGTAGATCTCGCATCCGACGACGCTGCTTTCGGTTCCGCCGGTGATTCGGACGCCGAGGGTGCCGACGTTGCGCACGGTGCAGCCGGTGATCCGATTGTGCGAGCCGCCGAGGACCTCGACGGCGGTGGCCCGCGTCATCTCGACCGTCAGGCCTTGGACGGTAACGCAGGACACGTCGCGCATTGAGATCATGGTGTTCAGAACCGAGACGAAAGCCTTGGACTCGCCTATCGGCGCCGGCGGCCAGAAGTACAGCAGACCGGTCTTGCGGTCGAGGTACCATTCGCCGGGCTCGTCGAGCTCCTCCAGCAGATTCAGGGCATAGAATCGTTTTCCGGGCGAATAGCCATAGACACCGTGCGGCGCCACGGTGGCGATTTCCTTGGTCTTGGTGTTTGTCGATTCAACCTGTTCGTAGGAGTCGGCCCAGTCCCAGGTCCAGAAACCGTGCACCCAGACGTCGTCGGCCTTGGCCCATCGCTTCGGTCGGTCACCTTCGTACGTAAACTTCCCGCCGTCCTTTCCTGCGGGCACGGCGGCAATCTTGGCCCACCGTCGGTTGGGCCAGCGCGCCAGGGTCATGGGCTTGTCGTCGAAGAAGAGCTCGAGCCCAGCCGGGTGCATCGGCCGACCCATGCCGCGAGGGGCGAGCTGGCCGAACTTGGTGATCCCTTGCGCCTTAAGATCGACCTGGAGGATCCTGTCTCGACACGCAGGGTCGATCCGATCAAGGACGGCCCGGTCGGTGACCGGTTTGAAGCCGGTGATCGGCTTGCCGCCGACCAGACGTACGTTCTCGTCCTTGTACGCCCTGTACGTGATTGGCACGCGGTTCGTGCCGCTGTCGGGAGCCGTCAGCTTGAACGTCTTGTCGCGCAGGTAGACGCCCCCGCGGACGTGGACCGTGACGGGTCCGGCAGGCAGCGGACCCGATTGCTTTAGCCTGCGGATTTCGTCGCGCGCCCGCTCAAGGCTGGCGAACGGGCCGTCGGTCCCGCGGTCGTTGGGAGCGGCTGTTCTGCCCGACCACCGATCGTCGCCGCTCCCGGCTACGTACAGGTCGATGTTATCCGCGGCCTTGGTCATGACTCCGACGGGAACAACCATTAGGAAGAACGGCACCATGGCTGACATCCTCTGGTCGGCGGGCCGGACGGACGCTCGGCAGCATCACCGAGTTCGTCAATCCTTGGCGCGCGACCGTGGCCCGCGCTTGTGCTCATAGACGACTTTGCCGTGCACGTCATGGAAGCGAAACGCGATCTCGCTGGCGCTCGCGGCTGGGCGGACAGAGACGGACAGGAAGCCGCCTTTGACGCGGTGAAACCGGTGGTAGTCGGGGTTCTCACCAGGCGTGCCGGCTGCGTGCTGGTCACTGGCCGGACCGCAGGAGAACTCGCGCACGCCGGTCTTGGGGTGTACCGAATGATACTGCCAGTGCCGGTCGCCGCAGACAACGAAGAAGTTGTCCGGCAGGTTCTGTTGCACCCAGCGGCGAAACTCGTTGCCCTCGTGGGCGAAGGCAGCGTTGGAATGGTTGTCGGCCTTTGCCGGCCTGTCCGGCCCGACGATGGGTGTGGGGCTGATGAGCACCCTCCAATCGGCGTTGCTGGCCAGGATGCTCTGCTTGAGCCAGCGCTTCTGTTCGGCCCCCCAAATGGTCTTTTCCGGGCCGTCCTTCGTGCGATTCGAGGAGCGGAAGTCCCGACCTTCCACGAGCCAGATTTGCAGGCCCCTGCCCCAGCGGCAAGTCCTGTAGGTCTTCTCGCCGACGGGGACTTGCTCGCGGAAGATGCGCTGGCCCTGCTCGAAGGTCATCGGCAGCATTGCCGGAACATCCTGGCCGGGCCAGCAATCGTCGGCGAGAGTGTCGTGGTCGTCCTTTATCCAATACCCGGGCACGCGCAGGTGAAAGGCCACGTGTCGGGGCAAGCTGTAGATGCGGTGCCAGTGATACCGGGCAACAGCGACGGTGGTGGCGCGCGGGTCTTCGGTGTCGTAATAGACGGTGTCGCCCGTGAGGACGATGAACTTCGGATCGAGCTTGGCCATTGCCTCGTAGATGTTGAACCCGTCGCGATGATCCACGTCCTTGTACGCTTGGCCGGTGACGACGGTGAACACGACATCGGCGTACTCATCGGGGCGGGGGGCGGTCTGGAAGCGGCCACGAAGCGGGCCATGTTTGACCCGCCCATCGGGCCCGGCGGTTTCGGCGGCGAAGTAGTACACGGTCGCGGGCTTCAGGCCCTTCAGGTGAAACTGATGGCTGAAGTCCGTGGCAGGGGAGACCTCGACCCACTGCGTGGCCCTCGCGCCGGAAAGGTCTTCGCGAACGCCGTACCGAAGCCGCACTTGGCCGGGCGCGCCCGGGCAGGCTCCCTCCAAGGCGACCACGCTGACGTCCGCCGGCAGGACCTTCGCCGGCCGACCCCGACGCACAATGCCGTCGGCGTTTCGACCGGCGTTGGCCGTGACACGCAGCCAGACGATGGCTGAATCCTCGGTGACCTCGCCGACCTTGACACCTGTGGC
>CAYGAN010000230.1:0-6760 GCA_964347585.1 uncultured Planctomycetales bacterium | reverse complement strand
CCATGAGCAGCGCCAGGAGACCTAGGCTGACCAGTACCTCTGCCACGATGAAGCCCGCCGGCTGGGCAACAGGTTGTGTGCGGCTGCTTCGCATCAGTACGCCATGGTCGCGTTGATCAGAGCCACCAGCGGCAAGAACAACGAGACTACAAAGGCCCCGATGAGGGTCCCGACCAGAACCGTCACGATCGGCCAGCAGATTCCGCTGATCGCACTCCACCACCGGTAAGAGACCGCGTCGCAATAGTCGCGCGCGTACCGCATAGCCGGATCCAACTGCTCGCCGCGTTGCATCGCTGTGATCGTGCGCAGGAATACGTCGCCGAGCCCAGCCTGGCGCGCAGCTTGAACGGGCGGCGAGCCCACCTCCAACATCTGGGCGAACCGCCCCATGCGGAGCCTGAGACAGTGATTGGAATCGACCTGCGATGCCAGCCTCGCGGCAGACTCGAGGGGCATTCCACTTCGCAGAGCAAGATGGATGATGCGTAGCATAGCAGCCAGTCCTGCGTAGAACTCGCGGCGGCGGAACCCGGGCAGAGACCACTTGAGATGGTCGCCGAGCCACGACCAGCAGAGCCGTTGCTGCGGTCGTCGCGGACGAAATGCCACGTACAGGCCGACCGGCACGGCGACGAACACGAGTACCAGCAAGACTGCCCACAGGCCCACTACGCTTTGCGTAACGCTTATCATGCGGGCGGTGTGGGCAGGCAGCTCGATGCCGTAGTCCTTGCATATCTCGCGGTACCTGGGGGCCACAAATATCATGGCAGCCGATGCCACCAGGCCCAGGATGCAAAGGAGCGTCAGAGCATACGCCCAGGATGCGCGCCCGATGCGGTGGCGCCGCAGGCCCTGCATGGCCAGATGGGCGTGGAGCTCGCGCAAGACGGCAGGAAGCTGGCCCATTTGCTCGCCGGCCTGGATGACGCTGAGAACATAGCCTGGGCAACTGGGATATCCCTTCTCGGCGGCCTGTGCGAATGACGAGCCGCGAGTGATCCAGTGGGCCATTCCACGCAGGGCCCGCCGTACGGGTGCCCTTTCCGACTCGGCGGCTACTGCCAGTCCGGTGCCCAGCGGGAGGTTATGATCCAAGATGGCGGCAGCGTTCGCGACGACGACCCGTGCGGTGTCCTCTCGGCGTCGGTATAGCGCCCCGACACCGGCTAGGGCGGCGAGTCCGAAGACAAAAATCAAATAGATTAGAAGCGCGCCCATGGGCGACCTCAGATGCCTATGACCGAGATTGAGTTAATCAGGCACACAAGCGGCAGAAACAGGCAAAGGATGGCAGCGCCAATCATGCCGCCCACGACGACGATCATCAATGGGAGCAGCAGCGAGCGCAACAGCGACTGCGCGCAGATGGCTCGGTGTTGGTACACATTCGACAGCCCGGTCAAAGTGTCAGCTAAGTTGCCTCGCCCGACGGCGATCTGGACGGCGTAGCCGAACATACCCGGGATCAGAGCCAGTGACTGTGAGGCGGAAAAGGCTGACTCGCCTCGCTCGACCTGGGCGGCCAACCGTTCGCCATCGGAGCTGAGGACAGGCGAGCCGGCTGCACCTGCGGCCAGGCGCACTGCCTCAGGCAGCGGCACACCGCCTCCGACAGACATACATACAGATCGCATGAAGCGCGCCAGCAAGGAGGCACGGTGAATGCGGCCGAGGACTGGCACACGTAGCAATGCCCGTTCGAGGATCCGCCTGCCCGTCGTTGTACGCCGCAGCGCCATCCGCCCGGCGAGGAGCACGACGACAACCAGGCCCAGTCCGATCAAGATCCAAGGGAACATCCTGGCCAAGGTGATCAAGGCCAGAGTCGGGCCGGGTAGGGCCGTTCCGAAGTCTAAGTAAATGCCCTCGAACGAGGGCACGACGGCGATCAGGAACAACGACACCAGGCAGAAGGCTAGTAAGAGAACAAAGAGCGGGTAAGCTGTCGCTTCAACCAGGAGCCAGCGTGTGTGGGCCAGTAGCCGCAGGTGTTGATTGAGGTTGAGAAGCGTGGCAGACAGCTGGCCCGATTCGACCCCGGCGTGGATTACACGGGCGTAGAGCACGGGGAACTCAGCCTCGCGTTTAGCGATTGCGTCAGCAAGCGGAGTGCCGGCCCGGAGGTCTTCGGCGATCTCTGCGATGAGACGGCGCAACCGAGGCGACTCCAGATCCTTGGCAAGCTGGGCTAGGCCTTCGTCGAGCGCTATTCCCGCTTCAGCCATGGAGGCGAGCTGCTCGTTGAAGAAAATGAAATCCTCCCGTGCTATGGGCCGCCGCGCCGGGGGCCGAGCCGCTGGCTCCAGCCGAGTCACCGAGACTTGCATCTGCGTGAGTTGTTCGATGGCGCCGGCATGATTCATCGCCTCGAGGCGACCGGAGATGACTGTGCCGTTCGGGCACTGCCCGTCATACTCGAACCAAGCCATGGTCAGCTCCTACCAGGCGGCCCGCCGATCACGCGGCGAAGCTCGTGGATGCTAGCTCTGCCTTGCTTGACCCAACGCATGCCGTCCTCAAAGAGGCTGCTCGCGTGCTGGGTGATGGCAGCCCTCAGCGTTTGCGTGTCAGGCACGGCAAGGATCTGCGCCCGCAACTCGTCGTCCAAAGCGACGACCTGGGCACACGCTGTCCGACCGAGATGACCCGATTGGTGGCACCGCTCGCAGCCGACCGGCTCGTACGGCGAGGACTCGGTGCCCGTCGCCCGGCGGCACTGGGGGCACAGCGTTCGGATCAGCCGTTGCGAGCAGACCAGCGTGACGGTACTGACGATCTGGTACGCCGGCAGACCCATCTCCAGCAGCCGAACGATCGTCTCCGCGGGGTCGCCGCTGTGCATCGTGCTCATCACCAGGTGGCCGGTCAGCGCCGCCTCGATGACGATGCCGGCGGTCTCCGCGTCGCGGATCTCACCGACCAGCAACACTTGCGGGTCCTGCCGAAGCAGGGACCGCATCGCCCTCGCGTAGTTCAGTTGACCGTGAGGCGCGATCTGGATCTGTGTGGCTCCAGCAATGCGTTGCTCAACGGGGTCCTCAAGGGTGATCACGCTTCGGGCGGAATCTGTTTGCAGGATGTGGCGGACGACCGCGTAGAGGGTCGTCGTCTTCCCGCTGCCAGCCGGCCCTGTGAGAAGAATCAGACCGTCCGGCCGCTCTGCTGCCGTTCGTACCCGAGCGACCGCGTCCACGGAGAGTCCCAGCTCATCGAGGCAGATCACTTCCGGCTCAGCGTAGAACAGCCGCACCACCGCCCGCTCACCGCGGATCGTTGGAAACGTGGCCACACGCACGTCCGCGCCGTTGAGGGCCTCAATCTTCTCCTCCGCCCTTAGCCCGCCCTCTTGAGGGATGTCGATCCGGTAGGTCAGAAGCGAAGCCATCACCTTGAGGCGCGAGACGATGCCCGCGGACTGGGACGCCGGCAGGATCTCGGTGTCATAGAGTCGCCCGTCTATGCGAAATCGCACGCGCATGCAGTCGTCGGCAGGCTCGAAATGCACATCGCTGGCCCGCTGCTGGACGGCCTGGGCCAGCAAACGGTCGATCAGCTCGGGCGTCCCGCCTGTCTGGGATTGCGAGCGTCTGGCCATTCGCCTCTCCCGGTGGGCCCGCGATGCCGCCTCACAATGCTGCCGCTGCTTTGGGTCCACGGCTTCTTGGGAAGACGAGCTCCCACCCCGCCCTATCAGACGCATGAACGTGTGTCCTGTTATGACCCAAGTTGCGTGAGCGGCTGGAATTGAGAGCCTACCGTTAACAACCGGACTGTTCGTGCGTCTAGAATTAGAGGGAGAGCAATGGGCAACGATGCGCGCGCTATCCCTGTCTGGGCCGCTGAGCTGATCGCGGCAACAGAAAGCTCCTCGGCGAGCAGGTCCCAGCGGTGGTTGCTGGTCCTGATGAAGCAGCACGGAGCCGGGGTTGTTCAGCTGCTCTGGCGAATGCTGGCCAATGAGCAAGACGTGCTTGACGCCTATCAGGATTGCGTCTGCCGGTTGGTCCAGCGCGGCCCATCCCATCTGGGTCGTCACCGGCAAGCCTACTTCTATCGAACGGCGGTCAACGTCGCTGTGAGCCTCATCAGGCGCCGACAGTGCCGCCGCAGGCACGCGCAACGGGCTGCCGATGTCCTGGTCTCCAACTATGAGCGGCGCCTGGCAGCTCAGAACGTCGCCGGTCTCGACGAGCGGGACTTGGCCGATCGGTTGCGCGTAGCCCTGTCGAATCTGCCTGATCGGCTACGAGACGTCGTCGTGCTTCGTGACCTCGCGGAGATGCCGTACCGGCAAGTTGCGAAGACGCTGAGCATCACTCCTGGCGCCGCACGGGTCTATCGTCGGCACGCGATACTGCGATTGGCAGAGCAGCTCGGTGCGGAGGACGAATCGTGAGCCTTTCATCGCGTCAACAAGTTGCCTTGTTCGGCCAGCAGTGCCACGGGCCGGTGCGCAGGCTGGTTGATCGGGCGGGCCACAATACCCCGGGCGATACCATCCATATGGCCGAATGCCCTGAGTGCGCAGCCTTGGCGGCACAGATCGGCAGTGTTCACGCTGGCCTGCTGCTCATGAGAGGTCAGATCCCTCGCCAGGACCTTCTTGCGCGCGCGAATCAACGAGCCCTACGTTTCCTGCGGCGAGTGGCGCGGGCAACGCGTGCAGCAGAGCGGCTGCGACACGCTCGCCCGCAAACGTCCACGTGGGATCGGGTTCGTCCCTATGCCGTACGCTATGGCAGCTCAGCAGCCGCGGCCCTCTTGATGATCTTGCTGCGGACGGGGGTTTTCGAAGCTTTCGACGACGACGTTGCTCTCGCTGAGCGCGTGGTTGCTCACTACGTGGAGACATATATCGATCCGGGGGAAAGCATGCTCGCCTAGCCCGCGGGACGACAATAGCCTCTCCGATTGGCGCCGACGATCGCTACAACGTCAACGCAGAGAAAGGGAATTGGCTACATCCTGCGCTCGGTCCTAACACCAGGACGATAAGCCCCGGTGACGGTGCAGGCCGAGCTGGCAGAGCGGGAGCAAGTCGGGCCAAGCTGCGGGGTGCGAAGGGTCAAGGAGTCCGAGGGGCAGTCAAGGGCGAGCCGGCGTCGGTCAGTTCGCTGAACGAAGGGGACCGGACCGCTCAAACCTGCCCGGCAGGCAGTATGCACAGCGCGGACAAGCTCCATCTTTGAGGGCCACCTTGGGCAAGGCGAGTCCCGCACGCTCGATAAGGAGCTGGCTGCACTGAGGACAGTGAGTATTCTCCCCCGGATGGCCCGGGACGTTGCCCAGGTACACGAAGCGCAGCCCTTCCTCCAGGCCGCTGTGACGTGCATGCTCCAGGGCGCCAGGTGGCGTACATGGTAGGTCGAGCAGCTCGCCGTGGGGCACGAAGCGCGTGACGTGCCAAGGCGTGTCGGGTCCAAGAGAGCGAACGATCCACTTCGCTATCGCACGCAGCTCGCCCTCGTTGTCGTTCAACGTAGGGATGATGTTGGTGACGCATTCCACATGCATGCCCCATCTGCTATTTGCCTGCTCGGCTACAGACAAGATCTGAC
Organism: uncultured Planctomycetales bacterium; assembly: GCA_964347585.1. Lineage (GTDB taxonomy): Bacteria > Planctomycetota > Phycisphaerae > UBA1845 > CAYGAN01 > CAYGAN01. Next base: position 1,196 of record CAYGAN010000230.1, on the reverse strand, counting down.
GATACCTCGCGAAGTTTGCCACGCTGCGATAGGCCCTTTCGCTGAAGCCTTTGATGTCAACACGATACGCGTCCAGATACGGCCCTACTTCGTCAAGGGCATCTTGTGTCAGGCTGCCGTTGGTGACGTAGTTGGTCATCAATCCTTTGGCCTTGGCAAGCCTGAACGTATCGAGTGTGTACTCGAACCAGACGGCTGGCTCGTTGTACGTGAAGCTGATGCCGAGCAGGTCCTCCTGCAGGGCCCAATCGACCAGTTCATCCGGTGGCACGTATCTCACGTTAGACAACTGCCCCGGCACCTGCGCGTGGGCCAGCTCACGATTTTGGCAACCTGGGCATCGGAAGTTGCAGCCCAGGCTTCCGACCGAGAGCATGACCCTTCCCGGATAGAAATGAAACAGCGGCTTTCGCTCTACATTGGCCAGGTGTATGGCTGCCACACGCCCGTAGGAAAGAGGCGTGAGTTTGCCGGCCTTGTTTTGGCGTACTCCACAGAAGCCGAGCTGGCCCTGCTCAAGGAGGCAACGCCGCTGGCAGGCCTTGCATCTCACTTGGCCTCCGGGCAAGTGCTCGGCAAAACCATCAGCAGCAGGCGCAGCAGAAACGTCCATACGAGTGCATTCTTCGTTCTTATGTAGTAAGTGTATCCGGGTGGCGCGCCGGCGACCAAGGCTGACAAAGACGGGAGATTAACGACGTGACGGCTTGCTCCGGAGGTGTCCGGGCCGGGGCGCGCGGCGACGACGGTAAGCCCGTGGCGCGATCATGAGGGCGGTCGCGTTCCCGAGGGCCGATGGAAGATGCAGTCCCGCTCGGACAGATGACAAGGTACTATGGCACGGTGTCACGCGGGCCCGAGCTGCCCGCCAAACCGAATAGCGAAGCCGGGCTGAGTCGAAGGCGAAGGGAGTTGGCGTTGCGACGAGCAACTGTAGTAGTGGTGATGGTCGGCGGGTTCGGGGCGGCGGCGACCGCTGGCGAGCAGGACCAGTTAATCCTGAAGCGCCGCGAGACGGTTGCCCCCTCGGTTTACGAGACCAAGTTCAACGTCCCGCCGTTCTCGATCGAGCACCAGGTGCGTCTGAGTCTCGAAGCGAGAATCGCCTGGAAGGAGCTGGCCGGCTCCAACTTCTGGATTCGGGTCTCGGTCAACGGCAACTGTCTGACGAAAGAAGACCTGCTCAACAAGCGCCA
>CAYGAN010000229.1:0-6801 GCA_964347585.1 uncultured Planctomycetales bacterium | reverse complement strand
TTGTAATGCGCAAAAAACCGTTGGACGGCCTCGTCCACGTCGGCGGCCAGGCCATCCAGCAATAGCGCGTAGTCGATCGTAGTGGCCTGGGCAGTACCCGCACCGTGGCTGAGCCACACACTCAGTAACGCCCCGGCGCCGATCAGAACGGCCAGGCTCGCGGCGGCGGCAAGCGGTCTGCGGAAGAGCCGAATCGCGGATCCCGCGACGCGACGCCGGGCGGGGGCAGCCAGCCGCTGTTCGATCGCCGGCCAGAGCTGCGAGGGGGCTTTGACGTCGGTATGCTGGCTGGCTTTTCCGAGCCGGCCGACGATCGCCTGCAGGCGTGCTAGCTCAGCCGCGCAGGCCGGACAGGAGCCAATATGCGCCTTGAGGTCCGCGCCGTGCTGGCCGGTTAGTTCGCCGTCCAGGTAAGCGCCGATGTTCTCGCGAACCGTGGAGCAGTCCATGCTTCCTTCCTTTGCGTTGCGGGTTTCCGGCCCGCGGCACGCTGTGTGGGCCTCGGCGTTCGCATGCGCCGGTGGTCCACCAGTTTAGATGCCTAGGAGCTTTCCTTTCTTCGGCTCTCGTTCACAGATTCCGGTTCCAGGTATTCGCGCAACAGGCTTCGAGCCCGATTCAGCCCTGAGGCGATAGTCCCAGGCGGCCTCGCCAACGCCGCTGCCATTTCAGCGTAGCTGAGTCCTTCGAAGTATCGCAGGATAACCAGCGCGCGCTCGAGTTCGGGTAGCTCCGCGACCGCCTGCTCGACGTCGAGCCGAACGTCGGCAGCGCGGCTCTCGCTGGCGCCTTGGGCGGCCTGTCCATGTTGACGGATCGCGCGATCACCGCGTTTCCGTCGCCGCAGGAATTGCAGAGCCTCGTTGACCGCGATGCGATACACCCATGTCGTGATGCTCGCGGTCGCGTCGAATCGGTCGATGTTCCTGAAAACGCGGAGGTAGGTGTCCTGAGTCAAATCGAACGCATCTTCCGGATTGCGCGTCATGCGGAGCAGCAGGCGATAGATTCGGTCGGAAGTCCGTGCGTACAGTTCGTGCTGGGCCGTTCGGTCCCCTTGGCGGCAGCCCTGAATGATCTGGCTTTCGGTCACGATGCTTCAGCGAAGGCGGCAACCTGTCGGACAAGCGCGAGCTGGCTGAGATTCCAGCCAAAGACAGCCAGCGCCCCATTATCCACGAAAGTGCCGGCGCGTCGAAAGGCTATGATCGCGCCCGGCGCCGTCATTGTGATCCGGCTGGCTTGGCTGACGTGACCGCAGCTATCGCAGTCCGGCTCGCCGGGCTGGTCCTGAACCGGTCTGCAAAGCCCCTTCTTGCCTTGAAGATCGACCGGCGCGGAGCATCTAAAAACTGTGGATATCAGCGGCAGCGTCTTCCGGGGCGGATCAGTGAAGGTGGCGTTGATTGTCGCGCGAAAGGTTGTCTGGCCCGTGCCGGCGGCGGAGGGAACCCACTGATATTGGCCCGGAGGAGCAAGGCGAATTAAGGAGCAGAGCAGCGGAACCCGCAAGGGCGCATTAGAAAGCGTAGGACACTTGGTCGTGTTCAGGTTCGGAGGGCATAGCGTGGTCCGCCACGCCGTCGGCCCGCGAACTTCGCAGCACCTCAAAAGCGACGATGGTTACGTCGTCCGGGCGTGCGCTGTCGGCCCGGGCCACAGCCTGGTCCATCAGGCGGTGAACCTGGTCGCGAAGGCAAACGTCCCCCGCGCCGGTCAGGATATCTTGAAGACCAGAGATGCTTAGCGCGTTCCCCGGCGCCCCGGCCTCGGTGAGGCCGTCGGTGTAGAGGAACAAACGGTCGCCCGATCGCAGCGGAATCCGCCGCTCTTCCCATGTGGCTCGCCCAAGAACGCCTAGCAGCGGCCCCGTGCTACCGAGTCGATCGACTCCCGCCTGGGAGAGGACCAAGCCGCCGGGGTGCCCGGCTGACGCATACGTCCAGGTCTGATCAGTTGTGTTCCAGACGCCAACACAGGCCGTTACGAACCGCCCTTCTGGGAGGCACGCGATGAGGTCTTCGTTAACTCGCTCAAGCGCTCGTGCGGGATTATGGTACTCTCCCAGGCGCCAGTGAAGCGACATCTTCGCGACGCCAGTCAGTAGCGCAGCGCTGATGCCGTGGCCGGCCACGTCCACAATAGCAATCACCACGCGGCCACCTGGCAAGGAGAAGATGTCGTAAAAATCCCCGGCCACCTGCTCAGCCGGTCGATAGGCTGCTGCAAACGCCAAGCCTGCCGCTTGAGGTACCGCCTCCGGAAGCAGATTTGCCTGGATTTCTCGGGCGAGCTCCATTTCAGCCACACGTTTCCGCTCATGAGCCTGCAAGTGGGAGGCCATGGCGTTGAATTCAGCCGCCAGGGCGCGCACATCCGTCGGCCCGAGCTGCTCCGCTCGGGCCGCAAAGTTCCTCGCGCCCCAGGCCTCCGCGGCAACTGAGAGCCGAGAGAGGGGTCGGAGAACCCACAAGTCGATCGCCAGAAAAAGCAGCGCCATGAGCATAACAGCCGTGACGACGGCAGTTACCCCTCTGCTGAGGAGCTGGTCCCGTAGGATGCCCTCGATGTGGTCCAGGTATTGGCCCACGATGATCGTAGCACCATCGTCCTCCTTCACCCGCGCGTGCGCGAGTCGGTGTTCCCGCACGGGAAGTACTCTTTCTCGTGGGTTTGCCTGGCGAAGGGCATGTTCGACCGCAGCCCCGCTGTGGCGACGTGTCGAGGCGATGACGTTGCCTTGACTATCGAGCACGAGAATATGGTGTCCCGGCGAAATATGGGCGTTCATCTGCGCGCAGAACTCCTCAACATGCTCCAGGAAGCTCAGCTGCGTTCTGATGCGCTTGCGAGCCACCCCTAGTGCCCGCGCCTGTTCTTCGAGCGAGGCAAACACCCGTTCGAGGTGCGCGTTGTACTCGCGACGGTAGTCGACAACGACTCCGACAGACACCGCGAGCACAACGGTCAGGGCCACCCCGACCGTCAGACGAAGACGGAGTGACCCAGGCCCAAAGGCTGCTGCTTTGGAGGAATCGGCGTTCACCGCCTGACTCATGGTCCGGCCCCGCATTCTATGAATCCTTCGCTGCGCGATTACGCAGTTCTCGCAGCCCGCAGACGCACACCTTCAAAGCCTGCCGGGTGACCGGCGGTGCGCCGGCGAATGTGATCCCACTCCTCACATGGTACCCTGAGAAATGCCTTCACGACCTGCGGATCGAAGGCCGTTCCGGCGTCCTTGGCAATCTCTTCGCGCGCCTTTTCGCAGCCTGCCCTTTCCCGATAGGGGCGGTCGCTTGTCATCGCGTCAAACGCGTCTGCCACTGCGAAAACACGCGCCGCCCTTGGGATCTGTTCCCCGCGAAGCCCCTCGGGGTAACCTGACCCGTCGTATCTCTCGTGATGGGAGTACACGACCCCCCGTACCTGCCGAAGGAAAGGAACTGAACGCAAGATACGGCATCCAGTTTCCGGGTGCTGTCGCATCACGCGCCACTCATCTTCGGTAAGGGGGCCTGGCTTCAGCAGGATGTGATCCGGCGTACCGATCTTACCGACGTCGTGCAGAAGCGCTGCCTGACCGAGCACGGGGAGTTCGGGCTCGGGCATCGAAAGCTCCCTACCGATCCTGAGCGCATATTCACTGACTCGCAGCGAGTGTAATTCGGTGTTATGTTCGCGTGCATCGAGAGCGCAGACAAGGGCCATGAGCGCGCCCAGATGGGCTTCCCCGACCTCGCGTAGAGCGTTCTTCTCTTTCTGGACCAATAGACCAAACAAGATCGCTGCTATCCACATCGTGGCGATTTCCCCCACCTGGTTCACGTTCTCGATAGGCCGGCCCTGCCAATGAAGGAGGACGTGCGGTACAAACAGTATCGTGGCCACCCCAGCCGCGAGAACGGCGCCACGCAACTCAAACCATAGTGCCGCCAGGGCGATCGAAAGGATAAAGAGCTTGCGCAAGACCACGTGAACTGCGTGCAGATGATGCTGAGCGGTCGGCGTTGTCCAGTGCGAGAGGCCTATGACAATCAGGAGAACACCCACCAAGCCAAAACGCCATAGGCGTGTTCTATAGACGTCCTTGCTTGTCGGCATCCCGTACTGTAGCGTGGCTCTGGTCTTTCCCAAGAGGAGCCACGTCACGCCTCCGGGTCTTGCCCTTCGCGGGCTCGTCAAGAAGTTCATCCCGATAATGGTCTCAATCTCGCGTCACGAATTCACGTCTGCTATTGGTCCAATCCCTCGGTGACATCGATCGGCAAGCGTTTTGCCGCCAGAATGCGCCCTGTTAATTGATGGTGCGAAAGTCGCATGGCTTAGCGCGAGAGCGTCCGAGGCACCGGGCCTTTCACTCGCCTCAACCGGAAGGCTGCTGTCTCGTCTGTGTCAGGCGCGAAACCCGGCGCGGTATCGCGGGGCGCGACGCCACAAGGCCTCCAACGAGCAGCATCCGGATTAATCTCCGCCGACTTCGTACCAAGACTCAGCCGCCACCTCGGCGGGCCTGGCTGTCTTGGGCGGCAGGCACCGGTCGCACAAGACGCCTTCGGGCACGCACCCGGGGCACCGGATCATCGGCTTGCGGTCTAGCGTGTACGCAGTGACCTCGGCGTTGCAGCCGGGGCACATGTGCTGTCTGACGGTTTGGGCTGCTTTCGACTGTGCGCCGTCCGGCGAGGGGCGCGTAAGGCTGACGGCCTCGTCGTAGCACAGCTGGCACGTCATCTCGAAGTCGGGCGGGCGTGGCAGCACCGTGTGAAGCGTGCGCGCGCTCGGGTTCTGGCAGCCAGCTAGCCAGACGAGCGCACCGCCCAAGAACACGCCCGCTGCCGAAAGTGATACGATGGGCTTCATGGGATACTCCTTATGAAAGGACACATCCGCTACACTGATGACACCTGCTGTCTCCATCCACTGGATTGGATGCAGTGCGAGGCCGATTTCTTCACGGTTTCGAGGAGTTTTCGGGCGATGGTAACGATCACCCCGGGACATTAGAGCACGACGATGCTGCGTAGCCGATAGGCCTGGGGACCCTGACGAGGCCGCTCGGTTGCAGAGCGCCAAGTCGGCGTAGGGGGAGCGGATTTCGGCAAGCCTGGATCATTGGATAATCGAAATCTTCGCGGCGCAGCTGGCTGAGAGTCGCCGACGTGTCACTCATCACGGAGCGAATCTGACTTGGCACTCGGGCCTCGCGACCCCCAAACGGACCGCGTTTGACCAAGGTGCCCGTTGCACGTGATCTTTCGTAGCGATTGCGAACGAGGCTTCCGAATGCTCGTGGCGGCCGGAGGGCCGGCCAAGACGAGGAAACCGGTTGCAGAGCCGCTGTTTGGGACCCGTGATGGGAAGTAACCCGGAACAACGGCCGCCGCCGCGCTAGACACCCAGCATCCAAGGTAGACCGTGCCCGGGATGCAAGGGCGTGTTGTCGGGTCAACGAAGTGCAGGACTTCGCCACGGGCCGCCTCCTGTGGGAGCGCTGTGAGGTCCGCGGGCCGCGCGTGGCGACCGACGTAGCCCCCCAGGAGTGTCCGTCTCAAGCTTTCGATGCCGGAAGCCTCAAGTTGGTCCCCTCGGATGGCACTCGCCCTAACGCAAACAGATCTGGGTCGACGGATATCCCGGGCGGCTGCTCGCGTATTGTTTAACCTCCCTTGTCCACGAGCGCCGCCGCCTCGGGATCCCGCCTTGGCCAGGGAACGCCGCCGGCCCCAGTACGGGAGAAGGCATGCACATATGAGACAAGCGCGACCGGCATCACGATTCTCGAGGACGGAGTATCGCTGAACGCCACCTCGCTACCTTGTCCGCGTTCTTGAGCGTCATGCCGGGCTCACCGACTTCGAGTGCCCGGACCTCCTGTCCCTCTCTGTCAAAAGCGTCACGTCCGAACGGGCACCCGCTCGGTGCAACGAATCGGGCTATCCTCGGCTGCTTCTGAAGCATCTGTCATGGAAGTAACGCTCCTTGCGCGCCGGGCCTTTCGGCCACTCGCCAAGCGCACGTTGCGGTCGTCTATCAGCTGCTTTCACGCTTCGCGACGTATTTGGCGGGATCATTCTGGAATTCTCCGATGCACTCCTTGCAGCAGAAATAGACCTTCGTACCCTCATGCTCGGTGAACACTTCCGGGTTGATAGGATCGCCCATTACCGGGCACGTCTTTTGAGCGGCTGCCACGTCACTTGCTTTCTCGGCGTGCTCATGGCTCCGGTCCTGGGACCCGTGCATGTGACCTTGATGAACGTGGCCGTGTTCGCTCTCAGGGGTGACGACCGCGTCCGTCTGCCGGGACTTCGAGCCAGCATCCTTGCCGCACCCCGCGAGAAGGAACGCCGTCCCGACCCAGCACGCACTCGCTAGAAACAGCATCTTTGCTGGTGTCATCTTGAGTCTCCGTCTTCCGCAGCATGTTGCTCTGACCTCTTTGTAGGTTTCGATGCCCGACAGCTCCGTTTCTTCATGGCAAGAAGAGCTTTTTTCTGGACGCGAGTGCCTTGTGGCCGCGGACAGTGAGAGAAGCCGGTGAGCCCCAATCGCTTGAACGCGCTACAACAGCCAGCCCACGCGTTTAGGGGGACGCTTACAGTGGGCCCGCCCGTGCCACGGAAGCCGCGGGCAGAAGCCAGATCACAGAAAGCGGATCAGGCCGGGGGGATCAACGTGGGGCAGCGATGAAATCAGGGAAATCAGGGGCTACAGCCGCCAGGACCGCGAGGAGATCTCACTCGCGATCGAGCCTGCTGAGCAAGCAGTGACACGTGGTCGGGTCGGTGAAGTGTACCA
>CAYGAN010000228.1:0-6806 GCA_964347585.1 uncultured Planctomycetales bacterium | reverse complement strand
GAGGGGATCGAGTGGGTCCTGTGCCACGGGGTCCACGACGGCAAGATGCTCCTGACGTCGGGGCTTGACCACAAGCCCACAGACATCAGCGGCGGTCAGCGATTGCTGCGCAGGGGTCCAACACGCCGTCGGCGGAACCCGACCCGAAGCCGATTTGCTGCCAAGCCCGTGCAAGGGCGCTGACGAGGCTCCCCCTGCGCCCTTGGGCGCGCTCAGGGTGAGTCCTTTCGCGCAAGCGCGAAGGAGGCGACACCCTCGCGACCGTGACACGTACGCTGCCCCCTGAGCTTCATTGGGCTGTTCACAGGGGGGCGGAATAGAGTACGATCCTCTTTTGTCGGCGGCTTTAGCACGCGATTGTTGAACCTGGGCTGGCGGATCCTGCCGCCCGGCCGGGCACGGAGGATTCGCGCATGATCCCTTGTGTATTTCGCGGCTCGCGACCGACTGGCGTTCTCGGAGCGGCGGTCCTGCTGTGGACGTCTCCGCTGGCGTTCTCTGAATCGAATCCAGGGGCCTCGAGCCAGGCGCGAAAGCGGGCCGGCAGGCCAAAATCCCCTTGGCTGGAGCTGGCAGACTACCCTCGCCCTCCCGCACCGGACACCGGTTGGGGCATTCACGACAGCACGGACGGTGTCTGGAAGCCTTCGGACCCGGACGCCTTCTTTCGAGAGCTCAAGAAACGCTGGGGGTTCAGCTGGTTCAAGGTCTTGGCCTTGGGGGCAAACAAGCTCGACGTGGTCGAAGCGGCGCGCCGTCAGGGCGTGGAGCCGGTTGTGAGGCTCTACGCAGGCGGGCCGCATCCACACTACCCACGCCCCGGGGACGAAGAGCGAGAGTTCCGCGCCACGGTCCGGGCCTACGTTGCAGCCGGCGCGCACTACTTCGAAACCGGCAACGAGCCCAACATCGGGACTGAATGGTCGCCGGGGGAGTTCGACAAACCTGACCCCGTGGAACGTTTGTGCCGGCAGTGGTTGCGGGTGCGTAGCATCGTGGATGAACAAGGCGGCATCCCGGTCTTCTACGCCATGACGCCGGGGTCGGCCGGCCGATGGTGGAAGGACTGCTTCGAAACCTTCGCGAAATGGGACAAGCTCGAGGAGGCCTTTGCTGGCGCAGCCTTCGGCGCCCACCTCGTACCGATCAATCACCCGTTGGACTACCCCTTCAACAAAGAGAGGAACTTGCCGCACGCTACCAAAGCCGAGCGATTCGAAAGCCTGTTGAAGGACAATACCTGCTATCTCGCCGTCGAGCTGATCATGCACTTTATGGAAAGACACCTGCCACGCCCGATCCCGATCCTCAGCACGGAAGGTGGCGCCTCCCTGGGAAGCCACGAGGATCGGAGCTACCCACGTGTCACGCTGGAGCGGCATCGCGAGTTGAACATGGAGATCTTCAACCGGATGAATCCGCGCCACCCGAAGTACTGGGGTGACGCGCTTTTCGCCCAGATGTCCTGGACCTATCGCGGCGTGGGAACGTTCATGATGGACGGCTGGTTCGAACACCCGGAGCATGGCAAGCTCCCCATCCTGGCGACGATGGAGAAAGCAGAGAAGTTCGACCGTGGCGTTGCTTTCCGCAAGGCAGGATCCCGCCCGCGTGGTCACCGGAGGTAATTGGACACGCCAAGCGTTCCTGGCTTGAGGACGTGCATAACGAGGCTCTGGACTCCCCTCACCGCGGCTCTGGAAAAACCGTTGACTTGCCACAGACGTCTGGCCTACTGATCCCGGCGCGCTCGGCGAAGAGGGCTTGCACTTCCTGCTGGTTCAGGGGTCTGTTGTACAGACGAATCTCATCCAGGGCGCCGGAGAAGAACGCGCGCTTTGGCCAGCCGGTTTCGTCGCCCTTGCTCCCGATGCGCACGGGCTCGCAACGACAGGCCTTGAGAATCCCCGCAGCACTGGTGCCCTCTTTCTTGCCATCGACGAACAGGTGATGCTCGTTGCCGTCGAACATCGCGACGACGTGATACCATTTGCCGGGCTCGAGCTGCCATTCCGTCCAAACGCTGTGGTGTTCGCAGAGGCGATGCCAGAGGAGCTTGCGATCCAGCATCCACAGTTGGAAGACTCGAATCGAATAGCCGTCATCCTGACCGATAAGTGGGTCGTGGCACCGCGGCGCGCCGTCGCCGATGTCCGTCCACGACGTGTGCTTCTCGGGGAAGTCGAAGCTGGCCCAGAGGGATATCGCCAGGCCCTTGCGGGTCAGCCGGGGAGGCGTACTAATGACGATCTCGTCATCGACGCCGTCAAAGCGCAAGGCCTGGCCGTCTTGGCCGAAGCGGTCCTGCGTGGGCGTGGCCCCGACGACCTTACCGTGATAACCGTTGCCGCTCTCGTCCTGTGCTGTACCGTTCAGTGGATAATGGGCGGTCAGTCCTTCGGTTGGGATCATCGGATACCTCCTCGGGGCCGCTTGATCGCCCCGCGAATCTTGCTTCCGTCCTGAACTTGCGCAGCCTGCTTCAAGGAGCGCCAGTAGCGCAATGACCGCCAGAAAGGGCATGGCGCTGCGCCCAGCAGAAACAGGCACATCACTGCTTGGCATGATTCCTTCTCCTTCTCACGCGGCGGCGCGTTTGAATCGCTTGGCCCCGTGCGCGCCCGCCCCCGAGGCGCTCTTAACTCCGCGTATCCGCGCGAATGGGGCCGAGGGTCTTCGAAACTACGCGGACATCGTCGCGCAGCGTCCAGCCAGCGTTCCGCCAGAACTCGATTCCTTCCGCGTTTCGGTCAAAGACGAAACCGTGGCACTTGTCGATGCCTGCTGCTCGCAGAACTTCCAGGCACTTGTCAGCCAGTTGTCGGGCGATGCCCTGGCGACGCCAGCTCGGATGCACCGCAAGATGGTGGATGGTTCCGCGCCGGCCGTCGTGCCCGCAGAGAACCGCGCCGACGAGGGTGTCCCTGTCCAGGGCGACGAAGCTCATGCCAGGATTCCGTTCGAGGTGCGATTGAATCCGCTCCTTTGAGTCCGCCTCGCTTAGGCCGATGCCTTCGCATTCCTGCCAAAGGGCAAGAGCAGCCTCGTACGCTTCGATTGTGAATTCGGTGATTCGAACGCTCATCGATTGCTCGCTGTCGGACAACGAAAGTCCCGCCGCCGCGCGGGGGAACGGGCCGGGTGAAGCAGGCCATTACAGCCACAGTGGGCCTGGCGCGAGTCGACCACGGTGGAATGACGGGAGCTGTCTGAACTATTCATCAACTCCTCAACGGTCACTTCGCTCGAGTCATGTTCTACGATGACCAGCCTATCCTGTCCGAGGCCCCGCTTCGTGCGGAATCCGGCAACGCCTTGGTGCTGTCCGCAGACCCCCATAGTCCCGCCAGACGCCCGGCGCACTGATGTCCACACTCTGGCACTGTGGCTGAACAGTGCGTATGCGAAGCCGAGTGAACAAGCATTGCTCCACCCTCCTGGCACGGTGGCCTTCGGCCTTTCCAATGGATGGAGTGTTGTTCGGAACAGGCTATCTCCGGCGATTGGTGCTGTCTAGGACGCGCGCGACGTCGCCGTGGGCACCTCGTCAACGGAGCGGCATCAAGTCGCAACGCACGAGACTCGGCGTGTCATGTGGGCCCCCACGCCGGGCGCCTGAGCACGACGCGCGGCGCCCGACTCACGCCGCTGCTACCTGTAAGTCATCGCGTGTGTAGGTCCGCGCGTGCGCACTCCCCTAGCCGCGCTCAATGGCTTTAGAACGACCGGACAGCCGCTAAAATGCGGGCGATGGCCAGACTCGATCCCGCCGAACAGGTTAACCAGCTTGCCCGCCAGTCGGGGTTTGATCGCGTGGGGATTGCGCGGGCCGGGCCCGTTGGCCGCAGGAGCTTTCTGGAGGACTGGCTGAGGTGCGGCTACGCCGGCCAGATGCAGTATCTGCACAGATACCTGCCGGAGCGCAGCGACCCCCGATTGCTGCTGCCGGGTGCCAAGAGCATCATCGTCGTGGCCATGAACTACTATCAGCCTGCACCATCGCCGGACGAGCAGAGCGGCGCCTTCGGGCGGGTGGCCATGTACGCCTGGGGGCAGGATTACCACAAAGTCGTTCGTGCAAAGCTGCTCACGCTGGTCCAACGAATGCGCCAGACGGTCGAGGAGCCGTTCGAGGCCCGCGTCTGCGTGGATACGGCCCCGGTCCTGGAGCGCGAGTGGGCTGCAGCGGCCGGAGTTGGCTGGATTGGTAAGAACACGATGGTCCTGCACCAGCAGATCGGCTCCTTCTCCGTGCTCGGCGAACTGCTCACCACGTTGGAGTTGGCCACGGATGAGCCGGTTGCCGACCGCTGCGGCAAATGCACGCGATGTCTGGACGCCTGCCCGACGCAGGCGTTCCCCGCTCCTCACGTGCTCGACGCGAGCCGCTGCGTTTCGTACCTCACGATCGAACTGCGCGAGGCGATCCCGCTGGAGCTTCGTGCCTCCGTGGGCGACTGGCTCTTCGGCTGCGACGTGTGCCAGCAGGTCTGCCCCTACAATCGCAAGGCCCCGCAGTGCAGTCAGCCCGAGCTGAGGCTTCGTCCGCCGGCGCCGCGTGTGGACCTGATTGACTTGCTCACGTGGTCGTCGGACGACTACCGGGCAAAACTCGGCGGCAGCGCGATCAGGCGCGCCAAGCTGTGGATGCTGAAGCGAAACGCGGCCGTGGCATTGGGCAATCTGTCAGCCGTGACCGTGCTCGTCCCGCTGTATCACGAAGGCGCGCGGCGAGAGCTCGAACTCGTCTTGGAGCACGTACGATGGGCTCAGGCCCAGCAAGACAGGACGCTCGGCAAGCAATAATCAGAGCCCGCGCCAGCTGGAGGCTTACCGACGCGGGCTCTCTTGGACGCACGGGGTTGGAGGCAGTGTTGCCGTGCAGGCGGATTAGCCGGGCCTGACTTCGATTCGCCGGGGCTTGACCTCCTCCTTCTTGTCAAGCGTGACGGTCAGCACGCCATCTGTGAGATTCGCGTCGATTTTTGCTGTATCAATGATATTTGATACGCCCTCGTCCACGGTAGTCGGCAGTGTGAAGGACCGCTCGAACTTGCCGTGTCGGCGCTCGTGAAGATGGTAGTCACCCTCTTTGTGTTCCGCCTCCTGCTTTCTCTCGCCGCGAATGGTAAGGACGCCTTCCTCGAGAGTGATCTCGATGTCGTCCTTGCTCAGGCCGGGTAGGTCGGCATGTATGTACACATGCCCGTCGTCCTCGCGAACATCGACGCGACAACCGAGACACGGCCCGCCGAACCACGCGCCGATCGAATCGCCGATGGGCCATCCGAGGTCACGATCGAACAGCTCGAAAGGCCGCCAGGCCTGCTCCCACACCGAAATGGGTCTGTGTCGTCTGAGTCTTACCGGTAGCATCGTAACAACCTCCTTTCGAGGCTATCGTCGTTTCGAGTTCTTCTGCCATGTAGCGGTATCAGCAACCCGTATGCCAATGCTCGCATTTGCGCGCATCTGGCGTCGGCGCAATGGGTTACATCGGTCGCGGCGGGTAGAGCCGCGCACCCGAGAAGTGCCAGATTGGCAGCCTCGGATTGAGCACACGCTGCCTAAAGTACTTATTGGCAACAGCTTACGAACTGCAATGCCTGGTTTGCACGCTGGGTACACGCGGACGACCTGGGGGCCATCGGATGGGGTGATAATGCCCAAGTGCGTGGGGCAAAGGGCGGCGTGCCGGCAAACTAGTCGTCGTACTTGTCTTTCAGGTCTTCGTACTTGTCCTTGTACCTGTCGTACTTGTCTTTGTACTCGTCGCGGTCTCTTCGCAGACGGGCGTTCTCTCGCTTGAGCCGGTCGATCTCGCGGTACGCTTTGATCAGGTGCTCACGTGCCTCGGCGTGCGTGGTCGTTTCGGGCACGTTCGGCGGCGGGCGATCGGCCCTGGACGGCGCGCCGATGCTGATCTCGTCCGGCGTGTCGATGTTCAGGCAGCCGACAAGACCCACACAGACTGCCAACAGCAGGAGCGTGGCGAAGTGGTATCTCATGATAGAATCTCCGGTAGATCCGAACTAGCGGCGGAGCGAGCCGGAATTGTACGGCGGGCGGGCAATGGGGTCAAGCTCACCCGTTCGGTGGCGTTTCGGTGAGTATGCGCATCGACTTCGTGATCGGTTGTACAGCGTGCGGTAAGGGCCAGCTGGCTCGCGCGCTGGCTGAGCGGATCAGTGCCGAGATCGTCAGCGTTGACTCGATGAAGGTTTATCGTCGGATGGACATCGGCACGGCCAAGCCCTCGCCGGCAGACCGACAGGCCGCGGGCTACCACCTGATCGACGTGGTCGAGCCGAGCGAGTCGTTCAGCGTAGCTCGCTTCGTTGATCTCGCGGATGCGGCAATCGCTGACGTCGTCTCGCGTAGAAAGCGCGTGTTGGCTGTGGGAGGCACGGCGCTGTACATGAAGGCGTTGAGCGAAGGCCTGTTTGAGGGCCCGTCGGGAGCGCCGGAGCTTCGTGCCGAGCTGCACGCCCGTGGGCAGCGAGAAGGGGCGGACGCCCTGCATGCAGAGCTTACGCGGATCGATCCGGCTGCAGCCGCTCGGGTTCACCGCAACGACCTCAGGCGGATCGTCAGGGCGCTCGAGGTTTATCACCAGACGGGGACTCCCATCAGCGAGCTGCAGACCCAGTGGGGTCGGACACGCCCCCGGTACGAGTGCCGCTTCGTTGGTCTGCGCCGGACGAAGCAGGATCAGAGCCACCGGATCAACCAGCGGGTCAAACGGATGCTTGAACTGGGCCTGGTTGACGAGGTCCGTTCGTTGCTGGCCGAGTCGAAGCCGCTCA
>CAYGAN010000227.1:6457-6834 GCA_964347585.1 uncultured Planctomycetales bacterium | reverse complement strand
GTGTGATCACCAACGGGCCGTACCGGTTCGTTCGTCATCCTAGCTATGCGGGCGTTCTGGTCGGCATGCCGTGCCTGAGCCTGGCTTTGGGCTCTTGGCTGTCGCTTGCACCGATCGTGCTTGTGATCCTGCTAATTCTGCGTCGAACGTACATCGAGGATCGCTTTCTGCGCGGGAACCTCGACGGCTACACGAGGTACGCCGAGCAGGTCCAGCACAGGTTGATCCCCGGGCTGTGGTGAGCGGACGCCGACGCTCACGTTGAGCGGCTGGCACGACCGATCGAAGGCAAGGGCGCCGACCCCTCAAAAGAGGCAGCCGACGCGATGCGTCCGTGCGAGTCTTTCTCGTGCGTTTCCGCTCCGTGGGAGCCGGGA
>CAYGAN010000227.1:2604-6309 GCA_964347585.1 uncultured Planctomycetales bacterium | reverse complement strand
GCTTGCCGCCGACCGTCACTGATGACTCCAGCAGACCTTCCTGGCGTTCTTGCCCTTCGGCTCCGGCAGGTGCTCGTGCTCTTATTCCTATTACTCCCATTCACGAATGCGGCACAGCAGCCAGGGCAAGAACGTGCAAGTGTTGGCTCTGGCGCGGCGGCCTATGCGTCCGGGACGTAAGGGATCAAACCGTGCCTGAAGAGTTCCTGCTGTATCTCTCTTGGCAGAGCCCGGGCATCTATCACGAACCCATCGACCTCCACCATCCCAGGCCAGCGGATTGTCCGCCAGTTGGCTGGGCAGCGTCCAGGCAGGGTCCAACTGCGCGAGCTTGAGCAAGTCGCGGATCCTCTTGAGCTTTGCCGCGGCCGTGGCAGGCGACACGCCGAATCCTTCGTTGACGGCCTGGGCCTTCATGTGCGGCGTTTGGCTCGGATCACTCAGGAAGTTGACCCAGCCGATGGTTCGGACGATCCCGCATGCCCAGGACGCCGCCTTGCCGCTCGTCAACGGCGTCGGCCGCTTGCAGCAGAGGACCTCGGTGAGCTCCCGACAGAGCTCGGCATACTCATCGTTCAAATGCTTACGGCAGAAGGGATCGGTCAGGGTGACAACGGCCTCGTAGGTCGGACGGACCTTGGCGGGTATCTTCGGTCCGCCGGCTGCCGTACCGTTGTTGGCTGGCATTGGGCTCCTTGCATTCGCCCGGCTGAGGTGCGCCAGACGGGTTAGGAACGCGTGGCTGACGGTCGGCCGAGCCGGCGCAGCAAGCGACGAAGCGGCGGCAGCATATGGGCGCCGGGCCTATGAAGCCTCCGTAAAGCTGGCCTGCAGCGTGGCGAAGTCCACGAGATCGACGTCTTCGTCCGCGTCAACGTCCGCCCGGCTGCACGGTATGTCGCCGCTGGTCCCGCCAACGCCGCCGTTCGGGCCGCTGTAGCAGGTCTCAAGAACGGTCAGGTCGGCGGAGTCAACGTCTCCGTCCCTGTCGAAATCGCAGATGCTCGTGAGCGTGTAGGTCCAGCTGTCTCCGGCGAAGGGATTGCCGGTGCCGTCCTGAATGCTTCCAGCCGCTAGACCGATGTTCACGACGGTTCCCGGCGCGCCGGCCGGCTCCGTAAATCCGTCGAACACGTAGGGGCCCGCGCCGGTGCCGGTGACGGTCGTCGCGCTCGATCCGTCCACCGTCAGATCGCCTGCGGCGACGTTCACGACCGGCTCGCTGAACGTCACGGATACCTGCGGCAGCTCCACAACGTAGCCCGCTTGAGGCGGATCGGCCTGGGCGACGGATGGCGGCGTCGCGTCGCCCGGAGTGAACGTGACCACCAGGTTGTCCATGGCATGACTGGCTTGGTTGGTGTCGTTGTCCTTGCTGCGCATCGTCATCCGGAAAATCACCTCGCCATTGCCGTCACCGCGGTCCGTGACCACGACGCTCTCGCTGGCATCCTGGTGTGCGGTCCAGGTTCGATGAAACCACAGTCCGTTGTTGGCGGCAGCGCCAACGGCGCCGTAAACGGCGCCGGGCGTATCGCAATCGACCGGCACGGGCGGCACCGGATCGAGCACGCCGGTCAGCGGGGCGATCGGCGTGGCGGCGCCGCTAGCGGGATCGACCGTGAGCAACTGGTCAACGTCGGGGTCGGTTCCGTAGAGCGTGCTCGTATTGGGGTCGAAGGCCAGGCCTCGCACGAGATCATACCCCAGCGGTCCGATCTCGGTGCCTTGGCCTGTACCCGTGTTGATCGTGGTCAGCACGTCCGTGGTGGTGTCCGTTCCGTAGAGCGTGGGCGTGTCGATGGCGAGGCCGCGGATGTTATTGAAGCCTGTGGGGCCGACTTGCGTACCCTGACCGGTTGTGGTGTTGATCGTGATGAGCGCGTCGGCGGATGTGTCCGCGCCGTAAAGCGTGTTTGAGGGCGGATCGAAGGCCAGGCCCCGCACGTTGCCAAATCCGAGAGAGCCTACCGTCGTGCCTTCTCCCGTCGCTGTGTCGATCGTGATCAGCTCATCGGCGTCGATGTCCGAGCCGTACAGCGTGTTCGTGTTCGGGTCGAACGCCAGACCTTGAACGTCGGTGAAGCCGAGCGGACCTATCGGCGTCATCTCGCCCGTCGCGGTGTTGATGGTGATCAGCTGATCGGTCAGGGTTTCCGATCCGTACAGCGTGTTCGTGTTCGGATCGAACGCCAAGCCGAGCACTTTTGGATCCAAGTCGGGCTTGTCTTGGCATGTCCCGTTCCAGAGTTCTTCGCTCAGCCGCGTGTCATCCTCGGCGCCCGTCCAGGAGTGTCCCTGCCACGGACCGTCCGGCACGGGGTTCTCCGGGTCGGTCAGATCCCAGTGATACGCCATGTCGGCGGCATTGCCGAGATAGTAGGTCTGCCCCTGCCCATATGGCTGCGGGTCGGGAGCGGCGAAATTGGCCCAGTAGATCAACTGGTCGAGCGAGACTTCGAAACGGTACTCGCTGGGAGGGACAATCATGTGATAGTCCAGATAGACCTCCTCATTGGCACCTCCGGTGTAGAGGACGTCGTTGGGCGGCTGACCGTCGTATGTGAACGACAGACCTCCTGAATTGCTGCCGATGCTGCCGCTGACCTCGCCAAGTCGGTCGTCGCCGTCGGCGAACTGGACGACGAGTACCTCATCGTGCGGCGCCCCTTCCTTGGTCCACGGTGAGGCCGGGTCGGCGAACCAGTCGGGGTCCTCGAAGTCCTCTTGGAATACCAGGGGTTCTGCCATTGCCGGCATGGCTATCATCAGCGCGGCAACGGCCATACATGCGATGCGTTCCATCTTCCACCTCCGCAATTATCGCTCGTGTCCGGTCCTCAAAGAGGTTGCCCTGAGGCGACGCCTCCATTCTAAGGTGGCAGGCCTGTCCAGCATGGGCCCGGGGCGCATTGATTGAGATAGCCCGACATGCGGCCAGCATTCGGCAAGACCGCAGCTTTGGACTTACGACCTCCCACATCAGCCTCGTGGGCAAACGCCGCCCGGATTTCTCGTATCTATGATACTCCGCGTTAAGGTCAGATAGTACCTCGCCGTCCCGAGATACTCTTCCCCGGCTTCGCCGTTTGGGCTCGACTTCGACGTCAGCGTGACGTGCCGGGCCGCACCCACAAGACGAGATCATGAAGGATAGAAGGCTCGCCGCTGCTCGAGTGAGCAGATAAAGCGATCTGTATGTGATTGACGCCTTGCTTGACGTTCGCAGGATCGACGCCGAATTGAAGCCATGATTTCGATCTGACACCCGCGGGGAGCGGGAAGCCGTTGAATCTGACGCGCAGGGCTTCAGGCTCGATCGGTGGCTGCATCTGTAGTTCGAGAGTAACTTTGACCTTGCCAACCGTGCGGATGTCCTCGCCCACGCGCAGCTTGATATGCTCTGACCGGCCCGGTTTGAGTGGCCGCGGTCGCTCCGGTGAGAGGGGCGCTCGGTTCAGAAAGCGTTCTCCGCCGGCCATCCAGCTCCGAATGACGTTCACGCCCCGTGCCCCGGTGCAGTACATTCTCTCAAGCGGACGCATCGTGGCAGGATCGCCGATTTCCCGCCACAGGCTGCTCTTGGGGTCGAAGAAGTTGAACGTGTAGATGCCATCCACGCCGGCAGCCCACGCGTTCATCGCCCGGGCACGATAGCATGCAAGCGACTGCCTGAGCTTGCCTCCTTCGCCCTTCAATCGCGAC
>CAYGAN010000227.1:1432-2570 GCA_964347585.1 uncultured Planctomycetales bacterium | reverse complement strand
GGCACGTGGTGTTCGTGACCCAGCTCCACGCTGGTTTCCCAGGGGCTCAGTCGAAAATACCCGCTGACCGCGAGCAAGTCGATCAGGTCCTCCTTCAGCCATCGGGAGAGATCCACTCCCATTGCCGTGCAGTAATCGACGGAGTCAGGTACGCGAGCGACGATGAGCACGGGGCGATGTCGTGCGGCTCCAACAGAGTCGGCCATCGTGCGAATGCGCCTCATCATCTCAGTGAGCATGTCCCGCTCAGGTTGGCCGGCGACACCACCCATCGCGTGCGCCTTGAAAAGGATGGGATGCCGGAAGTAATCGAGGACGACGCCGTCGATGTCATAGTTCCGACAGACCTCCTCGACATACCTGAACGCCAGACCACGAATCTCCGGGCGGCCATAGTCCACTGCTGTCCAGCCTCCCACCTTCGAGCGATTGCTCTTGCCGGCGACGAGGAACTCCGGATGTTCCTTCTTAAGCCTGGGCATTAGGTAAGGCGAATACCACCCGCGCCAGGCATCGTGCGTATCGTTCATTCGCATCGACCAGAAAACCTCGATGCCGTTGCGGCGGCAGAACTCAGCCATGATCTTCAGTGGATCCGTCCTCTGCCCAATGAAATCCTTGGTCTTGTTGTTCGAGAATCCTTTCGCAGTGCAGGTGAAGATCTCGCCGATCTTGGTATTGTGCGTGAACATGCCGAAGCCCGAACTCCAGGTACAATAGACAATGGTGTCGACCTGAGTTCCGACAAGATCGGTGGTGCGGCAGTCCAAGAGCGCTTTGGCTGTAGCTTCCTTGAGGAAGTACACGGGCTCGTTGCCATCGTTATCCATGACGATTCGGCGTTTGCGATGGGCGGCTTGCTTCCGTGCACGTTTAACCGCCTCTTGCGTTAGTGGCGCAGGATCAGCCGCCGACGCGTTCGCACCCGAGGTCGAACAGCTTAAGAAGGCGATGGCAACACCGGCCGGGATAGGGATTCTCCTACGCGTCATGATCGCTCGCTATTCAGCGCGCCCTGAGCTGTGCCAGCCAGATGTTGAGCGTATGCTTGTATCCAGCGAGGCGCTCGTTGAATGCGCCGTTGCCTTCCGTGGCGAAAGGGCCCTTTAGTTCTTTCGGCACGCCCTTGATGATATTG
>CAYGAN010000227.1:830-1422 GCA_964347585.1 uncultured Planctomycetales bacterium | reverse complement strand
CGTGGGGGACTTCGACGGGGACGGGTTCGTGGACTTCGCCGATTTCGTGATCTTCGCCAAGGGATTCGGTAAGCGGAGGGGGCAGACCGGCTTCGATGCGCGCGATCGCTGCGGTACGTTGCGCGGGTGTACTGGTTGCTTCGAAAGCTTTGTGAACGACGGGCACGGCGGTAATGGTCTTGTACAGGGTGCGCACTTCCTGGCGGGCGAAGTTCCAGAGTAGTTGCTGTTGCTTCACACGTGCACGGTAGGGGACGGGGGCGCTTCCGGCGGCTTCGGCTAGGTGCGCATCGATGCGATCGAGGTGTTCAGGCGTGACGAGCGGCGCGAGTTGGGCAGCATGAGCGTGGACGCCCGGCTGGTTGGGCGGTGGCTGACGGAGGTCCACGAAGCCGTCGTAGTTGCAGGTATCCATGGCTGTCGCGCAAAGCTCGAACAGCAGGTCGAAGTATTCCACCATGGCCGCGGCTGCAGGGCCGTAGATATCCTCGCAAAAAGATCGGATGTCATCGCGGCTACCTTCGCCTCGCCAAAGGGCCCGGCCTAGGACGTAGGTGTTGGGTCCGTAGGCCCAGCGGTCATAGCCTTGGAA
>CAYGAN010000227.1:0-820 GCA_964347585.1 uncultured Planctomycetales bacterium | reverse complement strand
AAGCGAGGCGATGCCATCGATACCCGCCTGCTTATAGACCTTCACGTCTTCGCCGATGATTTTGTGCAGCGGCATCGGCAGAAAGCGGAACAGGATCATGTCGTGGTAATACTCAAATGCCTCGGGCTGATCGGGGACGGCTTTGATGAGGCCTCGCAGACAGTCGAGGTACCATTTGTTTGCCTTGCACGCGCCCAGGGGCTCGAGGTAGCTGCGCTCTCGCGGGGCATACATCAGTCGAACGCCCGGATGGGCGGTGATTCTCTTCGGTGGCTTGATGCTGACGTGATAGGCGCAGTGAGCGAGCATGGTCTCGCCCAGCGGGAGACGCTCGGCCAGGCGGTTGAGGATCAGCAGCGATTGGTCTGATTCGGACAGGTGCTTGCATTGCGGACAGCTGCACCAGCCGCCACTGAACAGGTCGTCGGGCCAGAGATGCAGGGTTTCGAGGGAGGCGAAATCCTTCTTCAAATTAGCCAGGTATTGCGCCTCGGCATTCTGCGCCATGGTCCGAACGGCGCCGTCGCTGGAGGGGCACATATTAAGCTTTGGTGTGCGCTTGCCAGCCTCCATGCGGAAGTACTCGGGATGTTGGCTGAACAGATCCCGCGGGAGCAGGGCTGGCAGCCAATGCCCGCCGAACTCAAAGCCCATTTCTCGCTTTCTAAGTGCGTCGGCCAGCAGGCGGCGCGTCTCGGCCGAGAGTGAGCCGACATTGAGGAACAAATAGTTGAAACCGTTCTTGGCGAGGAAATCGACGCGTTCCAGGCAGGTTCTGTCGTTCGGAGCAACGATGCAGTAAACCATGCCGCGGCGATGG
>CAYGAN010000226.1:0-6886 GCA_964347585.1 uncultured Planctomycetales bacterium | reverse complement strand
GTGAGCGCCTGGGCTCGGCGGCCCGCGTGTTCAGATGTGCCGGATCGATTTGATCCAGTTGGCTGGCTGGACGAGTGGAAGCAGACCCAAGGACCGGTCTCGGGCGGGTAGTATTTGCGAGGTCCGGAGGAAGGTGCAAGGGTTCATAACCTGGCCAGAAACGCAGTTCAGAGAAGCGCAGAAATAGGAGGAACATCGCGATGTGGCCTGCCAGATGTTGGATCCCGCCACTGTCAGTGCCGCACCTTGTGACAGCGGGGCGGCTGGCAGCTGTGGCGAGTCTGTCGTTGGTGGTGTTGAGTATGCCGGCGCAGGCACAGCGTGCTGGTCCAGCTGTAGGTCGCAGGGGGCAGTCAGGCGCGACGACGCGGGGCAAGGCGGAGGAAGACCCGCGCAAGCGCTGGCAGGCTGCTGAGCAGCATCTTCGGGCACTCGACGGGGAGCTGGACCAGGTGCTCGATGAGATGCCGGAGGGCTGGCTCGATGGGCAAGCCTGGGTGATCGAAGGAAAAGGAGACGAGGGCAAGCAGTACGTGATCGGTCAGTGGTGCGTTGGGCCCTTGGCCATAGTGGGCGAGAACGATGTTGTCAGTTTCAGGCTCGACGAACGTCAGGAAGCACGCCTTGCTGCTGCCGTCAAGTCTTTGCGCGAATGGGATGGGCTGGCGCCCGGTAAACGGAAAGCGGTAGCGCAGGAGGTAAGAGCCGTCTGCATCGACTTGATGAAAAGAATCCTGGATCAAGCTTTGAGCTATGAGGCGGTGGAGAAGAACAGGAACGAATTGCATGACGCTCTGTTGCTCTTGTACCTCCACGCGACGATGGGTCCGTCCACAAGGCCTGCGAAGTCTCGCGAACTGTCCATCGAGTTCAGGTCTGAGCAGATCGCCAAGCCGGTCCAACAAGTGATCAAGGCGATCGACGACCTCACGAGGGAATTGGACGAATTGGAGACTGATACAAAGCAGAAGTGAGCAAAGGCTATCTTTTTCATCTGCCGACGCATGGCTTGGGGCAGCGTCTTGTTGACGCTACAGACCGCTTCGTCGCGTCCTTTTCGCAGAGCCTACCGCGCCGCGCGAGCCCGCTGAGCATGTCCCGTAGCTGGTAGGCTAGATCCCTGACCCAGCGATTCCAGAATTCTGTCCCAAATCCCAGACGTAAGTGTCCCACACCAGCGATGTTGTGCCATCTCTCGTGCGCGTGGCCACACACATGAACCAACCGACGGCGTGCCGCAAGTAAGTTCTTCTGCTGGAAGGACTTAGGTTTTTTCTTCAGCAACTGCAACCGCTGATCCGACCAATGTGTCTAATGGGGTGAGCTTGGGGTCTTGATAGCTTTTGAGGTGAGATTGTGCCCGCTTACGTGAACTGTCCTCATTGTGCCCATCCGTTCGTGGTGCCAGCCTATCGTCGCGGCAAGGGCCGGCTTTGCAGGCAGTGCGGCCGAGCATACCTGGTTCCTCGAAGCCATGCCGAGCCACGGCGTCTGCCAGCAGCGTCGTTCGCCGACCTGCTCTCGTTGAATCACGGACGGCAGAGCGTATTGATACTACCCCCATAGGGCAGAATTCCTGTAATCCAAGACTCACAACAATCGCTCGAACGCCCGCCACGACCGGCGGGCGTACTCGTTTTCTGCTTGCCCCGAAGTCGAAAGGGCGGGCCGGGCCGGTCGAACAGTCGAATCGGATGAGCGATCAGGGTTCCAGGTCGCGCAGCGCGAGCGGCTTGCGCAGTATCTCGCTGAGCACGACCGCTCGGCGCATCTCGGTGGGGGTGAGCTTCTCGACTCGGGCGGCCAGCTTGGCAGGCACAGTTGGCACGGGCGTTTCCCGCGTGGCCTTGTCCGGTGCGGGGACGAGAAGCGTCTCGATGGGCTGCCGTTGCGAGAGGGCTCGGCCACGCGTCTTCGGCTCGACCCGAAGGACAACCCGTGGTCGCGTGGGAAGCGGTTTTGCACGGGGTTCGGTAGGCTGGGGCCTCGCGGGATGCGCGGCGGGGCGGGCCCTTGCCGGTGTCGGGCGCGCGGGTGGTCGGGCAGTGCGTTGCCTCGTTGGTCGTGGGGCCGTCGGCGGCTTTGGTCGCGGCTCTGAGGGCGCTTGCCGCGTACGCTCCATACGGTCCTTGACCTTGCTGGCGATGCCTCCGATCAGAGACATCAGGATGATGGCCACGATCCAGATGAGGTTCTCAGGGTCGATCGCGCCGTCGGCGGACATGCCACTCAGTGCCGTCAGGACCAATGCGGACATGGCAACGAATACCTTACGTTCTCGGAAGAACCTTCCTTCGTCGCGTGGCCGGTTGCGGGCGATCACGTATTCGCCGCCGTTCCGGTTGAACGCTTCCGGTCACGCAGTGCTCGCGGTCGTGCCCGCGGCAGCAAACACTTCCGGTCATGGAGTGCTGGCCGCCGTTCCGGCGGCGGCTAAACGCCTTCGCTCTACGCACTCCTTGCCGTCATACCGGCGGCGGCTAAACGCTTTCGGTCACCGACTCGTTGCCGCCGTTCCGGCGGCAGCTAATCGTTTTCAGTCGCGGACGGGGATCAGGGGATCAGGGCGTCTTCGGGGACTCGCCGCGTCCGGTGTCGGCGTCTCCGATCGACTTTCTCATGCCGGTGTCAGCTTCCAGGTTGCGGAGTCGCCAGTAGTCCATGATCCCGAGGTTGCCGCTGCGGAAGGCGTCGGCCATGGCCAGGGGCACCTGGGCTTCGTTCTCGACGACCTTGGCGCGGTTTTCCTCGACGAGGGCGCTCATCTCGGCCTCGCGGGCAACGGCCATTGCGCGGCGTTTTTCGGCCTCGGCCTGGAACCGCCGCTTGTCGGCCTCGGCCTGGTCGGCCTGGAGCTTGGCCCCGATGTTGTCACCCACATCCACGTCGGCAACGTCAATCGAGAGGATCTCGAACGCCGTGCCGGAGTCCAGGCCCTTCTGCAGTACTTTGTTGCTGATCTCGTCGGGGTTTTCGAGGACTTTCTTGTAGTCGGCAGCGGAGCCGATGGTCGTGACGATACCCTCGCCGACGCGCGCGATGATCGTCTCCTCAGTGGCTCCGCCGACGAGCCGCTCGATGTTGGCCCGGACGGTCACGCGGGCCTTGGCCTTTAGCTGGATGCCGTCCTTGGCGACCGCGTCGATGGTCGCCCGGCCTAAGGCCGGGTTCGGGCAGTCGATGACCTTGGGGTTCACGGAGGTCTGGACCGCATCGAGGATATCACGCCCGGCCAGGTCGATCGCGCAGGCCGTCTTGAAGAGCAACTCGATCCTGGCGCGGTCGGCGGCGATCAGTGCGGTGATCACGTTGGGCACGCGCCCGCCGGCCAGGTAGTGCGTCTCCATGTCGTTGGTGGTGATGTCCAGGCCGGCCTTGACCGCGCGAATCTTGCTGAGCACGACGGTCCGGGCGTCAACTTTTCGCAGGCGCATGCCGATCAGCTCGGCGAAGCTGACGCCCGCGCGGCTCATAAAGGCCTGGAGCCATAGACCGAAGAACTGAGCGATGACCGCGATGATCAGCAGCGCGATCACGATCGCCACGACAAGCAACACCCATTGCCACGTTTCCGCTATGGCCAGAAAAGATTGCGGGACATTCATGGTCCTCTAGCCTCCTGCAAGGGGCCTGGGCCAATCGGGCAGAGCTTATAGCCGCCCGGTGCAACCGGCCAACAAGACGCTCAACTGCTCTGCTGGTCAGCTTCCTTATACTGGCGCACCGCCAGGGCGCGGCCCTGGATTCCGACGCACTTGACGGTGACGTCGCGATCAACCATTCCCATTTCGGCGACGCATTCTACGCGTCGTCCGTTGAACTCACAAGTTCCCACGGGGCGTAGCGGGGTCAAGCTGCGGCCGATCTGACCGACAAAGGGACGGAGCTGCTCAAGGCGAACGCTCGTGTCGTCCTCGGTCAGCGTGGGGTTTGGCGGGGCGATGCGTTTGCCCACGGGGGTACGATGCCAATACTTGACGGCAAGGATCGCCATGGTCGGCAACAGGGCGACGACGGCGATGATAGCGACGTAGCCGGCCGAGCTGCTCTGGCGAAAGGTCAGGTAGATCGCTGCGCCCAGGAAGCCGAGCCCCGCCACCGACAGGACGCCGTGAGACGGCAGGAAGATCTCGGCGACGAGGACGGCTGCCCCGACCAGGTAGAGGATGATGATAATCAGCCAATCTTCGAACATCGGCCCTTCACTCGATAAGAGCTGTCATCGGCGCCGGCAAAGCTGCGACGAACATCAGTTTGCCAGCTTCCCGGGCCTGCGGCCAGCAGAATCCGCCGGCTATCCTTGCGCCTGTCGTACCACCACGCGGTTGCCGTGGCGCTGAATGACCTCGACCCTGCTGTCGGGATCGATGAAGTCGCCTTCGGTGACCACGTCCACAAGGGTGGCGCCGAAACGTGCCTTTCCGGCGGGTCGCAACGTGCTTTCGGTGATACCGACATCGCCGACCTGGGCCACGCCCGGATAGGGGTCGGGCATAGCGACTGCCTCGAGGACGGGGTTGGGTGCGACGATCTTGCCGACGTAGGGCACCTCGGGGAGCACCCGACTGAGCACGACCATGCCGGCGATCGAGGCGACCAATCCCAGAGCGATCACCAAAAGCCCGGTCTTGATCCCGTCGAAGGTGTACCCGAACTCGGGCCAATGGATCGGGCCGGGCTCGGCCGGGGCGAAAGTCATCAGCAGCCCGATCAGGATCAGGACGATGCCGGCAATGCCCGTGATGCCGAAGCCCGGGATGACGAACACCTCCACGAGGATCAAGGCCACGCCGAAGACCACCAGCAGAATTTCCGGAATGCTGGCCAGGCCGCTCAGATAGGGCGCGCCCAGGAAGATGACCAGGCAGATCAGGGCGACGATGCCCGGCACGCCGATGCCGGGCGTGTGAAACTCCGCATACGCGCCAAGCAGCATCAGGACGAACAGGACACCGCGCACCAGAGGCGAACTGAGCCATTCGACCAGTCCCTCACTCCAGGTGTAGTCCAGGCTACTGATCGCGCCGGAGATCTTGTAGTGCGAACGAATGGCATCGAGAGTGCCCAGCTTGGCCTTGGCGAATCCGTACGCGATGGCCTCGTCCTGCGACATGGTCAGGAGGCGATTGTGCGGCACGATCGGCTGGCTGACCTCGCCGAGCAACGGATGGCTCTTGACGTATCGCCAGTCGGTCTGGCTGTCTCGGTCGAAGACGCGCTCGCCGGGCGTTCGGCGTTCTTCGGTCTCGGTCGTTTCAGATTTCCCGAGCGGCTCGGCCTCCTTGACCGTCTTGGTGATGACGGTCTTCTCGGGAGCCTTCGTCGGGCCGATGCCGAAGAGTTCGTCCCGCTCGTCCCGCTGGACGAATCGCCGCTCGCCGGTGCTGGCGTTCCGGACCCAGAACACCTCGATCTCGGGCTGGACGAGGGCAAAACACATCAGCAGGTTGTAGCCGTTGCGCCGGGCCGACTCGCGGATCTCCTCCTCGACCGGGCTCATAACCTTGGGTTGCAGCTCCTCGGGGATGGCGCCGACCCCGCGCGGGCTGATCATGATCGGCTGACAATCGCCGATCTTGGCGCGTGAGCTGACGATGATCTCGTCACAGGCCAGGGCGATGATTGCGCCAGCGCTGTAGGCGTTGGGGTTGATCCAGGCGACCGTGTGGATGTCGGCGAGGTTCTTGATCGCCGTGCATATGTCCTGCATGGTGATGGCGTCGCCGCCGGGCGTGTCGATGTTGAGAACGATCAGGTCGGCCCCGTCGTCGGCGGCTTCGTCGATCCGGCGCTCGAGGCTTTCCAGCGTGACGTTCGTAATCTGGTCATTGATGGGCAGCACGTAGGCGCGCGCGAACCCGACCGGGGAGGCTTGCGGGCCATCGGAGACGCCGATGGTCGGAAGGGACCGATCAGCGGGGACCGTGGCAGCGCCCGGCGAGGCGTTCTGAGACGCGATCATGGCGGTCGGCAGGACGAGCGCGACGGCAGCTGCCGGCAAGCACAATCGAGTGAGCAGTCGCCCTGGTGGGCACATGGCATGCGACCTGGCCGGAAAGAACTCCAAGTAACGGCATCTCAACAAGTTGACTCGCGGTTTTCCAACCGTATTCTAGACCACGTTCGCCGAGGCGGCAAGTTGAATCGGCGAGTGCGTTTCTAATAGCCGCACCAGTGGCGAGCGTGGCGCTCTCGACGCGTGGGGGGCTGCCGGGGCAGCACAAGGAAGTCGTGGTCAAGCAAGATGCCGGAACGTCGAACTGAGCCCGGGGCGCCTTTGCCGGGACCCGCTCCGCTCGCCAGACGCTGGGGCCGCGCCGCACTGGCCCTGCTGATGCTCTATTTGTTCGTCAGCTCCATCAAGACAATAGGCGGCGGGCTGAAGATCGTCCGAAGCCAGCCAACCGGTCGTGCTTATGTTCAGAGCGTGCTTGACCGCGCCGACAATCCGCTGGCGGGACTGTTCGCGGGGATCCTGCTCACGTCGCTCTTTCAGAGCAGTTCGTTCACCACGTCGCTGGTCATCACGATCACAGCTGCGACGGCGGCGTCGGCGCAAGGGTCAGGGCAAGAGACGATGGGCGCGGCGGTGTCCAGGGCCGTCCCGATCGTGATGGGGGCCAACATCGGCACGAGCGTCACGAATATGCTCGTTTCCCTTGCACACGTCAGGCGGCGTGGCGAGTTCGCGCGCGCATCCGCCGCAGCCGTCGTTCACGACATGTTCAACGTGCTGGCAGTGTTGGTCTTCTTCCCGGTCGAGCTGATCGTGCGTCGGTTCGTCACAAGCCAAGGCCTGCTCGGGTGGTTGGCGGACACATGTGCGAGGTGCTTCCACCTGCCGGCCGCGGAGAAACCCACCGACATCATCCAGACAGTCGCCTCG
>CAYGAN010000225.1:1621-6913 GCA_964347585.1 uncultured Planctomycetales bacterium | reverse complement strand
GCCGATCGAGCCGCTTCCGTGTGGTGGGGTTCTCGGCGGGCCAAGAAGACTGCGCAGATCACCACGGACTGGACAACTCTGACCGCTTTCGAAAAGCCAAGGTTCACGCCCGATGAGCTGAATTTCGTGGGCCTGTCGCTGGCAGGGCCGGTCGAGGTATCCCTGGACGACGTGCGCTTGTGGCAGGACGGCAGCGACGAAATCCGCTTCCATGCGGCGATCTTGCCGGATCGGTTCCCCCTGGCCCTGTACCACGACGGCGAAACGCCGCGGTTGCGCCTTCTGTCCGTGACTCCGCCCGGCGGCAAACCACCGAAGGTGATGTACCGCGTGGTGAATTTCTGGGCCGAACAGGTCCACGCCGGCGCCTGGCAGCCGCGCGCCGGGCGCGACGAAAAAGCGCTTGCCCCGATGAACCTGCGGCGCGGCTGGTACCGCGCCGAAGCGCAATGGAAAGCAGGCAACAAGCAGCGATTCCACGAGAGCACATTCGTATTGCTGCCTCCTGCCGAGCGCAAAGCACCGGCGGAACGTTCGCCGTTCGGGGCGCACTTCGCCTTGGGCCCGTCCGGCGTGCGACTCGCCAAGGCCGTGGGGGTCAGATGGTTACGCTTGCACCCGCCCAATCACACGAAGTGGCGCGTGGTGGAGCCCAAAAAGGGACAGTGGGCCTGGCGGGATCAGCCGATCCGTATCGCTCGGCAGCATGGCTTTGCCATTTGCGGGTCCCTCGATCGGCTTCCGACATGGGCGTCAACCGCGCCGCCTGGAACGCCGGATCAGGCCTTCTATACCGGAACCGGCGCATACGTGCCCCGCGAGTGGCGCGAGTGGGAGAACTACGTCAGGAAGACTGTGGCCAGATACCGTGGCATTATTGACGTTTGGGAGGTGTGGAACGAGCCCAATCTGACAAGCTGGCTGGTACCACGCAAGGGGCAAACGCGGCCGGAGGCGTATGTGGAAATGCTTCGGCACACGACGCCCGTCGTCAAAGAGGTCAACCCGGAGGCGACGGTGATCGGCGGTTGTGTCGCCGGGGCTGTCGCTGGGAAGACCTCGGCCCGCAAGTTTGCGGAGGCCATTATTGAGCGTGGCGCACTGAAGCTGATGGACGTGTTCAGCTACCACGAGTACATCACCAAGTCCGTGGATGAAACCACAGACCCCATTGGCTCTTGGACGCAGCGACTGCGCAGCAAGATGCGAGCGGCCGGACGCCTCCTGCCGGTCATCAACAGCGAGGGAGGCTTTGCCAACCCCGGCACGTGCTTAAAGCATCGAGTTTGGGATTCCGACACGGTGCCGTCAGAGCAAATGGCGCGTTTGCTCGTGCGTCAGTATGTTGCTTCGTGGGCGGCCGGGGTCGAACGCTTTTTCTTTTACAACTTCTTTATTGATGGCTTCCCAACCGTCCGACGATGGGAGGGCTTCGTCGAGGGCGAAGGTCAGCCACGACCGAATGTAGCCGCTTACGCTGCCATGTCCTGGCTCCTCGACGGTGCAAGCTTCGCCAGGACCGAGTACCCCACGGAGAACAGTTGGGTGCATCGATTCGAGACTCCCCGGGGGCTACTGTCCGTGGCGTGGACCCGGACGGGTACGTCTGCTCGTTGGATCGCTTCCGACGCGGCCGAGGCATGGGACCTGATGGGCCGAGAGTTCTCCGTGCCGGAAGATGGAAGCTTCCGACTCACTGACGCACCGGTCTATGTCCTTCACCGGAGACGAACCTGAGGCAGGCAGCGCCCACGGTAGGCTGGACGAGACGGACGTATCCCGCCCAGGCCTGTATGATCAACGCTCGGCCATGACCTCGATGCCGCAGAGCACCGCGGCGGGGACCCTTGCGGAGGCCGAAGGCGTGAGGGCGATCTTTAAACTGTCCGTCACTCGAACGCCTTTGAACTGCTTGACCACCGGCAGGTTGGCGCCGCCAGCTTCCCTGACGACGTCGAAGTCAGTCAGAACCTCACTTCCCTGGAGAGCGACGCTGAAGAGACGCTCGCCCACCTTGACGTCCTCCAATTCGGCGAAGCACAACCGCACGGTGTATGCGTTCGGTTCCTCGTTCCCCCCGATCAGCGACAGGGAGCATTGCCTCAGACCTCGGCACCACGAGCTGAAGACCCAGGGCTTGTCGGTGCCTCGAATGTCTCGCCCCTCTGCGTTGTACCGGTAGTAGAACCCGCCGGGCTGGATCTCATCATGCAGATCGAAATCAAGCACCAGCCGGTCGCGTCGCGGCCGAGGATAACCCAGCCAAAGCGTTCCCTGCGCATCCCTTCTGTCGCCGGGGGCGCCGAGGTTGACGGCCATGTGCTTGACCGGCGTCATCGACCCGGACGCGCTGAACATTCCCCAGGCCCGGTTGATCTCTCTCGGATGTAATGCGACCGTACAGTGGATGGCAAACGGGCAAACACAACCGGAACTTGCCTCGGGGATCAAGACAAGCCCGTTGGCCGGTATGAAGTTGATCCAGCAGCCGGGACGCTGGGCGCCGAAATGGCCCGTTCCGTAATCGGCTGCCAAGTCATAGTAAGCGATCGTCCGGGAGCGGAAGAACAAGCAGTTCGGTGCCGCAGCCATGCACCCACAATGGTGGCCGGGACGCGCCATCTGCCATTTTGTTTCCTGGCCGGTGACCGGGTGGACACGCGTTCTGGGCACTCCGGTACGAAGATCGTACGCCCACGGTTCGGCATAGATGGTCTCGCCGATAATCAGGGGCCGGCTTCGATAACCGATATGGTCCGACCAGATCAGTTTGCCGTCATCGCCCGACAGCGCGATGATGCTCCGACGCGAGAACCGTCCGTCGAAGAACTCCTGCCAGAAGTGCCCGTTCCACGGGGCCGCAAACAGGAGCAGAATGCCGTTGCCGTACATCGCGGACAACTCGCCTCCGCCACTGGCGATCTTGACACAGTCGGACACGTCCAAGGGTTTCTCCCATCGCTTCTCGCCCGTATCTGCGTCGAGGGCGACCACGAGGCGCACGTCGGGCTTGCCCTTCCGGCCGACAGCGCCGCTGGAGCTCTCCCTCAAAGCTTGTTCGCGCTGGGCGCCGGTTACAACGTTGTCCACCAGGTAGAGGCGGCCATCGCCGATCGCGATGCTGTTGTGCCTGATCTGCTTGCCTGGGTAGATCCACTTTGGGCGGCCGGTGTCCACGTCCACGCCGAAAACGCAGTCGCTGACCTGGCCTTTCTCCGCCCGGCTCCCGAAGAGTGTGCTGCCCACACAGGCCAGGTACCCCCAGCGCGGTTCCTTAAGGCCATTCTCGGCGGGGACGGCGTACACCTTTCGAGCCGCGCCCGTCACCGCGTCGAGGCGCAGGCAGCGCTCGCCCACGGCGACGAAGAGACTGTCCTCCGTAGCTGCCAGGTTGCCACTCTCGGTTTTCAGCCCCAGCCGTTGCGCCCCGGCGATGTCCCTTTCCCAGAGCGGCAAGCCGTTGTATGCGTCAAAGGCCATCACGACGTTCTCGCCCTGGACGAACAGGCGACCGTTGATCGAAAGCGGCGCGACGTTGCTGGCGTGACGACTGGGCATGCGCGTCGGCCCCGGTTCGCCGAACCATAAGACGCCGAGCGGGCCCTTGACGAGCTGGTCGTCGCTGCAGGTCGTGTTGCCGGGGTCGGCGTACTGGTGTGTCCACTTCCCCGCGCCGGCGAGCGCCCCCCGGCTAATCCTGGCCCAAGTGGCGCCGGTCAACTTGATCTCCGTGCTCGCGTCCCGCATGCCCTCGAGCCAGTCCTGCAGATCAGGCGCCTTCACCGGCTCGACCAAGTCCCCGGCCCACGGCGGCCGGCCGACGTAGGCCACGCCACCGAGCGGCTTCAACATTCCGAGTACCTCCTCGGGCTCCGTCGATGTCCTGCCGGTCAGAAGAGAATCCCCGCAGACGATCAAGTTGGCGAAGTACCTGGGATAGCAGAGCTCGCGGAGGGGGTGCTGATCCACACACACCCTGGCGCCATACAGTCCGGCCGCGGTGAGGGCTTTTCGCGCGGTGGCCGCCTTCTCGGCGTCCGGCTCAACGACGTAAACAAGCAGCTCCGTCCGTTTGGCCAGCTCCAACGCCAGTCGCCCATCCCCTCCGCCAAGAATGAGGCAATAACCCCGCTTGATCTGCGTATCGTTCACGATCGCCTCTGCGGTTTGTTCACAGAACCGGGTAAGCTTGTCACGGGGATAGGGCGCAAGATCAACCGGCGGCGGGCCGGCGCGACGGACCGAGGACGCGGCTGGCCGTCTGAAGCAGTGGATGTAACCTTTGTCCGTACTGACCAGCAGCCTTGTGTTGGCGACCGCCAGGCCTCGCGCCTTACCATTGACCTTTCCTGTCCAGAGCGTCTTTCCCGTTGCGGCGTCAATCGCCGCAACCTGATCTGTGCTTCCCGCAACGAGCACGCTGCCGGCCAGTATCAACGCGTCGCTGCCCCGGAAGAGGCACCGCCATTTGGTCGCATTTTCAAGAAGGCGCGTCAGTGCATCCCGTTGTTCCGCAATGCTCTTCAGCTTAGCTTGTGTCTCTGCGATCTTATTGACCAGAGCATGTTTGTTTTCGGTCTCTTGCGCCAGCTGCTTGGCCAATGCATTGCTTTGGCTCGCGAGCTCGGCAAACTCCTCGCTCTGGGTCAGGTCCCTTCGACTGAGGGCTTCCAGTTTCTTCTCCAGCGCCGCCAATTCGGACTCAGTCTTCTCCGTCTGGATTTCAGCTAGTTCCGCCTCCGTCGTGCTCAGTGATTCCCGCACCTTTTTCCAGGCAGCGGATTTGTTCTCCAAAGCTTGACGTCGCTTGTCTATTCCGGGAAATGCCTCGCGATCGATCGCCAGTATTTCATTGCCGGTCATTAGGTAAACGAGGCGCTCAGCCACAACGAGGCGACGGCCCTGGGCACTATGGACAAGCCTGCCGCTGTCTTGCTGGTATGCGAGAATCTGCTCAGTCCCGTTGTAGAGATAGTCTCCGGCAAGCAGAGCGTACGTCCCCCCAAACAGCCCGTCGCGACGCCAGTTCGGACTCGTTTGGTAAAGACCCATCCCGTTCCCGCGGTCGAAAGCGCCCGGCACGCATCGGCCGGAGGGCATGAAGAGCTTCGTTGCCGATGCCAGCAAATACCCTTGCGGCGACATCTCGCCGAGCCCGCCTCGAGCGTAGGCGTCGTTCTTCCATAAGAGCCGACCGGTCCCGGCGTTGACCGCATAGAGATACAGACCCTCGGCCGGGAAGATCCCCGCGCCAAAGTAGGCGATGCCGTCGTCCACCAGCACGCCGGTTCG
>CAYGAN010000225.1:862-1611 GCA_964347585.1 uncultured Planctomycetales bacterium | reverse complement strand
ACCGGCCAAAGGGATATCAGCTTCCCATTCCCCAGCACCTTATCGGCGTGCGGCGCAGCGCGGAGTTTCCAAATCACACGGCCATCGGCGGTATCGAGGCAGTACACAACGCCATCGTCAGAACCGACGTACAACTTGTTCTGCCAAACCGTAGGCGCGAGCCGGACCGGCGCGCTCGTGTACGCCGACCATCGCACTTCGCCCGTTGACGCATCCAATGCATAGACCATGTTGTCGGCTGACGAACCGAAAAAGACTGAGTCGCCAACAGCCGCAATGTGAAAAGCATCGTCGAACCGCAGCCGCGGAAGTTCCAGGATCCCTTCTATCGGCTTGGGCTGCGGATCTGCCCATGCCGGCGCAGGCGCGTGCCGCGATTCAAAAACCCAGTGTTCGGTGAGCGGAGGAACCAGCCGCTCGGAGGTGATGCCGCTCCGTCGGTTGTCGTGTTGGTAGGTCGGCCAGTCGGCGCCGGGCGCTCTTGAAGCAGAAAGAGCGGAGAACAAGAGCGGGAGGATCGGCAAGGGCCGCTTCCTGCTGATCACAAGTCACCTCTTCTCTCGACCGACAAACGTTCAGCGTTGCTCAGGCCCCGCAGAACTTGCGATTGCGAACTTTCATTATACGGCACAGCAATGATGTTCTTCGTTGACGACCTTGTCAACCGGCTCGCGGGTTCCCTCCGGCCAGATATGCCCATCGCGGCGCCGCAAGGTTCTCGCTATCGCCAGCTCAGTTACAAATGGCTC
>CAYGAN010000225.1:0-852 GCA_964347585.1 uncultured Planctomycetales bacterium | reverse complement strand
ACCCTCAGAACTGGCTACCAACGATTCCGGGCCCAGTTCTGAAAAGGTGGAGACGTCCTTTTATCCAATCATCCCCCGGAGACCCAGTAAGCCCGTCGCACACAAAGGCGGACTGCGCGCCGTCGGCGCCGCTTATAGTCGAGGTGTTTCTTGCCGCCCTTCGGCAACGGCCTCGAGGCCGCAGAGAATAGGCTCGCCGGCTTGAACTGGATCAGACGGTGTCAAGGTCACGGTTAAGTCTTCTGCGACCTCGATCCTTCTGAACTCTTCGACAACGCCGCGATTGGGCGCGCCGGCCTCGCGGACGATGTCAAGATGTTCCAGCACCTTCTTGCCCTGGATGGCGATGTCGAAGACGCGCTGGCCGGGCTGAAACCGCTCAGGCTCGGCGAAATAGAGACGAACGGTGTAGAGACGAACCGGGCGTGGATCCTTCGCCAAGGTAATCTTCACCTCTCTCAAACGCTTGCCGCCTGAGGACACAACCCACGCTAGTCCCCCGCCGCGCACTCGCGAGGCGTGGTAACGGAACCACTCCGGATTCTCCG
This sequence comes from uncultured Planctomycetales bacterium, assembly GCA_964347585.1. Taxonomy (GTDB): domain Bacteria; phylum Planctomycetota; class Phycisphaerae; order UBA1845; family CAYGAN01; genus CAYGAN01. The sequence goes on along the minus strand of CAYGAN010000225.1, from coordinate 304 downwards.
GCAACGTCTGGACCGGGATATCAGGTGACGGACCGCCGACGCTGGGATAGTCCAGCCACAACGTGCCGTTGCCTGCCAGACGATCGCCCGGAGCGCCGAAGTTTATCCCCACCTGCTGGACGGGCGCTCCATCCGGCTTGATGTCGTTGAAGGTCCACATTTCGACCTCAGCGTCGTGCACCAAGCCGAGCGAGGTTTGGTTCTGGTAGCTGCAAGTACAGGTCCGTGTGTAGTCGGGGGCGTTGAGGACTCCGTTGGCAACGATCAGGTTGGACGTGCAGCCGGACTTGAAGCCGCCAAGGTT
>CAYGAN010000224.1:0-7040 GCA_964347585.1 uncultured Planctomycetales bacterium | reverse complement strand
TGGCCGCTCGTCATGATCAAGAGCGAGCACCTTCGCACGCTTCCGATCGGCATGTTGTATTTCGACAGTCAGTACGGTCCGCAGACCGAGTTCATGATGGCCGCGGCCGTCATGAACATCGTCCCGCTGGTCGTTCTCTTCGTGATCTTGCAGAAATACCTGGTAAAGGGCATCCAGCTCGGGGCCGTGAAGGGCTGACCGGCAGCGATTCGCCCTCCGCGATCGGCTGCTGCGGGTCACGCCCGGCCAGACCCCGCAAACCCATGTACCCGACCAACGCACCCCGGTCGGTTGGTTCAATGGGCCCAGCCGGTGACTGTTCCCCCCTCGATCCAAGCATGACTGGGTGGGCGCAAAAAAAACGCCAGGCGAGGGCTGCTCCGTGAGAGCAACCCAAGCCTGGGAGGGAGAGAGAGAGCTTTGTAGATCCACCCCGCAAGGGCTCCGCCCAGCGTCACGGAGATTCTCCCCACTCCGTGGCTCCTGGGCCGCCTGGCTTTCCCCTCCTGGGTTCAAGCCATGCGGGGGAGGTCGTGCTTCAGGATTTTCCCCTGCCCTATAAACACATTAAGCCGAGGGATTCTCACTCTCTCCCTCGGCTACTCTGTTCACTTCAGCTTTCGCTAAGTCTAGTCTACACCCTCGGCGCCAGCCGTCAATAATAAAAACGCCAGAAATCACGCCCACTTGCCTAGCCGGGCCGCGCCCGGGAGGTCGCGCTACAACTCTCTGTCGGCCATCACTTTATGTCGCGTGAGGCGACCGCTGCAACAAGCCTGGCGCGCTCAGTGCCAACAGCGCCGACGTGGCTGGCTCGGGGATCTCCTGCAGGCTGATGCTCTCACAGAAGGCCGCAAACAAGGGCCCTCAGATCCCCCCGGCCTCTAGCACCACGATCAGCGTCTCGGCGGTGGCCGTGACAACGCCGACGTAGCTGTTGAGATCCCAGTCGGGGCCGTAGTCCATCGTGGCTGCGGATCACCAATCGAAGATCGGCGCCTTCTGGCCCGGGACCTTCGGGCCGGCCCCGTGCATCTTGTGCGGACCATCGAACTTCGGATCGTCTGTCAGCGCGCCGTTGGATGCTTGCGGCAGCACTTCGACCTTGATCCACGCGTTTGAGATACTCAGATCGTAGTCGGGCTCCATCAGCGTCTCGACCCGGTACGTGCTGCCGGGCCCGACGGCCACCCCCTGATAGACGCCGCCACTTCCGGCGCTCGCCTCGAACCCAAAGTTGTACCGGGTCGGAAAGCAGATCAGGCTCCGGCGGCGCCGTTGGCGCCGCCGTCAAAAGAGCCGCAATGGTGAGATGCATCTGTCTTGCCCTACGGGTACCCGGCGCGCTGCAAGAGCCTGACAAGGCCGCCGTCGGGCCTCCTCGTGGCGGTGGCGTCTGGCGGAAGCGTGCTTTTGGCGTTTACTGAAGGGCTGTGTTGTCCTACAGTAGGGAGCGAAGATCATCGGCTGGCGAAGCGAGCGGAACGGCGAGGCCAACTCATGTCCGTCAGGTGGGCTATCCTTGGCTGCGGGCGCGTCGCGGACAATCGGATCGGGCCAGCAATCAACCGGGCCGACAACTCCTGTTTGATGGCTTTCTGCTCTCGCTCGATCGAACGAGCTGAGGAGTATCGCGACAGGCACGATGCCGAGCTGGCCTGCGACCACATTGAGGACCTATTCGCCGAGGACATCGACGCGGTATATGTAGCCACCCCGAACGCGCTGCACCCCGAGCAGGTCATACATTCCCTCGAAGGCGGCAAGCACGTGCTGGTAGATAAGCCGATGGCCCTGTCCGTCGAAGAGGCCCAGCAGATGGCCGCTGCCGCCACGAAGCACCAGCGTCTGCTCTCGGTCATGTTTCAGATGCCGTTCCACCCCGCCAATCAGCACGCCTTACGGCTGATTGAGGAAGGCAGACTCGGTAAGCTGACCCTCATTCGAGCCCAGATGGGTTTCCTGTATCCTCCCACGGACAACTGGCGCCAGTTCGGCGAGCTCAGCGGCGGCGGCGTAGCGATCGATCTGGCTCCTCACGCCCTTGATTTGATGAGACGGCTGGGCGGCGAGATCGACTCCGTCCGGGCTGTGACTGCCAACGTGCAGTACCACTACAACGTGGAGGACTTGGCCGCGGCCATCCTGCGATTCGAGAGTGGCGCGATCGGCTTGCTCGACGTGGGATACAGCTACCACGCCTATGGCGGCACACTCGAGCTTCTCGGCAGCGAGGCCACTTTCATCACCCGCGGCACGCTTCAACAGATCGGACCCTACCAGACCTGGTTCCGCGTTGGGCGCACCGACAACCCGGTCGACATTCGTAAGGGGCACTTCGACCGCTGCTACGTCGCAGCTATCGAGGAGTTCGCCGACGCGATAGAGCAACGTCGTCAGCCGGCGATCACCGCCGCCGACGGGGTTCGCAACGTGGAGCTGATCGAGGCGATCTACGAATCGGCTCGTGCCGATCGAAGCGTGGCGCTTGCCTAGAAATGTTCCGGACCAAGTTCCGGCCTTGGTACTGGCCCACGGTGCGCGTCCTGCCATCGTGACTAGCGCTGATCATCTGGCGCGCGCGCCGACGCGTCTGGGCGGCCCGGTTCTGCCTGAATCTCTTTGGCCACGATCTCGCGCCCGCTCGGGGTCTGCGCGGAGTATGCAATCCACAAGTCGCCGCCGTTGTCGTAGGCCGCTGAAGGAAACCGTGGCTTACCTTTCGAAACGATTGTTTCCGGCTCCGACCAGCGAGTGGCCTTCGGATCGAAATCAGCCCGTTTCAGCATCCACTGATCCGCCGAGGCGCACTGCGCCCATACCAACGTGACCACGCCTGTCGGACTTACCGCGAAGCACGGTGTGCAGACGTTTCTCACTCCGCCGCTGAGATCCTCTCCCGCAGGATGCACGTCAGTGCCCGTTGGCGCGCACGCGCGCACGTGCAGGCCCTTCTGATAGGCGCCCGTTCTGACGTCCCAGCCCAAGCTGTCCCACGCGCACCAGATACGACCATCTCGCCCGACAGCGAGGGCCGGGGTCGTGTCGATATTGCCAGCGCTCAGCGCCCGCGGCCGGCCGAGCTTCAAGCGGCCAGCGCCGCGCTCCCGAGCTTCGCCCTCGCGAGTGGCGGGTCCTTCTGGCTCAATCGTCCGCAGGAAAATCGTCGGCTCCCTGGCCTTGCGAGTGTAGCCGGCCGGGCGATGAAAATCCCAGCTCCACGCCACCGCAACGCCCTCGCCGTACGCCGTGATGGTGGGGTCGGTATGGTCCTCGTACGTCGGGACGTCTGTCGGGCTCACACGAATCTCCTCGGACCATTTCCCACCGTCATGCCAGCGGGCATACGCCTCCTTGTCGCGCGAGTTGGGCCCCATCTTGTGCCACCTGTAGTACGTTGCCCACACCCGTCCGTTGCGATCGCACGCCATGCGCGCGTGCATCGCGTCGTCGTCCGCGCGGGTCAGTTGCGTCGGCTTGATGGGTTCGGACGGATCCGTGACGGCGGCCACGAAGATGTTGTAGTTCTTTGCGTCCGCGTTGCTTGTCCAACTCAACCACCGCCGTCCCTTTCGGTCGAGCACCACCGCCGCGTCATACTCGTCCGCCTGCGTGGCCGCCACCGGCCCATCCGAAGACCAGCTCTTGCCATCGAAGACGCGCACAAAAACGTCGCTGTTTCCGTTGCGATTGCTGGTGAACGCCAAGTACACCCGGCCGTCCTCAGCGCACGCCAATGAGGGGAACCTCTCGCGCCGTCGGGGGGCTTGGGTCTCGCCGCTCCGCTCGAGCGTGGCCGGCCTGTACGCAACGCCCTCCAGCTTGACCGCGCGGATTTCTTGGCCTTCGCCGAGCAGCTTCGCCAATAGCGGCACAAGCTTCGGCAGTTCCCTGTCGACCAGGTTGTTGGCGCTGTGGACGACCTTGCCGGTGCGATCGACCAGCATCAGGAACGGCCAGCCGCGCCGGTTGTACCGGCGCTCGACCTGGCGGTTGACGTCCAGCAGGTGAACGATGGGCAGACGGTAGTGCTTCTGGAATTCCAGTGCGGTCAGCTCGTTCTCACCGGAAACAACTCGGATGATCTGCAGGCCCTTCGGCCCGTACTTTGCTGCCAGCTCGCCATACTGACGAGCGTCCTGCTGGCAGCCTCCTCACCAGCACGCGCCGAACGTGATCAGGACGGGCGTCCCGGCGTAGTCGCTCGATCGCACCTGGCGCCCGAAGACGTCTGGCAACTCGAAACTGAGATGATCGCTTACTGCGCCGCCTGCAGCAGCCGCCGGCACAGGCCATACGCAGCTCGCCGGAAGCGCCAGGGCAGCCAAGGCGCTGCAAACCCTCGTGACGTTACCATTCATGCGCTGTCTCCTTCGCCCGCCTTCGATGGGCCGGGGCTGGCACGTGTCCTTATGTCTCAGATGCGGTTCGTCCGCAGTCAATGTCGTCGCGATAGATGGACCGGGCGATAGGGGCCTACCGTCGGCGATAGTTGATCTTGGCCGCCACAGACAACTACGCTGCAGGCGCAGGCGAGTTCTGCGCATAATGGGGGTTGGGCGGTCTATGCAAATCCGGCCTGCCGCGTTTCCGCCGCGACCCGCGCACCAGCAGAGCCTGCAGCGCCAGCAGGACTCCGGTGGCCGCCGACCGCGATTTGAATGCGCCGCGATCAGCAGCTAGCATTGATGCGCTCGTCTCGGGCAGGAATCGTAAGACGCAGGGCTTCGGCTGGCCAGCGGTCTCGCGGGCGGGTTCCACGGCCCTGACGATTGTGGTGCCGGCGTCCCACGCGTCAATTCCGCTAGGATGCCAGCGCTTAACCGAGGGCGGCCTTTGAACCCTCCGCGCGGTGCTGTTGCCCCTCTGTGGAGCCAACATTTTGACCGATGAATGGTTCATGCAGCAAGCGCTGGCCGAGGCCTCGCAGGCGGCCGAGGACGGCGACGTACCTGTCGGTGCCGTCGTAGTCCACCGAGGTGTAATCATCGGCCGAGGCCGGAATCAACGGGAACAACTGCAGGACCCCACAGCCCACGCCGAGATGGTGGCGATCACCGCTGCAGCCAGCCACGTCCGCTCATGGCGGCTCACGAACTGCAGCCTATACGTGACCATTGAGCCGTGCGTCATGTGTGCCGCCGCAATCGTGCAGGCCAGGATCGAGAAGCTTGTGTTCGGCGCAGAGGACCCGAAGGCTGGCGGCTGCGGCTCGATCTATACGATCACCGACGATCCCCGGTTAAATCATCGAGTTGCCGTTTTCAGCGGCCTGCTGAGCCAGGAATGTGCGAAACTGGTCCGCGACTTCTTTGCTGCTCAACGTGCTGCCGGCAAGAAGTAATACGTCCAGCGATCCACCAGCGCTAGGAGAAGTCCACCCCAACCGCGCGTCGCGCCTTGGCCCGCGGGTCCCGGAGTTGTTGGATTCGGCGTTGCCCGGCGGTCGGCCCCGCTCGATACTTGCGAACGGGAAACTTTCCAGGCAACATAGGGCGGCGGGCGCTCACATGGAGAGGTGTCCGAGTGGCTGAAGGAGACGGTTTCGAAAACCGTTAGGCCCGTTAGGGTCTCGGGGGTTCGAATCCCCCCCTCTCCGATCCCTCCGGCCCTGGAGCGCTCTAACCTATCGGTGCCCTAGGTTTCGCATTTGCGTGCCCGCCCGGCAATCCTCGTTCGTGGAACCCTTTGTGGAAGGCTCGTGGAACGAGGGCTCTCCGGTGACAACCAAACCAATCCGTCTGAACCAAGCAATGTCCGCGCGAAACCGTCGCCTAGCACGAGCTGAACAGTTGTTGGGCGCCATCGGGCCTGATGGTAGCGCCAGGGCCGATGGCGGCCAGAAGTCGTGACTACATATGGGCGAGCCCGTCGATGCGGCGCGGGCGCTCGGGCAGGGCCAGTCCCGAGCAATTGAGCAGTACCTTCTGGGCCTCTTGCGGGGTGGTGACGCAGCGTTGGCGAATCGTACGCTCCGGACCGTCACCCCAGTGCGTCGGCAGGACCACGTCGCCGCTCTTGATCTTAGCGAGGGCCGTTCTGCAGCTGGGATCGTTCACCCCCTCGCCCCAGGAGGACCAGACGACCCGGCCTCCTACTGTCACTTAGGGAAACAGAACAGCGAGTGCCAGAAGCGTAAGGAACCTCAGGTCCCTCCTCCAATCGACCCACGACAGAAGCGGTGCATAGGTGTAGTGCCTGGGTGGGTCAAATCGACGATCTCTTACGTGCTCACCTGGCTTCAGAACCGTCGCCAAGCTGAACCAGGCGTCCGCCACGGGCACATTGAACTTGAAATCGCCAGAAAAGATCCACCGGCCTCGATACGAGGGACGTGGCTGACCGCGTTCATCGGGTTTGTAAAGCTCGTAATGCGTGATGACAGGGAACCAAGCGCCATTGCCCAGCTTCACGAGTTGGTGCTTCACGCGCGCAGCGAGCTTGTCGTAACGGCCCGTGCTGCCTTCGCCGAAGACGTCCCGACGCACAATGGCATATCCCTTGGACGGGGCCAACCAGGTACTGCGCTTCACCTTGTGCTTCGCCTCCAGCGGCGGTACCCAATCGAGCCGTATAAGGTGTTCACCTGCGACCGTTTCCCTGGTCACATGCACCTGCCCTTGTCGCTGCTCCAGGATTTCCACAGACTTGTTGCCCAGCACACAGCCCAAGTCGATCGTCTCGTAGAGGGCATGGCTCCTAACTACCGCGAGCGAACCGAGGATTGCCAGTCCCCTGCTGTCAACCCACCGTCTGATGGAGTACTTGCCGGCGTTGATATACAACATCTCAGGCGTCAAATCAGTTGGATCCGGGAGAGGCCCCCTGCGGTCGCGCTCGCGTGCATACGGCATGCTGTAAGTCTCCCAGCGGCGCCGCTCCCCCTTGAACTTGAAGAGAATCAAGTAGCAGGGCCCAGTCTTGCCGTTGTCCTCGGTGTCAACGAAGAGCGCGCCTGACCCACTCTTTATCAGTGCCCGGTTGGCACGCCAGCCATCGATCACCTGCTCGGGCGAGCCCCGGCTGATGCCCAACTGCAA
>CAYGAN010000223.1:0-7063 GCA_964347585.1 uncultured Planctomycetales bacterium | reverse complement strand
CCGCGGCTGTCGGCTGCGAAGGCCAGGATGCGTCGCAAGGTGGCCGAATGAGGAATGAGTAAGCTGTTTGCGGGCAAGCACATGGCTCCGCCCGTTGATACCTCGTGGCGTCTCCCCCGCACGGGGCATATCATTGTGCCGGGCTGGACGGGGGCAGTGATCGGTCTGCGGGCGCCTATGAGGCCCTACTACCAAGCTTGCCGGTTCGCGTGTCAGTGGTTCTACGTGCTTTGTTTTCGCGGCCGAGTGTTCGGCCTGCATCGGGTGCCAAAAACTGGCGGCGTCCTCTTGGTCAGCAATCACCAGAGCTACCTTGATCCGGTGCTGGTGACGTTGGCACTGCCTCGCGAAGGCAACTACATGGCCAGAGCTTCGTTGTTTGGCAACAGGCTTTTCCGCGGCCTGATTGTCTCACTGAATGCGTTTCCAATCAGGCCCGGTACGGCGGACATATCAGCTGTCAAGGAGGTGCTGCGCCGGCTGCGGGACGGCAAGCTGGTGGTGGCTTTCCCGGAGGGCACACGAAGCGAAGATGGTCGGATCCGCCCCTTTCATGCCGGTGTCGCGAGCATCGCCATGAAGGCACACGTACCGATCGTACCAACTCTCATAGAAGGTGCGTTCGACGCATGGCCGCGCCGCCACAAACTGCCGCGTCCAGCAAACGTGTGGGTCGAATATGGCGAGCCGCTCATTGCGCCACCCCGGTCACAGACGGACGCCGAGCAGTTCGCGGCGGAGCTGGCAGACCGGCTGCGCGCCATGCAGTCAGCGCTGCGCGCCCGGCTGGGACGTCAGGCATTACAATATGACGATCAGCAGCCATCGGCCTCATCCGGCGCCGCTGCGGCGACGGACAAGCCGTAAGCCGTCGAGATTCAGGGTTATGGAAGTTCGAGTCGCGGCCAAGCGGGGCTTTTGCTTCGGGGTCGAAGACGCCGTCTCAATGTGTGAGCGGGCGCTCAAAGAGGGGAGCGGGCCTGTCGTCGCCCTCGGGCCGGTCATTCACAATCAACAGGTCGTGAATCGGCTGGCTGCCGCGGGTCTCGTACAGTCCACCGACCTCGATTCGCTCGCGCCCGGCACGAGGCTCTTGATTCGGGCGCACGGCACGCCACCGGAGTTCCTCGAGCGCGCCCGGGCGCGAGGGTTGAGAATCATCGACGCGACCTGCACACTCGTCAAACGCGCCCAGGCGATTGTCAAGCAACTCCACGAGGAGGGGTACCACGTGGTCGTCATCGGCGATCGAGATCATCCTGAGGTAGAAGGCGTCGTCGGCTACGCCCCGAACGTGACAATCGTGGATCGGGAAGAGGATCTAGAGGAGGCCCTGCCCCACCGGGGGAAACTCGGCATCGTCGCTCAGACGACCCACGCTCCTGAGCACGTGGCCAGAATGATCGGCGCCATCGCTGCGAAACCGTTTCGCGAGATGAAGATCGTAAACACCCTTTGTCTGGAAGTCGTGCGTCGTCAAGAGGCCGCCCTTGAGTTATGCAAGGAGGTCAGCGTCATGTTCGTGCTCGGCGGTCTCCATTCAGCCAACACGCGAGAGTTGGCCCGCCTGTGTCGGGAGACCGGCGTGAGCACATATCATCTCGAGACGTGGCGTCAGTTTCGCACGGAGATGGTCACCGGCAAGAAGACAGCGGGCGTAACCGCGGGCACCTCCACGCCGGAATGGATCATCGACGAGTTTGTCGACAAGCTTAAGGCGCTCAAGCCCCCGGCTAGTCTTGCTGAGCCCTGATCCTCCGGCTGCCGCCGGGCGATTCGCGGGTCAGTCGGGTTGGCGCGGCAAGCGGGACGGGCAGGGCCGGAGCCAGTGAGAGCGTCTCGAACGCCCTTCGGGTCAATTGCGCCCTGTCGGCTGCGGCTTTGGCGACCTGAATCCTGCCGCAGCCCGGACCTGATTGAGAAGCCAGGGCGAATCCCCTACATTGGTTCGCGACCGATTCTGTCGTGCCAGCTTTGCCTGCGGACGAGCCCGATGGCGAAAGGCCTTTCAGCCAAACATCGACCCAGCAAGTCCGGAACCGACGCTGCCGTCACGCCAGCGATGCGGCAGTATGCCGAGCAGAAGGCGCAGGTGCCGGACGCGATCCTCTTCTTCCGCATGGGCGATTTCTACGAGATGTTCTACGAAGACGCCAAGATCGCCTCGCGCGTGCTCGGTCTGGCGCTCACCTCCCGCAGCAAGGGCGAAAGCCCGATTCCCCTCGCCGGCATCCCGTACCACGCACTCGAATCCTACCTGTCGAAGATGGTCAACGCCGGCTACAAGGTGGCCATTAGCGAACAAGTCGAGGACCCCAAGCAAGCCCGAGGCGTCGTGAAGCGGGCCATCGTTCGGATCGTCACCCCCGGCACGCTCACCGACGAGGCGTTGCTTGACCAGCAGGCGGATAACTATCTGGCGGCGATCAGTCCGGGTAACGGTCAGGTCGGCCTGGCGTGCGTGGAGCTTTCGACCGGGGCGTTCTTCGCCGAGCTGCTGGATCGCGGTCAGGTGATGGATGAGTTGGTTCGTCTGCGGCCGGCTGAGCTGCTCGTACCGGAAACGGATATTGACCGCCACGACGAATCGGCCCGACAGTTCCGAGAGCTCACCGGCGGGACGGTCTGCCAGCGAGCCGGTCATGTCTTCGGACCGCACCAAGCCGAGCAGACGCTGCACAAACACTTCGGGGTCTCAACGATGGCCGGCTTCGGCTTCGAACACATGGACGCGTCCCTCTGTGCCGCCGGTGCCATCCTCGACTACCTCCAGGAAACGCAGAAGGCGAACCTGTTCCACATCGTCAATATCCGGCGGCGAACCAGCGACCAATACGTTCAAATCGACCATAGCACGTGGCGATCGCTGGAGATAGAGCGCACGCTCCGCCAAGGCACGCGGGAGGGTTCGCTGCTCGGAGCCATCGACGAAACCGTCAATCCAATGGGATCGCGACTTCTGAAGCGGTGGCTTTGTTTTCCGCTTCGCGTAGCCGAGGACATCATCGCCAGGCAGGATGCAATATCGGAGCTGTCGACCGACACCGCTCGACTCCGAGAAATCAGGAGGATCATCCGGCGCATAGGTGACTTCGAAAGGATCACCGCGCGTCTGGGGCTCGGCCGGGCGTCCCCGCGAGATCTGGCCGGCTTGAGTCGAGCGGTTTCTCAGCTCCAGCCTCTGCGTGAGCAATTGGGCGGGGTTACCGCCGTGATGCTGAGCCAGTTGAGCGAATCGCTCGGGGGACTCGACGAGTTGGCAGACCTCCTGAGCCGCTCTATCCGCCCGGACGCCCCCATGACCATGCACGAAGGCGGCATCATCGCATCCGGCTACAACGAAGAGCTCGATCGGATCCGCTGCATCGGGAGCGACGGGCAGCGGTGGCTCGCCGACTACCAGGCGCGCGAGATCCAGCGCACGGGGATCAGCTCGCTCAAGGTCGGCTTTAACAAGGTGTTCGGCTACTACATCGAAGTTACCAACACCTACAGGAGTCGCGTGCCGGCCGACTACGTCCGTAAGCAAACCGTCAAGAACGCCGAGCGGTACATCACCGACGAGCTCAAGCGATACGAGACGGGGGTCCTGACCGCCGAGGAACGGGCCAACCAGCTCGAGCATGAGCTCTTCGACGAGGTCCGCGGACAGGCCTGCAGGTATATCACGGCGCTCCAGCGTGCCGCCGATTCCGTCGCCGTCATCGACGTGCTGGCAGGTCTGGCGCAAGTCGCTCTGAACCGCGCCTACACGCGACCGGAACTGGTCGAAGCCGACGTGCTGGAAATCACCGAAGGCCGACACCCCGTGCTCGAACAGACTCTGGCGGAGCGGTTCGTGCCGAACGACTGCGCGTTCGACGAGTCCGCCCAGCGGCTGTTGATCGTCACGGGGCCGAACATGTCCGGCAAGAGCACGTACATTCGCCAAGTCGCCCTGCTCGTACTTGTGGCTCAGACCGGCTCGTTCGTGCCCGCCCAATCGATGCGTTGGGGGCTCGTCGATCGCATCTTCGCCCGCGTCGGCGCGTCGGACGAGATCACGCGGGGCCAGTCCACCTTCATGGTCGAGATGATCGAGGCCGCCAACATCCTCAACAACGCGACCCGCCAAAGCCTGATTGTCCTCGATGAGATCGGTCGCGGGACGAGCACCTTTGACGGCCTTTCGCTCGCGTGGGCGATCACGGAACACATCGCTGTCAACATCCGCTGCCGTACGCTTTTCGCAACGCACTACCACGAGTTGACCGAGCTGGCCGAACTATTGGGCGGCGTCAAGAACTACAACGTAGCCGTTCGCGAGTGGCAAGATGAGGTAGTCTTCCTGCACAAGATCGTCGAAGGCGGCACCGACAAGAGCTACGGCGTCCACGTCGCCCGGTTGGCCGGCATCCCTCCGGAAGTCGTCGAGCGGAGCAAGGAGGTCCTAGCGGAGCTGGAGCGAAGCTTCGCCCGTGAGTCGCGCACGCCGCGGATGTCGCGCCGACGAACCAAGCGGGACGACCAGATGCTGCTGTTCGCCGATCCCAATGAAGAAATCATCCGAAAGCTACGCGAAGTCGACGTCGACAGCACAACGCCGCTGGATGCGCTTCGGATACTCAAGGAGCTTCAAGACAGCGCACGATGAGTGCGTCCTGCCCGATAATGGAGGTCGGCTTTCCCACGCTCGCGCAGGATGCCGCAACCGCGTGCCCGGCCAGGTTGCTCTTCACTCGCATCGCGCGCGCCCAAGCGTCCAACCCTTGACTGATCCGGTAGAATGCAGACGGGCAAGGGCCCAGAAAGATTGGAAAGGCTGATTCTCGCGACCCGCTTTCGCGGAACGACACCTCAACAACGACGGAAGGAAGCTGACGATGACACGGTTTGCCAGGTTTGTGCTGATTTCGGTGCTAAGTGTTCTCCTCGTTGGCGTGACGGCGCGCGCGTTCGTTGGCCCCGAGGACCCGTGTCCTGTGCTCACGCCGTATCCGGCGCCCGGGGCCGGCTGGGCTGAAGTGAACAATCCCAACTTCGAGGGCGGCTTCACCGACGGCGCTGCCAACCAGTGGGTTGCCTGGCAGGACGACACCTACGTCACACAGGTTCACTTCGTCGGCAGCGACCGATTCTATGACGGCAGTTTCTCGCAGAAACTCGAGCTGCCGCAACCCGCGGAAGACTACCAAGAGGCCGGCATCTATCAGCAGGTCTACGTCGTGCCCGGCCAGACATACACGGCCACGGTGGAGATCTATCTGGACTTCCCCGCGCAGAGCTACAACGGCGAGGATTTGCTGGCGTGGCTCGGGGTGGATCGTTACGGGGAGGCGAACGGCGACGGCGGCGGAATGGTCTGGGACGAAGTCGGCACGCAGCACACCTGGGTCACCGCCTCGGTAACCATCGAGGCCGTTCATCCGGTCATCACCATTTCGCTGAAAGGCACTCGCAAGTGGCCTCAGCACGGCGACGGCGCGAAGGTCTGGTTCGACCATGTCACGCTCACCGGGCCGGTCCCGACCGATCCGCCACCGGGACCCGAACCCGATCCGGTGGATCCCGAAACATTGGTCCCCGCCACGGTCGGGCCGAATCTTGTCGGCAATCCGAGCTTCGAGCAGGCCTTCAGCGGCGGCGTCTCGGCCGGTTGGAACAAGTGGTGGACACTCGGCAGCGGCACATGGGCCCAGTCCGTCCGCGTCGGCAAGGTCGGCGGGGGCAAGTACGACTGCCTCGGCGAGCAGGAACTGGCCGACCTGAACACCAAGACCATCCTGCTGTACGGCGGGAACCCGGAGGACGGAGGCAACGGCACGTACGGTACGGTCGATTTCCTCAATACTTTTGACCATCTGGCGAACACCATCTTCGTCGGGCGCCCCGCTGTGGACGACAACGTCGGGATGTACTTCACCGACCCGGCCTACTACGGCGCCCGCTTGGCAGACCAACTCTATCTCGACCAGCAAGAGTTCCCGCGGATTGACTGCTGGCAAGGCTTGAACGAGCCCGACTGGGACTGGAACTGGCAGAAGACGCTGAGTTTCGAGAAGGCCTTCGCCGAGCGCGCCCACGAGCTCGGCATGAAGGTCTGCTCGCTGAACCTTTCGACCGGCTCGCCGGGGAACATCTGGCACATGGTTGACGAGACGTTTGATCCCAGCTGCAAAGACCTGTTCGCTGTCGCCGATTACCTCGGCCATCACTGCTACGGCGGGCCGACCGATCAGTTCATGGTCACCAACCAAGTCCAGAACGATGCGTGCAGTTTCGGACTCCGGCCCCGCCGCTTCAAGGACATGTACGATCGCCGCGGATGGCGATTCCCGCCCGTGATAGCTACCGAAGGATCCACTTGGGGGGGCTGGCACGGAACGTATTCCCCCGACGACATCGGCAACGATCTGATGACAATGGGGAGCTACATGAACGCCAACCGCTGGTGGTGCGGATACACCAATTTCGTCTGCGGTGCGTCGTGCAGCTGGATCGACTTCGAGATCGTCGGCCAGGGCACCATCGTCCAAGACGTCGGCGACTGGAACTACAACAACCCCGCCGATGCCACGGACGGCTACTATTCGCAGATGTTTGGCTCCGGCCACGTGCACCCCAAAACCTTAGCGGAGCTGACGCCCGACGGCGACTTCAATGGGGGGGTCAACCGGCAGATCTCGGGCCTGACGCCGGGCCTGGAGTATCTATTGATCTGCTGGATGAAATACGAATTCCGCGGCCTGCAGCCTCAACTGGCGTTCTACCTGGGTGTCGATCCGACCGGCCAGACCACCAACGGAAACGCCGGGACGATCGACTGGGGCATCGATCAGGTCGCTGACAAGGCCCCGATCCACGAGATCTTCACGCACGTCTGGCGGACGTTCACCGCCGAAGCCGGCACGGCGAGCATCTGGCTGCGCGCCAGCCAGAGCCCAACCGACCCGTCTTTCTGCATCTATGTGGATCAGGTGGAGGTCAAGGAACTTGAGGAGCAGCCGGTGCAGTACCTTGTTCAACCCCAGCCGGGCACGCTGATCTTCCAGGACGGGCGGCAGTATCCTGATGAGACACTCTA
>CAYGAN010000222.1:0-7146 GCA_964347585.1 uncultured Planctomycetales bacterium | reverse complement strand
GAAGCGAGTGACGCTGATGTTCCTTCAGCGCTTCGACCGGGGGCCGGCAATGCTAGTCGTTGGAGTGGTGTTCTCGGCCTCATTCTTGGCGCTGTGGATGCCAGCCCACGCGGTGGCAGCGATGATGTTCCCGATCGTGCTGGAGATCGCCGACGCACTGAACCTGGAGAAGGGCAAGAGCGACTATGCCAAGATGCTATTCCTCGCGCTGGCGTGGGGCGCGACCATCGGCAGCGTCGGCACGTTCCTCGGGGGCGCACGGGCGCCGCTGGCGATCGGGCTGCTGAAGGAGAAGTATCCGGAGGTGAGCGTAACGTTCATCCAGTGGACGGCGGCGGCGATTGCCGTGGTGATCGTGCTCAGTCTAGCTGCTGTCCTGCTGTTACGCTGGCGGTTCCGCACGGATGTAGCCGACGTTCGGCATGCCACTGCGATGATCGACGAACGCGTGCGGACCCTCGGACCAATGTCGCATCGCGAGTTTCGGCTTGCGATGCTTGGCGTGCTGACAGTGGCAGCGTGGATCGCTCTGGGCGATCGGGTCGGCTTGGGGGTAATTGCCATCCTGGCCGCGTCGATGCTCTTTGTGCTCCGCATCGCGGACTGGCGGCAATTGCAGGACTATGTGAACTGGGGCATAGTGGTGATGTACGGCGGGGCGGTCGCGTTGGCCTCCGCGCTTGATAAGACACATGCCATCGAAGCGCTCGCCCGCGCGACGCTCGGACGGCAAGAAATGCCCGCATTCTACCTGCTCGCGCTGATGGCGTTGGCTTCGATATTGCTGACCGAGACGATGAGTAACGCGGCGGCCGTTGCGGTGCTGATGCCCGTGGGTCTCGGGTTATGCGAGCCGGCCGGCGTCGCTCCGCTGACGATGACGCTGGCGATTACGATCCCGGCCGGGTTGGCGTTCAGCCTGCCCATCAGTTCGCCGCCCAACGCGATCAGCTTTTCGGCCGGATACTACGGGGTCCGGCACGTGCTGGCGGCGGGTGTGCCGATGAACGTGATCTCTCTGGTCGTTTTCCTGCTGGTGATGCGTTTCGTCTGGCCTCTGGTGGGAATTGGCATTTAAGGCCCGGGATTCGCACAGGCCGCCATTGCTAGGGCAGCTAAGTTGCCGAGGAAAGGCGCGCTGCTATGAACCAAGAGGGTTTTACCGTATGGTTCACGGGGCTTAGCGGCTCGGGTAAGACGACGCTGGCCGAGCTGCTACGCAACCAGTTGATTGGGCGTGGACTGCGGGTCGAGTGGCTTGACTCAGCCAAGATCCGCCGGGAGTTGAACCGCGACCTGGGCTTTACCCGACGTGACATCGAGGCGAATCTGCGCCGCATCGGGTACGAGTGTAAGCTACTGAATCGCAACGGTGTGGTCGGCATCGTCTCGGCGATCAGTCCCTACCGCGACGTCCGCGATGTCATCCGGACCGAGGTCGGTCGATTCGTGGAGGTCTATTGCCGCTGCCCGATCGAAGTGCTGATGAGTCGGGACGACCATGATCTGTTCGAGCGCGCGCGGCGTGGCGAGATCGAGAACGTCGCCGGGGTGAACGCACCGTATGAGGAACCGTTCAAGCCGGAGGTGTTGCTCAACACCGATGTGGAGACCTCCGATGCATGCGTCCGCAAGATCCTGACGACCCTCGAGATTCTGGGCTACCTGCCGCGAGCTGAGTCCGCAGCCTACAGCCGCGAAGAAGAGGACTTGATAAAAAGCCGTCTCCGCGACCTCGGGTACATCTGAAGCCGGGACACAACGCAGGCTGCACAACGTCCACTAACCGTCGATGAACACACCGGCCGCAAGAGAACAATGAGTGCCTGTGAACAGCGGCTGCCAAGGTTGTTCACGCTACCGGCGTGGGGATTGATCTTGCCGTTGCTCGCAGGTTGTCAGCACGGTAAGAGAAGCGCGGTAGCCGGTCGGCCCTTCGGGTGGGACTACAACCTGACCCGTCGTTGTGTGAGAAGTCCGCATCCGGACGCTGATAATTACTATGAGGACTCGGCCGACTGCCCGTTTCCGGACAAGAATTGGACTGTTGCGGTTCAATCAGAGACCGTGCTTGGCGGCTACGGACCCAGGGATCAGTCCTTCCTCGTGAACGGAAAGGGCAGTCCGGTCACAATGGACTGGACAGCCCATACCGACGAGTTTCGCAACCGCAACTGGTCGGTCCGTCTGAATACAGACCTATGTTCGGTCGAGCATCCGGGAGGTGTAGGCTACTTCACGTGGTTCGTGTTCATGGACCACACAGGACACGGTGGCGGGCCGCTTCCCAGCCCGAATGAGTTGGCCTTTAGTGTGGCCGTCAGCTTCGGCGACGTGTGCCGCAACGGCGCGACGCGGGCGTTCGTCGGCTTCACCGGCTCCTGGGACGGTAGGACACGAGGGGCCGAGATCTGTTTCGCTCTCGCCAATTGGGGCGATGCCGACCCGGAGCCAGACGTTGTCGCCGCCATCAAGAACGATCGCCTCGAATTCGTAACGATGGACGGTTCCGCTATCGGTGTTTCCGTCTGCCGGGGCCGGGAGACAACCCTGGCGGTGGACTGGTGGAGAATCATTCATGACCTGGTCGCTCGCGGGTATTTCAGCAAGCCCACCAGTGGATGGGCCAGCGCAGCCACAACAGCCGTGTACGTGGGCACGGAGGTGAACAACTTTACCGCGTCCCAGGCGGCCAGTGCCAGCTTGTCTTTCAGCAACTTTCGTGTAACCCGACGAGCCTGGCCAGATCGGACGCCGGTTTCGCTTGCCCAGGACCGGCCTGAGTAGCCAACTGCTCGATCGATAACAGCGGCGGTTGCGCACGCGCATTCGACACGCGACCAACCCCCACCGGTGGCAGCAGCCGGACGCGCGAACTGATCTGCACCCATTGCCGAGCCAGGTTCCCCCCGCTGCCTGAAATGCCCTCCTGGACGGCGCTGCAGCCTGCCGGGCCGGCCTTCGCGGCCGAAGCCCCGTATGTGAATCTGGGATAGGCGCGCCTCACGGAACTGGCCCTGCCTGCGCCGGCCGCAAATTCTTTTTTCTGAGCCCGGATGCGCCATCTGTCCGGCGATAATGTTGCATAATGAGAAGCCCGATCAGCCAGAACCCACTTCGGCCAGTCGGTTTGGCGCTTGTGATCGGCGCGGTGCTGACGATCGAGCCGGTGCCTCCGGGCTCTGCGGCAGGCGAGCATGTCGCGCGTATTCAAACGGAACACACGGTCAGGACGCCCGACTCGGCGCCGGCGGAACTGTCTCTGTCTGCGGGCGATTGGGCCGAGGTGGACCGCTCAATTGATGGTGCGCTAGCTTGGCTGCGGATACAGCAACTCGCGGACGGGTCATTCCGTTCAGATGATAGGGCCCAGCCGGCGGTCACGTCACTGGCGGTGATGGCCTTCCTGGCCCGCGGACACTTGCCAGGCCAAGGCCCTCACGGCGAGCCCATCGACCGAGCCATTGCGTACGTCCTTTCGTGCCAGAAGCCGGACGGCCTGCTCTCAAGGCTCGTGCCGGAAGCCCAGATGATGCCTGGCATGGCGTCCCATACGGCCACCTACAACCACGCCATCGCTGGTCTGATGCTGTCGGAAGTATTCGGCATGACCGACCGGCGTGGGGGTGACCGGCTCGCCGAGGCGATTCGCAGCGCCCTCGCCTGTTCGCTTCGTCTTCAGACCATGCCGTCTAAGCGAAGCATGGTCGATCGCGGCGGCTGGCGGTACGTCCGCCGATGGGCTCCGAGCGATTCCGACCTTTCGATCACCTCGTGGCATCTGATGTTCCTGAGGTCGGCCAGGAATGCGGGCTTCGCCGTATCGGCCGCGCCGATTGACGAAGCGATGCAATACGTGGGACGCTGCTATCAGCGAAACGGGACGTTCTTATATGGATTGATCGGTATGGACCGGCACACCAGTCCAGCCATGGTCGGCGCGGGCATCGTATCGCTGTCTTTGGGGGGCCGGCACGGCACCGAGGCGGCTCGAAAAGCAGGTGATTGGCTCCTCGTACATCCCCTGCCGAGGCAATACGGAAGCTACCGGTTCCACTACAATGCGTTCTATGCCACGCTGGGTATGTACCAGCTTGGTGGGCATTACTGGGCTGGGTTTTACCCTGCGATTTGCCGAACAGTGCTCCGACACCAACAGCCCGACGGTTCGTGGCCACCCGAGGCCGGCGAGCAGCAGTGGGGACCGTGCCTGACGACTTCGCTTGCCGTCTTGACGCTCGGCACGCCCTACCAACTGCTGCCGATCTTCCAACGGTAAGCTCGGAGCAAGAACGAATCCTGAAATCTCGAACCGAGGCCGACGATGCACGTAGTAGATATCCAGGTATTGACATCGGGACAGGGCGACGACGAATAGCTTTATGAACGCGACGACACGACGATTACGATGCTTGCCCCTGATCTGCTCTCTGCTGGTGACAGGCCGAAGCGCGACCCCGAGTGCGGCAGGCGAGGACATCACTCCCCCAGACTCAGACGCGCCGAAGCTGGCGTGCCAAGACGTGCTCAGCCCGCAGCAATGGGAGCAGGTCGATCGGTGTGTGGATCGCGCGCTGGCGTGGATGGTGACCCAGCAGCGCAGGGACGGATCATTCCGAACGCTGCGCATCGGGCAACCGGGCGTGACGAGCCTCTGCTTGCTCGCCTTCTTGTCTCGAGGGCATCTGCCCGGTGAGGGGCCCTACGGGGAACACATCGACGCGGGGATCGACTTTGTCCTTTCCTCTCAGAAGCCCGACGGGCTCATCGCGTACGCTACACCGCAGCGCGCGATGCAGCCGCACAATGCTGCTCACACAGCCATATACAATCACACTATCGGCGGCCTCCTTCTCGGTGAGGTTTACGGCATGACCGACAAGACCAGGGCCGCGCGCATCCGCCCGGCGATCGAAAAAGCGCTTGGCTTCACGCGTGCCCAGCAGTTGGCCCCGAAACGGCAGGAGGTTGACCGTGGCGGGTGGCGGTACATCCGGCGGTGGAACCCGAGCGATTCAGATCTATCGGTAACGGCATGGCAGCTCATGTTCCTGCGGTCGGCCAAGAACGCCGGCTTCGAGGTCCCAAGCGAGTTTATCGATCAGGCCATGCAGTACGTTCAACGCTGTTTCGAAAGCCGCCGGAAGACGTTTCTCTACGGGCTCATCGGCCGGGACCGCCGCACGAGCCGGGCGATGGCTGGCGCGGGAATCCTGTCGCTCTCACTGGGCGGGCTGCACAACACGCCGATGGCACGCGCCGCCGGCGATTGGGTGCTCCAACACCCCTTCGATCGGTACAACATGCCATCGATTCATGCGCGAGCTGGGCTTGAGTCCGACTCGCCAGATCGCTATCACTACGGAGCCTATTACTGCAGCCAAGCGATGCTCCAGTTGGGCGGGCACTACTGGGCGGAGTTCTACCCGAGCCTGGTACGCACGCTCGTGGCACATCAGACCCCGGAGGGATGTTGGGACGTTGAAGCGGGCGAGGATTATCGCTACGGCAACGTGTACACCACCGCCCTGACCGTGCTGGCGATGACTACCCCGTACCAGCTCTTGCCCATCTATCAGCGATAGGCCTACTGGCAGTCCTGCAACCGCCGAATTGCGCGATTGCCTCGCCCTCGCAGAGCGTCCGTCCCCCACCCTTCGCATCAGTGCGAAGGGCGGGGCACCCGCTGCCAACGCATCATGGCGTGCCGGCTGTGCCGGCAGCCATTTCAGCGATTGTTCGCTGAACCGAGATTCATATCTCGCTCGTGTCTGGATGCAGCCACATTGTCGTGAGCTTCCGAGGATGGTCGCGGACCGAGAGGGGATTCTCGGTCCTGCGGCGCCGAGTTATACGACGTCCGCGGGACACGACGAGCAATGCGGACCAGGGGATTACGGTGTCGCGGCCCTGTCGGCTGCCATTTCGGCAATTGTCCGGAAGTACTCGTCGATCGCCCGACGGTATTGCTTTGGCGGATGGATGTCCCGGCCCTGCCTGAGCTCGCGCTGCAGCCTGGACACGAAGACGTTCCAGTCTCGCTCATCGCGGTTGCTGCCGGGAAGAGGCAGGCCTTGCTCATCGTAGATCGGTTCGGGCGGCCCTACGCTGGAGTCCGGGGGCGAGGTCGCGGCTAGTTTACGTGCGTCGGCGGCTGCGTTCTGCTGAGCCTTGGCCATTTCTCTAGCCGCCTTCTCGGCGTAGGCCTGCGCCGCTCTTGCTTGAGCATCGGCCATTCTCCGAGCGGCCTCAGTCCTTGCAGGCCGGTGCCCACGCCGCTGGCCGACGCCCGACGACCCGGCGGAGCCAGACCCGGAGCTACCTCCCGAGCCAGCCCCAGAGCCACCGGCACCAGCCCCTGGACCCGAGCCGGGCATTGCCCAGTCCGCCTGCACCGCGACGTTCAGACGCAGGGCGGCGCCGAGCTTCTCGCACGCCTTGCACTCGTTCTCCAACATCGCCAGCAGCCCCTCCAGGGTTGGCGCGCGAGGAGCGCCGGGCGGCATCTTGGCGGCTTGCTCCACAATGTCCAGCACTTCGTCGAAGAGCTTCTCTGCTTTGGCAAAGGACTCCAGAGCATTCCCTTCGGCCTGACGGGCCGGGGCGAGCTTGTCCTGCTTGAGCGCCATCGCGGCAGTGACCTGGTGCGCCGGGACCTCCCGGCTGACCGTCTGCTCCAGTTGGCGGGCCTTTCTTCCGCCCTCGTCGGATATCCGGGCGAGCATCGGCACGACGCGGTCCAGCTTGACGCCGAGCTCGACGGTATCCCACGCCAAGCGATCCTGGTCGATCACCGCGGCCCCCCCGTAGCTGCCTTGCCTGAGCGCCTCGATCTTCTCAATCCAGCCCCCCTGACGTGATATCAGCGATTGCGACTCCGCCATCCGATTGGCAGCAAAGATCGCGAGCTTGGCGCTTGCGTCATCGCCGGAGGTCGCGTCGAACAGCCCCTTATGAAGGGCATTCAACTTGCCAATCAACGCATCCGCCAGCTCGAGGCCGCGATCGGTTCGCCCTGCGGCACTCTGTTGTGCCAGCTCCCGCGCGGAAACAGCGGCCTCAGCTGCAAGCTGCCGGCACTCCGCCAGCGGCCCTTCGGACGCATCGACGTCCCGCGGCATCCACGTGATCATATTGTCATATAGC
>CAYGAN010000221.1:5688-7197 GCA_964347585.1 uncultured Planctomycetales bacterium | reverse complement strand
TCGCCAAGGCCTTGACCGCGTGGGGCGAGCCACTCATCACCGACGAGGGCGGCGTCGAACACAACTGGCGCGCTGAGCTGTGCGAAAAGCTCCTCTCGCTGCAACGAAAGGATGGCAGTTGGATCAACACCGCCGACCGTTGGATGGAAGACAATCCCTACTTGGTGACAGCGTATGCGACTCTGGCCATTCAGACCGCAAGCAACTAGCTGGCGGGATCTTCGCACAGTGTTCGCGTTGCCGGGGACGGGCGGCAATCAGCGTTGTCATTCTGGATACCGACCGTACCGAATGCCGACTGAGGCCTTCAGCATTCAGCACTCTACGGGCCGATCCGCACCCTGGACTTGCCTGCGCACTGCGTGTCGCCCGCCGCGGGCATAGACTTCCAGGCACAGCGTCACGAACCGCTGGAACTGTTCCACAAAGCGGCCCGGCGAGAATCTGCGGGCGTGCTGGTGGATAAACCGCGCGTCGAACTGCGACTCCATTGATTCGAACCGTCCGATCGCTGCGATCACATCGGGAACCGTCTGGCGCGCGAACAAAACCCCCGTCTGCCCGTCCGCGACAGTTTCGAGCGCCCCCCCACCCGAGTAAGCGATGACCGGCACGCCCCATCCCATCGCCTCCACCGGGACCAGGCCGAAGTCTTCTTCACCACAGAATAACAGCGCGCGACATCGCGCGAAGTGCTCACGCACGACCTGATCCGGCTGCCATCCTAGGACCTCTACGGAGGCACCGGCGGCGCGAGCCATGCGCTGCCGCAAAGGCCCGTCACCGATAACTTTGAGACGTCGTCCCAGCCGATTGCACGCCGCGATCGCAAGATCGGTTCGTTTGTATTCCACCTGCTCGGCCAGGACCAGGTAGAAGTCTTCCGGCCGTCGCGGTGGCAGTTCAGCAGGGACGCCAACCGGCGGATGGATCACCGTGCTGGCGCGACCATAGTGCCGATCGATTCGGCGACGGACATGGTGTGAGTTGGCCACAAATGCGTCAACACGCCGCGCGGCTCTGCAATCCCAACGGCGCAGGTACCTGGCCGAAAGCGCCAGACCGAGCCCAGCCGCTGGCGAAAGGTTGCGAACGTACTCGGCTTGAAGGCCCCAAGCGTAGCGCATCGGCGAGTGGCAGTAGCATATCTTGAGGGCATCGTCCCGGCAGCGAACACCCTTGGCCACCGCAGCGTCGGAGCAGATGACCACGTCAAACCCAGTGCAGTCGAGCGACTCCGCGGCGAGCGGAAACAGCGGCAATAGGTATCTGTGTATTCTCTTGGCCGCGGGCAGCTCTTGCAGAAACGACGTGCGGATGTGCTGCTCCCGCAGGGCCGCGCTGAGCGCCGGTGGGTCCGCCAGGAGCGTGAAGATCGGCGCATCGGGCACGAGCCTGGCAATCGCTTCCAGGACCTTCTCCCCTCCGCGCATGGACAGCATCCAGTGATGGGCCAACGCGACTCGCCGCCCGGCCAACGCTTCAATCATGACCGACATTGTTCGCCTC
>CAYGAN010000221.1:0-5678 GCA_964347585.1 uncultured Planctomycetales bacterium | reverse complement strand
CGCGGGCTCCGTTCACAAGCGCAAACTCGCGGGGCCAATGCCAAGGGCACGTGGGAAGCGGCTTGGCCTGACCTCCGTCCTCGGCGCGGTCACCCGTCTTGCCTGTCGCGGCTTCAGGCGGCCGGCTTGATTTACCGCCGCGGGGTTCGTATTGTCCGCTGCCGGTGAGACCATCCCCGTACACGGTTGTCTTCAACGATCGCGCCCTTCGCAGTGCAAAGACGGGCGTCGGCCACTACCTCGCCGAGCTGTTGACCTGGCTCGCCCGAATCGCGCCCGACAACAGGTACGTGCCTTTCTACTTCACGTGGATCGCGCGCCGGCCGCCTGCGCTTGGCTCGGCCAGACTCCAAGCCGGCAACGAGCGCTCAGCACAGGTCCCAGAGCCGCCCATCCTTGCCCCACGCCGCCACAGCTGGCCCGTACGGAGATTCCTTCAGGAAGCTTACCAATGCCTTTTCGCGTCCGTTGCCAAGCCGGCCGGTTATGACTTGTACCACGAGCCCAATCACATCCCCATGCCTTGGCAAGGCCCGACCGTGACCACCGTTCACGACCTGTCAGTCCTTCGCTTTCCCCAGTGGCATCCAGCGGACCGCGTCGCGTGGTACGAGCAAGATTTCGAGCGCGGGGTTCGGCAAACGGAACACTTCATCGCCGTCTCCGAGTTCACGCGGCAGGAGATGATCGACCTTGCTGGGGTCGAACCCGCGCGCATAACCGTCATTTACGAAGCGCCGCGCGAGGTGTTCCAGCCCGCTCCCCCTGACCGAATCCAACAGACACTGCACTCCTTGGATCTGCCCGAGTCGTTCTTCCTGTTCGTGGGCACCATTGAGCCGAGGAAGAACCTCCAGACGTTATTGGAGGCCTACTCGCGTCTGACGCCTAGCGTCCGCCGGCGGCACCGGCTTGTCATCGCGGGCCCGCAGGGCTGGGGAGCCGAACCGCGCGGCCAGGAACCGAACCTGTTCGAGGCGTTGCGAGACAGCATTTGCTTTACGGGATACCTCAGCGATGAGCAACTGGCAGCCTTGTTCTCCGCGTGCGCAGCGCTCGTCTGGCCGTCCTTGTACGAGGGATTCGGCCTGCCGCCGCTGGAGTGCATGGCTTGTGAGCGTCCGGTCATTGCTAGTGATGTCGCATCGCTGCCGGAAGTCGTCGGCGATGCCGCCATCCTGATCGATCCGAATGACCCGATCGAGCTCCGAGACGCGATGACGCAGATCGTCGAGGATCCCAGCGGGGCTGACGAACTCGCCCGCCGAGGCCTGGAGCGCGCTCGCCGGTTCAGTTGGTGCCACTCCGCTGAACAGCACGTCGTCGTTTATGACCGGTTTGTGGGGTTCTAACGCCGCGAGACGAGCGTAGACCAAATGCTCCTCAGCAATAACAATGCAGACGGCCGTTGCGTGCTTCGGATCGCAAATGAGAAAAGCCCTCCGACAGGGCGCCTTAATCGGCTCTAAGAGGAAGGCAGCGGCGGCATGATCCCTCTTCTGTTGCCTTGGCGTGGGCGAAGCCGACCCCGCGGTGATTCCAGCCGTCGCCCGTTCAGCTCGCTCGTGCTGTTGGCACAATTGCGGCGCGCCGCTGGGACGTCGCAAAGACCAGCCACCCCGTCAGGTAAACCAGCGCGCTGAAAACCAACGCTACATGGAACCCCATCGCCGCGCTGATGAGAATGCAAACGACCGTTCCCATCACGGTTGCACACGCATTGATTCCCCAGGCCCATGGATTCAGCTCGGGCCGGGATTGGTCCACATGCCGCAATCCCGCCGGAAACGGCATGCCCATCAGCAAGCCCATCGGGGCAACCAAGATCACGGCTGTCAAAGCGCGCAACGGAAACGATAAACCCATCAGGCTGGATATCACTCGGTCGAGCAGCAGCGATTCACCGATGATAGCGACGACCAGGACGGGAATCACCAATCCCAAGAGCTGGAACGGACGCCCTGACCAGTTTCGCGACAGCAAGCTACCGAGGCCGGAGGCAAGCAGAATGGTGAATAGTGTGATGGACATGGAATAGGTTGGGCCCCCGAGGAATACTGTGAGCTTCTGCAGCAGGGCGATCTCCACCACGATAAATGCCAAGCCGAGCGACGCGAAATAGACGAAAATGCCCGCGCGTCCGCCGGGCTGGGCAGCGGCCACGTCTCGGCGGTAGAGCGGATAAAGAATGAGCACCCCACTGAGAATCGTGATCTGAGCAAAGCTTCCCAGTAGGATCAGCAACGCCAGCGGGGGCCGGGGGCCCCCACGACCGGTCAGATCCATGCGGAATAGGTCGCGCCACCGATAAAGTTGAAAAAAGAAGGGCTTGTCGTCAGTAGGAGGACTGATATTGAGCTGGTGCTGCGCGATGAATCGCGCGCGCTCGCGGGGGCCTGCTCGGATGAGAGTCTCCAGGCCGCCCTCCCGGCGTGTGTACGGATCATAGATGACGTCGAACCCCAGCGACGCCGTCCAGCGCGTCAGCACCTCGACCTCCCCTGCCCTGAACGGTGACCGCTTTATCAGCAACTGTGCCCAGGCCATCGAAGCGGTCTGGCCCTGGCCAGCAAGGATCATAAGGTGTTGGCACGGCCGCTCAGTGCCCATGCGCTGCAGGGCCTCGAGACCTATGGTGACCAGCCTGAGCGTTTGACCGGGTGGCGTGCCGAGTGGCCGCGAGATGTTGACGATGCCGTCATCCTTGAGGTGCGCCAGGTACTGGTCGAACGCCTCGACAGTGTAGATGAAATTCTCGCTCAGGGCGTAGGCGCCGGTCGACAGGGCCGACAACGTGTCAACGCCGCTGAGCTGAATCACGTCAAACCTACGCCGGTCACGGCTGAGAAAGTGTCTGCCTTCCGAGACGACCAGTTCAACATCTTCGCGTTGATGGATGTTCCCGGCGAAGTCAGCATATCGTCCTTGGAGGAACTCGATCATGTTGGGATTGACGTCCACCCCCACAACGTGTCGAGCACCGTGGTGGAGGGCGATCAAGACGTCCACCCCGCCACCGCATCCGATTACCAGAGCATCGGCTTGCGGCTTGACTTTGTACGGGGCCCCCTGCAAGTAGTATCCCAAGGACAAGGTCTCACGGGGCGTGGGGGTCGGCTGAATGATGCCGGTCAGCGCCGATGCATCCTGGTAGATCACACGGACTCTCTGCGGCGCTGCACTGTACTTGTGCGACAAGGCTCCTCCGAACGAGTAGTACACATCGACCGGTCGCGTGACATCCAGGCGCGTGATCACGTGCCATTTGATCAGCTCAACCAGATGCTCCTTGCGGAACATCTGCTTGTTTGGAGGCGCATACATCGGAAGAAATTCAGTTCGGGCGACTCCCGCCGTCAACAGGAGCGCTAGCAGCAGGCCGACGACGCAGCGTCGGCGCCGGCGGGCGGTTGAAATGGCCGCCACCACCATGCCCAGCACCGTGACGGCCAAGCAGGTCGCCATCCCCCCGAGCTGGTTGATCAGCACTAGCGCTAACAGGCAACCGGTCGCGGCGCCAGCGAGATCCGCGAAGTACACTCGATTGATGGCGCTTCCAGCTCCACTGATAATGTAGCCGATGCACACTCCGCCAAAGAAGAATGGCGTGCCGGCCAGCACCACGATGATCAGCAGCGACAGCAAGTTGCTGTAGTCTTGGCGGAAGTACATGTCCATTGGGTAGAAATGAATCCGCGGGATGAACACGATTGCGGCGATCGTCGTCAAGCCTAACAGCCACGCATTGCGCGCCAGAAACTCGTTGCCTGCTTCAGGATCGTCGTGCGTCTCTCGCCTCGTCAAGTATGTACCAGCGGCCCCGAACCCCAGCATTGCCACGCTGATCACCAGGTAGGTAAAATGATGGAACATGATGAACGAGAAGATGCGCGTCAATGCAACTTCCAGAGTGAGAACGGACATCGCCAGCAGAAACACTTGGCAGGTACGGGTTACGCGAGCGGTCAGCATGCTTGGGGCTCCGTCGAGGCGCTCAGGGCCGATTAGCCGATGGCAAGCATCGGGGGCCGGAATGGCAGGTCGTTATCTGAACCGACCCTTTTGGACTTTTCAACAGGAGCAGTTGCGCTAGACAGCTCCCCAGAGCCGTCGTGGAGCCGCCGAAGCTTGGTCCCCTAGGTCCTTCACAATTGCCAAGCCGCGCCGGCAGGCCGTCACCTTACAAGCCCACACTGCTTCGCCAGTCCCTGGTATTTCTGGCGAATCGCGTCCCACGCGTAATTGGCTTCCACGAACGACCTGCCTGCCTGCGCCATCTGCGAGGCCACTTGCGGCCGGGACAACAGGAAAGTCAGCGCTTCGGCCAGCTCCGCCGAGCATGTGTAATATAACCTTCCACCGGCACGAACCACTTGATCACGCAGGACCTGGCATCGCCCGTTGACCAATGCCGGCGTACCACACAGCCACGATTCCAGTAAGACCAACGACAGACTCTCGTGGTATGACGGTTGTATGAGAACGGAAGCTGCCTCCATGGCGGCAGATTTGGCCGGTTCGTCTAGATACCCAAGCAGCCGAACGTGGGTGCGCTTCGTCACCTTCATCCCCGTTGAGCCGGCCAGGACCAACGGCGGCCACGTTGCATCCGACCGCGCCAGCGATTGGTACATATCAATCAGTTCGTCACACGCTTTTGCCCGCGCGATTCGTCCCACGTAGAGCACAAACCGGCCTTCAAGCCCGTGTCTCCGACGGAATTCATCTGCTGTCATCCCGCTGCTGATCGATACTCCGCAGCCAATGACTGCCTCAAGCGCCGGGCGGCGTGAAAAACGCCGACAGCAGAACGCACGCTCCGCCTCCGTGTTGTACAGGATCGCCCGGGGCAGCGAGAAAAGGCGATCGAACGTCGTCAAGTAGATTGGTTTCTCATCATGCGCCGTCGGGACCAGCCACGCCTTGTCCGCCACCAGCGGCAAGCCAAACACCGTCGTGGCATACAGGTATGTGAAAAAGATGAATACATCGTAGTCGTCGCGGCACGAGCGCAGGAAGTCCAACAGCTCTGGAACGTCGGGCCCCTGAAGCTCGAACCACTCTCGTTCCTCAGCTTCGCCGTGCGGCCCGTCCAACACAGAATGACTGATCCTGTCGAACCGCCGGTAGTCGCGGGGCCGCCGCACAGGAAAGCGTATCACCCTCAGCGCGCCGTCTTGCGAGTGGCCGGGTGGATAGTGGTTTTCCCAGGTCCGGTAGTCTCGGGCACACGTGGTCAAGATGGTCACATCCCACCAGTCTGCTAGATGCTGGGCAACCAGGCGACAGTGCGTCTCCGCCCCGCCGCCTAGACCCTCGCCGTACCGCTGAATCACCAGCGCCACACGCAGCCGGCGGGATGTCTTATCTGCACCCATGGAACTCCTGCCATAAGGCCAAGAGCTGGCGCAGTCGGCTTTCGAATCGCTGCGGCAAGAAATACTCTAGCCGACGTTGTTGGCCACTCAGCAGCTGTCTTCGCAACGCCGCATCACACACGACTTGATCAACGAGCCCCGCCACCACGGGGTACGACTTGCGGTCGAACAGAATCCCCGCTCCGTCGAGCGTCTCGCGAACGGCGGGGATGTCAAACGCCACGATAGCGGTGTCCGTTCCCATGGCCTCAAGCAGCGGCACCATAAGGTTTCCCGCGGGGCCTTTGCCGACCCACGTCG
>CAYGAN010000220.1:278-7364 GCA_964347585.1 uncultured Planctomycetales bacterium | reverse complement strand
GTGGCGTACCGCATGTACAAGGTGTAGTTGCCGCCATCGCCTTGAATGGGGTACTTGAGCCACTCGCCGCTGGCGATCCAGCCGACGTTGTAACGCCCGTCCGTGCAGTTCTCGATATCAACATCCTGGCTTCGATACTTGCCGCCGGAGTTGCCACTGGTGGTGTCGTAGTAGTCCGTGCTGTTGGCGGCATTGACCCCGCCCTGGTAGTCCTCAGCCTGGATCGTGATCGTCCCGGCCTCGCCGGCCGTCCCGTAGATCTCGAACTCAGGCAGCCGCACGTAGCTGTCGATCCCCGGATCGGTGATCACCAGCCGAATGTAGCGCAGGCTCTTCGGCGTGCCGTACACGAACGTGCTGTAGGGTTCCTGCCCGCTGTTGTTCGCGTCCCACTCCGTCGTCCAGGACCCGAACATCGAACTTGACGATTCGACCCGGAATGCCTGCGTGTTGTAGTAGTCGGGCTCCCCGCCCCACTCCGCGTGCCGAACGATGTAGCCGGTGACCGTGCTGGCCGAACCCAGATCCACGGTCAGCGTCCCCACGCCCGACGTGTCGTTCGTGTTGCAGCACCACTTCGTGGACGCCTGCCCGTCGAGGGCGTACCGGCCGTACTGACTGGTTAGGTTCCGCCCCGACTCGATGTGGTACGCTGCGGTCAACGACAGATTGTCCCCGGGTGGCTCGGTCGGCGCGCCGCCACCCGGTTCCAGCCAGAATCGCGCAATGTTGTAACCCGAAGAATCGCCGACGAACTCGATGGTGTGCCAGCCGCTGCCGATCGTTACGTCCCCGCAAGACAACGTCGCCCAGTTCTGCCATTCCAGCGTCGCCTCCATCGTGAGGGTGCCTGTAATGCTCTGGCCGTCGAGCTCGAAGTGGCACGTAGAGCCGCCGTTCGGGCAAGCGTACCGCATGTACAGAGCATACGTCCCGCCGTCGCCCTGGATGGGGTAGGTCAGCCACTCCCCGGCCGCCGTCCACCCTACGTTGTATCGACCGTCGGTGCACGACTCGATGTCCACGTCCTGTGAGCGGTATGCTCCCCCAGCGTTGCCGCTGGTCGTGTCGTAGTAATCGGTGTTGCTCGCAGCGTTCGCACCACCCTGATAGTCCTCGGCCTGAACTGTGATCGTCTGGGCCTGGCCGCCTGCGCCGTAGATCTCGAACTCGGGTAACCGGACATAGCTGTCGATCCCCGGGTCGGTGATCACCAGCCGAATGTGCCGCAGGTCCTTTGGCGTGTCGTAGATGAAGGTGTTGTAGGGGTCCTGGCAAGTGTTGTTGCAGTCCCATTCGGTAGTCCATGACCCGAACATCGAGCTGGACGATTCGACCCGGAACATCTCTGTGTTGAAATAGTCGGGTTCCCCGCCCCATTCAGCGTGACGGACAGCATAACCTGTGACCGAGCATGTGCTGCCCAAATCCACGGTCAGCGTGCCGGCGCCCGACGTGTAGTTGGTGTTGCAGCACCACTTGGTGGATGCCTGCCCGTCGAGCGCATACCGGCCGTACTCGTTAGTCCCATTCCGCCCCGACTCGATGTAGTAGGCGGCAGCCACCGACAGCTTCTCGCCGCTGGGTGTGCCCGGACCGAGACCCCAGCACTGCCCGGCACCGCTGCCCGGCCAGGTGTACAAGTAAGAGACTGCCTGATCCAGGTCGGAAAGAATCTGGCCTTTGTACGGGTTGTCGCCACCATCGATGTTCCAGTCGTCGCAATACGCGCACCACCGATACATGTTGATGCACCGGTAGATCGGCTTGCCGTTGTTGGCCGCTTGCTGGTTGTACTGATTGATTTCCGCATAAATCTCCTGCATCCAGCCAGGCTCATAGTGAGCGCTGGGATTCTCCGGATGTCCGCCCTTCCAGTAGTAGTAGCCGTTGCATTCCGTTGCGTAGAGGGGCAGATCGTACAGATCGCTCGGTATCCCGAGATCGACCCAGTCCTTATAAACATAGAAGCTCCAGTACAGCCACTGCCCACCCGCCTGCACCTTCTCCGTGCTATGAATATCGCTGTACGTATAGCCCCGGGAATTGATGTGCAGCCCGATCCCATCGAGCCCGCCGCTATCGTTGATGGCTACCAGCATCTGGTTGAGATACTGCACCCAGTTCAGAGGGTTAGCATCATGGGTGGTCCCGTCTTCCAACGTACCGGCGCCGTACGGCCCGGCCCAGGGGGCCAGCGGCTGGCTGATCACCTTATGCGCGGGCAGGACGGCCTTGATCGCGTCGTACACTTGGCGGAAGCAGTTCTCGTACTCCTCAGGCGAGACATACGCCCTGTGTCCACCCGAAGCTGGCCACTCGCGAGCCAAGTTCGTTTCATTGCCGATCAGCCAAATCTGACAGCCCGGCGAGTTGGACGCGAAGTTGGCGCACCGCTGGGCGAAATCAGCGTAGTACGCCGGTAGCGGGATGCATCCGTCGGCGCCCCAGCCGTGGTTGATTCGACAGACGACCGTGTGTCCTTGATTGGAAATCGAGGTAAAGTCCACGCCGCTATAGTCGTTAGGATCGTGCCCGATGGCCAGAACGGCTGTCACCCAGCCAGTGGCCCCCCCGTTCATGATGTGGTTCAGGTACTCTTGCTGGCCCGTATCATGATCGTGAATGCCGTAAAGATACGGGCTCTCCTGGGCAAGACCTGGCGTGACAGCGAGCGCCCATAGCCACACACCTGACGATGCAATCCCCACCAGCCACTTCAGTGACAACATAGTGACATCCTCCTCCCGAGGACGGTCGAGGCGCACATGCCACGGCCCCCCTCTGGCAGACACACTTGTACACAAAATCATGCGGCGCGGTCGGTTACTCAGAAACGCACTTAAGAGATGACCGAGAGCTGTCCGTGCTTCAGCCGCGCCAGAGCAGCGAATACCTACCCACACTCTCGCCTGTTAGAACTATATATTACACAAACGGGGGCCTGTCAACCTGTTTCTGTGATTAAAGCTCCGAGACCGCCCAATTGCGCGTCAGGGTTGCTACCTAAACAACAACGCATCCTATAAATTGCCTACCTCGCACACCACACGTCACGTTTGCCAAAGCCCATGCGGTTCACACATACTGTCCCACAGCTCGCACCGTTCTGCATCAATGCACGCAACCCACCCGAGCGGGCAGTCTGATCAACGTGGCCACGCCGTTTCGTCCCGCTGTTGCGGCCCTCATCCGCGCCACTATCGTGCGCGCATCTACTCCACTGATCGTAAGATCCGCGACCCAGGCACACCCAATGCCCGACCGGCTTGTGGATGAGCGGCGATCTTCAATCTTCAGCCAGCAGCAGGTGCCGACTCACCCGAACTCTCCCGCGGGCCGAAATGCCCGTCCGCCGGACGGATGACCGTAACATTGGCTATCGGCCAGCAGTCTCCGACGCATGGCTTACGGGCCCGTGAACTCAGCGTCGTCGAACCAGGCGTTCTGGTTCCAGGGCTGCGGGTTCTGCGCCTTGAGGAACACCGTGATCGTCGAGGACGACGCGCTCACCTGCTTGGATATGTGCGTCCAAGTGCCGCCCGGAACGGTCTGGCTGCTCCACTGCACGTTGCCTGATGCTGCATTCGTGCCGCCCGTCGGATCGATCCCGACCCAGAACCGCACGTCGCCGTTGCCCTTGACCCAAACGCTCGCCGTGTAGGTATTGCCCGGCGTTGCGCCGGACGCCTGCTGATAGATCCCTGCCACCCAGTTGCTCTCGTAGAAAACCTGGGACCAGTTGGGCGAATGATTCTGTGGGTCCCAGTGACCGCCGTGTTTGGGCGAACCCGACACGATGAACTTCGTCCACGAGTTTGCCACCTTGTGATCGACGTCCGGATCGTTGTAGAATCCGCCCTCGAAGTTTCCGTTCTCGACTCCGCTGAATGGGCCCCCGCCGCCGCCGCTCACCGTGAGCGTCACGGCGATGGTCTGCGGGTTGTTCGTCGCGTTCGGATCGGAAATGGTGATCGTCGCGTTGTAGGTGCCCGCCGATAGCCCCGCCGTCGAGTAGCTGACCGTGATCGTGTCGGCCTCGCCTGTGCTCGTCCCGCTGTCGGGATTGACACTGAGCCAGGCCACGTCGTCCGTGATCGAGTAGCTGAGCGTACCGGTCCCGCTGTTCGCGACGGTGAACGTGTCGGCGTCAGGGCTGCTGCCTTCTTGGGTCGAAGGCGACAACGTGGCTGGCGATCGGTCGATGGCTGGCGATGGTCCGCCGCCGCCAAGCACCTCGATGGTAACGCCGTCAAACAGGCACCACTTGCCGGACACCCACCACGACACACAATTGCGCCCGCGGAGGAAAACCGTGGCGCTCGCACTGGTCGCGGTGAAGTCGCATGTCACCTGGGTCCACGAACTTGACGTTGACACCGCACCGAATGTCGCGGCCCCCGGGTCCGTGCCGCCACTCGGGTCAACCCCGATCGCGACGTCAAAGTCCGAAGTCTGGGCCAGGGCGTACACGCCCACGCGGTACTGTGTGCCTGCTGTCACGGAGATCGTCTGACGTACGCCGCACTCGCCGTTCGGGGGAATGTCGCAAACCCCCTGCGTCCAAACGCGTTGTGCGTCCCAGACCCCTTCCCACTTATTCCCGCCGAACGAACTCCACCCCGTCGCGACCACGAATCCGCCTCCATTGTCCTCGAAATCAGGGTTCACGATGGTCGGCGGGGCCTGCGATTCCACGTTCAGGTTAACCGTGACCGTCTGCGGATTGTTTTCCGCTTGAGGGTCGCTGATAGTGATTGTCCCGACGTACTGCCCTACCGCCAGAGCGGCTGTGCTGTAACTAACCGTGATGGTGTCGGCCTCACCGGTGGACGTCCCGCTTGGGGGCGTAGCGGAAAGCCAGTTTACGTCGTCAGTAATGCTGTAGTTCAGCGTGTTGATGCCGCCGTTGGCCACCGTGAAGGTATCGTCGGGCGCGTTCTGGCCCTCCGTGACGCTGGGGCTGAAGCTGGCGGGCGAACGACTTATGTAGGGAGCGGTTGCACTACCCCCGCCTTCACCTGCGGGCAGGTCGAGCGTGCAGGCGTACTGGAACGCATCGTACAAGTCGTTGTTGACGCCCGGCGGATGCAAATCGTGCAGGTACAGGATCGACCAATGCCGCCAATAGTAGTCGCTCTTGTAGATGAACCAGCAGGCACAGACAATGTCATGGTTGTCCGGGTCGGCGTTGTAATCGGCCAGGTCTTGAAAGGACGTGTGAAGGAACTGTGCGACGGCGGCCTCGTTCGTGTCGCTGATCGGGTCAACCGGGGCGCCCCATTCGGTGATGTAGATCGGTTTGTCGGCGAAACCTTTGCTGTCGATGAAGTCCGCCTGCACAGCCACATCGACCATGAAGTTGCCGCGTGACCCGCCGTAGGCGTGCATGGCGAAACCGTCTACTTCGTAACCGTTGCCGATCAGCGCGTCGCACATCGCGCCAAGATAGGCGTTGTCCACCGGCGCGACCGGACCAAGCAGCACGATCTGCGGCCCGAGCGAACTCGACACCGACTTGATGGCGTTGCGGATCTGATCGTACTTGTCAACGTAGAGTTGCGGCGTCAGGTCGCCGATGTCGTACTCGAAACCCAAGTTCATCTCGTTGCCGATCTGCCAGATGTGTGCCACGTCCGCAAGCTGCTGGGCCGCGTCGGTGACTTTCGGCAGGAACGTCTCCATCCGGTCGCCGATCGCGACCTCGGGCGTATTCGGCCCGGGCACGACCAGACCCCACCGCGGCTGGATTCGGATGATGAGGGTATGGCCGCGAGCCGCAGCGGTTTGGAACTTGGCCAGCTGAGCGCTCAGGCCCCACACGCCGGTATCCTCAGTCAGCACGGTCTCCAAGAGCCAAATGCCCTTGCCCCCGGTCATCACTTCCACGCCGTCGGAGGCCGGATCGCCGTACCAATGGATCCCATACAGCCACGAGGAGTCGGCCCCGAACGCGCGACCGCCTTCAGCCACCACTGAAACACACAAACAGACAGCAACCCATCCGACTCGTCGCTTCGAACGCATGATCGCCTCCCGTCAAAGCGCCCCCGAAAGGTTCTCCAAATCCTCAGGCCTTTGCCTGTTCGACACAAACCAAAAGCCCCTATTCCCCGGCCTGCGGGCCATAGATCCAGATTAACGCCTGCGTACCCCGGGGCGGTAAAGCGTTGCGCGGCAGCGTACAACATGTCGGGCCAACGCCAGTCAGCATAGACTGGCCCAGGCGCATGCCGCAGGCGTCATACTCATACGAGCCCGCCCCGAAAATAGGCCGTAGGCACCTCACCGAGCTAGGTTATTGCCCAAGCGAGCAGCATCCATCTCTAGTCGCGCGCCGCTGCCCAGCCAGGGCCAAAGCATGCTCGCCTTTGCGCACAAGACTGCACGCGACCCTTAGACAGGATATGCACTAAAGGAAACTATCTCACACCCGGTGACAGATTTATGACATTTCCAGTGACAACTTTGTGACACTGCCACTGACAAACCCTGACATTGGCACCTCGGCTTCCACGCGCCGACCGGGGCGAAAAAGGGGCCGCCTGTTTAGCTTGAAGTGAGATAGCTCCCTATTCAGAATACCCTTCTCTTCTTCTAATCCCTCAGATATGGGCAGGGATTAGACTCCGAATATGACTGACCGCCAAAGCCACGTAACCAGCGCGCGACTTACTGTCAAGCGGAATCTTCGAAGATATTGTGGAATTCTGCATAAAGCAGGACTGAATGGGGCTTGCTGGAGGTTGTTGTCTTGCCGCCGGTACAGCCATACAGAGGCGCTGACCACTGCGGCAGAGTTCGCACGCTGAAGGAAACATCACGTGGAGTGGACCTAGCGTATGGCCTGCATCAGCTCTAGCGTCCAAGCTTCCCTAGCTTGACAATTATGCGTTGGCACGACTTGGGCCGGTCCGCCCAGACGCGCACCAGGCATGAATCGTACCTGCTGAGCCAACTCCTTAACGAGCAAGGTATCTCAGTCGCCGACGCGGACGGGCGACGCCGACGAGCGGGAGCTATACTACTACGCGGGTCAGCGGGTGATCGAGGTCCGCAACGGCAGCGACAATGCGGTCAAGCAGG
>CAYGAN010000220.1:0-268 GCA_964347585.1 uncultured Planctomycetales bacterium | reverse complement strand
CGCGACGTGTGGCGTTTCAGAGCGAGTGAGACAACGAACTCTTGGAGTATTGTGACGGCCCTTGGCCAGTTCCTGAGGGGAAACCATGGCTCCAAGGTTCCCCCTCAGACTCCTTCTATTCATATAGCCCAGTACTTGGCTACACGTTCTTGTTCGCTTGCTTCTACTTTCCCCAAGTGGGGCACATTGATGGAGCTTGATCCGCCTTCTACTTCTGGATGGAAGACTCCTGAGGAGAAACAGGGTGGCGCGTCGCCCGGCACGTTGG
>CAYGAN010000219.1:0-7449 GCA_964347585.1 uncultured Planctomycetales bacterium | reverse complement strand
GTGCTGACGAATGCCAGCAACTACGCCCTGGCTCAACACCGGTTCGATCGCGAGCGGCTGCAGGTTACGCTTGTCGCTACGAACGCTGCGGCGCGCGACCAATATGCACGACAAGCCGAACTGTTCTTCGCGCGGAACAACATAGCAAACGTGCGCGAACTGCCGCCCGGCGAGTCCGTCACAGCCACCCAGAAGTTGTATCTTGCTGCTAAGCCCGGGGTAAACACGCTCGCGTTCGGCGCAAATCAGTACCTATCCCGGATGAGTCCGGAGCAGCTCGCAGGGCTCTTGAACGAGCTAAGGGCGAAGGGGCCGCCCGACCAAGTACGGCTTCTGGCTGGAGGCGTAGGAGGTGCTGAGCTTGCTGAACCGCGCGACACAACGGAGATGGCCCGTACGTTCGGCACAGCCGAACATGCGCGCGAACCGTTCGCTGCAAAGTCGCGGCCCGCGCCGACGCCAGCCAGGCTGAGCAAAGCGATTCACGATGTCGATGAGCTGGCGAGGGCCGAGCAAGAGGACCGCATCCGCGGAGAGCCCGAGGAGCCTACCGCAGGCTACAGCTATGGTAAGCAAATGGCATCGCGCCAGGACGATACTGCAGGGCGGACCAGCCAAGCGGCCGCGAACCTCGCTCTGGCTCTGGCTAGGAATGGCGACGCTGACCAAGAAGGCTGGGATCGCACGCTTGCTGAGCCCGGCAAGACCGAGGCTCCGCGCCTACCAGCAAAGGCCCCGAGGCACCGTGCTGGCGATGTCGCCGATGCAAAGGATATCGCAACAACAAGCGCGCCTTCGCTTGCACAGCACGGCTACGCAGGTCGCGGGCCAGTCTCGGGATTCACTGATGCGCCTGAGGAGATCGTCAACGATGGCGAAGCCGATGAAGCGGGAGATCTACCGAGCGCTCAGGCTGCGCCGACCACGCGACCATCGATTGGGGAACGTGAGCCGCGCCAGCCGGAGGGCGGCGTGAAGGTTGCCAAAGGGCGCGCAATCATACCGGGCATGATTGTCAACGAGGCAGGCGTTCATGTCCCACAGACCGGCCAGCAGCGCGTCACCAAGGCAACGACGGCCTTACGTCAGGTCGAGCCAGGACGCCTTGATGACGACACGCGCGTTCACATGTATCGCGCGCAGGCATACAAACCCCAGACGACGACTAGACCAGCCCAGCGCCATCTCGACCTCGCGCAAGCGAGACAGGAACTCATTCCGATTCGCCTGGGCGAGGAGCTGAACGGGCAGCTGGCAGACTACGCCTCTCAAGCTGGGGTGCTCGATGGCAATCTGCTGACGGTGGTGCTCAATTTTGAGGTGGCTCAACAGGCGGCTACCCAACGCGCCGCATCTCTAGCCCCCACGCAGCCAAGCCCGCGGAGCCAGCCGGAGAGCCGACAGACCAGCCAATCGGGCCGCGAATAATCCGCGTAACGTAATAGTGTGCGACACCCGCGAATGCCGGCCCGGCAGAGCGCGCCGGCACGGCGGACCTGCCGCCAGGCGGGTCCTTGTTGGTGCCAGCCACCCCCTGGGGGCGGCTGCTAATCGACCGTCGTTGTAGATCGCCTCTCTGAACTCGAGCGGTCCGCACCGGTTGGCTCGTCTTCGATGCCGGGGGCAGCACCTTCCCAAAGCCCCTCTTTCCCGCTGATCCATTCCTTGTTTGTGACCTTGCCCTGCTGGTCGAAGTAGATCTTTACGAACAGATGCTTGTCGTGCTTCTCATACGACCACAGGTCGTCGAGCTTGCGCTCCGGCTCACCCAGCGTCTGCTCCACGTCCAGCTTCGTTGAGACGCCCTTGATGATCGTGTCGAACCGCTGCTTGGTCAACTTCTCCTGGCAGCCAGCCACTGTCAAGCACATGACCGCGCACAAGAGCACAAGAACCAACGATTGTCGTCCGGTCATCAGCAATTCTCCTTGCGAATTGAGATCCCCTCGCCGCATCGTGGACACGCTTCCGCCGTTTACGTCACCCCCGACTCGTAGTCTCGCCGCTGCGCAACAGCGGAAGATTCGCGCCCCCGGACGTTCCTGGCATGGCGCCGCTTATTCGCCGGCGCCGAACGGCTCACCCATGATCTCGGGAGTACGTGGCAGTCTGAGCACGTACTCGTCCTCCAATCGCTCCGTCCACGGGCTCTCGTACGTAACCAACAGCACACATTGGTCCGTGGGGGGCGGGATCCCTTCCCACCCAAGGGGGAACTCATACATCTGCGAGGTGCGGTCCCAGTACCTGCGCTGATCTTGCGGCGTTGAGATGGACACTTGCCAAAACTGCAACTGCTCGCCCTTGCGGTCGGCGGCCGCTTTGCGATACGTGTACAACTCGAAGTGCAGCGCGCCGACGATCTTGATCGGATCACCGAACCGGTCCAGCGGTCGAAGCCGTACTTCAATGCCGTCGGGAATTTCGTCCTCGTCGAAGCTCTTGACGCGAGTGAACGGCTCGATCTTGATGCGCCTGGGAAGCAGGAGCTTGACAGCGTCTTCTTGCGCAACCAGATCCCCCCGGCCATCCATGCCAAACGAGTCGCACCCCGCTAGCATCGCGCTGCCGAGTGCGCCGACCATCATCACCAGAACAATGGTCCCCGCAGTGTCATCACGCTGATCCCGCACCAAGACCGGATTCCACATGGCTCGGATTCTATGAGCCAGCCTGGAGCGGGTCAAGTGGGCGAACGGCTGCGCGCTTGACGGCTGTGCTGCAGCAACAAAACGGTTGCCCCGGCCTCTGCGCTCGCGGTAGAGTCATGCTTCGGGCAGGAGCGGACGAGGCCAGTCAAGTTCAAGCGACGGGGGACGTAGCAGAAGACAAGGCAGGAAAACAAGATGGGCGTCAACAAGGACACAGAACCCAGAACGAACTCTGGCAAGCGTCATTTAACGCGGCGGGAAGCGATCGCGTGTATCGGATCGACGGCTGCCGGCGCCTCGTTGATCGTTTCGACGGCTCAGGGCGACGCTACTGATACACGTGCCGTTGGGCCGACGACGCAGCCCCGTCGGCCGAACGTCCTCTTCATCATGACCGACGATCAGCACTATAAGGCCATGAGCTGCGCCGGAAATCAGGTCCTCAGAACTCCCAACATGGATCGCCTGGCGGCCGAGGGCATGCGATTCCTGAACGCATTCGTGACCACGTCGCTCTGCGGGCCGAGCCGGGCGAGCATCCTTACCGGCCAATTCGCTCACACCACGGGCGTCCTGACGAATCGCGACCGCCTGCGGCCTGACGCCGCCACGTTTCCCCTGTTGCTCCGAATGGCCGGCTACCGTACGGCTGTCGTGGGCAAGTGGCACCTGCGGACCACGCCACTGGGCTTCGACTATCACGCCGTTCTGCCCGGTCAAGGTCGGTACACCGATCCCGAGCTAATCGTCAACGGCAAACGCCGCGGGTTCCCCGGACACTCCACCGACGTGATTACCGACAGGGCGTTGGAGTTTTTGGCGACGGAGCGGGCGAAACCGTTCTGCTTGCTCCTGCACTACAAAGCTTCCCACCGCAGTTGGTTCCCCGCTGAACGATTCGCCCATCTTTTCAAGGACGTGACGATCTCCAAGCCGGAAACGTTCGGCGACACGTACGAAGGCAAGCCTCGTGCTGTAGCCGGCGCAGACATGAAGGTGGCGGAGATTGCCGACTTCCGTGATCGTGGCGTACCTGCCGAGACACCCATGCCCGCGCGCGAGCACCGCAACTTCCAGGCTTTGCTGAAGTATTACTATCGCACGTTGGCGGGGGTGGATGAGAACCTTGGCCGCGTGTTGGACTTCCTGGATCAGAACGCGCTTGTCGAGGATACCCTTGTCATTTACACAACGGACAACGGCTTTTTCCTCGGCGAGCACGGCTTCTTCGATAAGCGTTTGATGTACGAGGAATCGATTCGGGTCCCGTTGCTGGTGCGCTACCCGAGGCTGGTGCGGCCTGGCCGAACAGAGGGCCGCATGGTGCTTAACATTGATTTCGCGCCCACGATCCTGAATGCAGCCGGACTGCCGATTCCACCGAGTACGCAGGGCAAGAGCTTCCTGCCGCTGCTTGAGGGGAAACAGGCGACCTGGCGGAAGTCGTTCCTGTACGAGTTCTTCGAGTTTCCGGGCGTGCACAGTGTGCGCAAGAACCGAGGCGTCCGCACGGAACGCTGGAAATTCGTCCACTTCTTCGAGGAGCCCCAGGAATTCGAGTTGTACGACCTGCAAGCTGATCCGCGTGAGACCAAGAATCTTTACGGTGATCCGCAGCATGAGAACGTCGTGGAGCGCATGCGGGCTGAGCTTGCGCGCCTGCGAAGAGAGACGCAGGATTCCTTGCCATGATTGATCGAGTCGAGGCGCTTCCAAGGCCTGACCCGAACGTGGCGCATTTACTGACTGCTGTGCGGCATGGGCGCCCACCGCGCGTGCCCATGCTGGAGCTGAAGTTCGACGACGAGATAGCGGCCGGTCTGCTGGACGAGGCGCTCGTCCCTTGGAATCCCGTCGGGACGCGCCAAGAGCGTCGCCGCTGCCTCAGACAACACATCCACCTGTGGCATCGCCTGGGCTACGACGCGTTCCGATTGCGCGTGGCCTTGCCGCTTGCCGTCGATCGTATCGCAGCCGAAGACACCGCCGAGTTGAGCCGCGGCAGGCGCGCCTGGCAGAATGAGCACACCGGCTGTATTCGCTCCAAGGCCGACATTGAGGCATATCGCTGGCCGAGCGTGCGGGACATCGATTTCAGCTTCGCCGAGGCAGTGGCCGGCGAGTTGCCCGACGGGATGGCCTGCCTGGGCTTTTCCAGCGGGGTCTTTGAGTGGAGCAGCTGGATGATGGGTCTGGAGTCGTTCGCACTGGCTCTCTATGACGCGCCGTACTTGGTTCGGGAGGTGGTGGATCGGGTAGGTCAGCTCATCCACGAGGTCTTTGAGACTTTCGTCGCAATGGATCATGTTTGTGCGCTGTGGCTGGCGGACGACCTGGGTTTCAAGACCGGCACGCTGATCGGCGCCGAGCATCTCAGGCAGTACATCCTGCCATGGCATCGCCGCTACGCCGAGCTCGCCCATCGTCACAATCTTCCTTTTCTGCTTCACAGTTGCGGGCAGATCGACGTGATCATGCCTGACTTGGTCGAGGACGTCGGAATCGACGCAAGGCACAGTTTCGAGGACGTGATCGAGCCGGTGGAGAGCATCAAGGATCGCTGGGGTGATCAAGTGGCCGTGCTCGGCGGCGTGGACATGGACATACTGTCACGTGGCACGGAACGGGACGTCATCGCGCGCACGCAGCGGGTACTGGAGCACTGTGCCCCTTCAGGCGGTTATGCGTGCGGCTCAGGAAACTCGGTCAGCAACTACGTGCCGATCGACAACTACCTGGCGATGGTCGAGGCGGTGATGCGATTCAACGGGCGGTTGTAGCAGCCCGGTCCGGGACTAACCCAATTCTCGCTTCTGGAATAGAGCCATGGCAATCAGCAGAAGGGCGGCCACGTAGAGCAGCGCGTACAGGCAGGCGAGCCCCACGTATCCCGCCCCGACCGCGTATTCAGCCGTCAGTGCGTCAGCAATCCAGAAGAACCCGATGTTCGGCACGGCGCGGTAGGCGGCTCGGGCGACCCAGAAGGTCTCGCTCTGCTCCTGCCAGCGACCGAACACGGAGTCGCTGACCAAGCCTATGAGCAGGACGACCGTGCAAACGACCAACGTCAAGACGGGTCCGAGGCGGGTCGAGGCGGCAACGGCT
Source organism: uncultured Planctomycetales bacterium (assembly GCA_964347585.1). Classification (GTDB taxonomy): domain Bacteria; phylum Planctomycetota; class Phycisphaerae; order UBA1845; family CAYGAN01; genus CAYGAN01. The sequence continues at coordinate 1,693 of CAYGAN010000219.1, read as the reverse complement.
ACGGCGGCGAGCACCATAACGGCCAGAAGGATGAGGGCCGTCGCGGCAACGATCTGCCCATCGAGGAAGTCCTTGCCGAACTGCTGAATCCGCCAGTCCTTGTCGATCAAGCAGATCAGCGCCATCGCCGCGGACATCAGCGGCAGCAGCAAGGCTACCATCGTCGAACCGAACTGCATGCCGTAGAAATAGTTGCAGAAGGCCCCGATCAGCAGCGCCGCCACGACCGATCCGATCGCGAACACGATGACGGGCATGTCAACCGGATCGGTGGCTGTCTGCATCACGCGGTGGCGGACAGTCAGCAAGAACACCAGGCTGCACAGGTAGAACCCCACAGCCAGCGCAGCGGCCAAGCCGACGAACTTCCCGAGAATGAACAACGGCCGAGCCACGGGTTTGCTTATCACGGTTACGGCGGTTCTGTTCTCGATCTCCCGCGAGAGGACGCTGGTGGCGCTGAGCGCCGCCAAGAACAACCCGCTCAGCAGGAGCGTAGAAAGACCGAGGTCCTTCAGCAGCTTGTTGTCGTCCTCCAGTGTGAAGGCGGACAAGGCCAGGTTCAGGACCAACAGGCCGGCAGTGACCATCAGCACGACTCCGTAGATCGGCTGACGGATCGTTTCAGTGAACGTATTGCCGGCAATGCTGAATAGCTTCGTGAGCACGGCCCGCTCCGATGGCTGCGCCTCGCGTCGGTCGAAAAGGTCGTTGCGATCTGCCTGGTGCCCGTTGGCACGGGCCGACAGTTATTGTAAGCTGTCAGCTTGGCCGGGCAACGGCTGTGGATAGTACGATTCTGATGAACGTCGGGTTTGTCCGCTCCAGGTGAGTTTGATGGCTGCAAGTCTGCCAGCATCGGTGAGTACAGCCCCCGAACGACGGGCAGAGATCGTCAGTCTGGTCGGGCTGATTCTTCAGACGGGGATGTTCGGCTTCCTACTGCTGGTGGGAATGTGGAACAACTCGCCGGCCACACAAGCCGAATGGCGGCACGCTCTTGGCGGGGTCGGCATCTGGCTAATGCTACTCCTGGTCTGGCACCAGCGCAAGCTCGTGCGCGAAGAGGCACTCGAAATCGAGCAACTGCGTCGCGAGAGAGAGTCGTCGGGTCGGACGGCGGCAATCTTCGAGGCCGACCAGGAACTGCTCCATCTGGCCCGGCGGCGGCTGCAATGGATATATCGCTGGGTTCTGCCGATAGCCACGCTGCTATTGGCCGGGTATCACATTGCGATCTCACTGTTGTGGTGGCACTCGATCAGGGCCGGGGCAGGGGATACTTCTTGGCCGACCGTGGCGCACGCGGGTCCGTCGGTGGCGTTCCTGGGCGGGACGGGATTCGTGGCCTTCCTGTTCTCGCGATACGCGACAGGCATGGCCCGCGACCCGCAGTGGGGGCTGCTTCGCGCCGGGGGCAGCTACCTGTTTGGCAACGCGCTGATCTGTGCGGCGCTGGCTGTGGCGATGGCGCTAGTGCGGTTCGGCCAGAACGCGCCCGAGCGCGTGCTGGCGTACGTAATCGGCATACTTCTGCTGCTGATCGGGGCCGAGTTCCTGCTGAATCTGCTGCTCGACTTCTATCGGCCTCGCGCACTAGGGGAAGAGCCGCGACCGGGGTTCGACAGCCGCTTCTTAGGCCTCTTCAGCGAGCCGGGAGGGTTGGCCCATTCCATAGCCGAGGCTATCAACT
>CAYGAN010000218.1:719-7518 GCA_964347585.1 uncultured Planctomycetales bacterium | reverse complement strand
CGCGTCGTGTCCACCTTTCGCACCTCTCTGTACACGGCCGAGGGGTGGAACCGACATGAATTCGCGCTCGGCGAGGTCTTTGGTGTGCGATACCTGGCTGAGTTCGAAGCGCCATGGTGCTATGTCACGCCGCAGGGGTCCCACCCGATTCTGGCCCATATCGGCGGCGGGATGGGAATACCGCACGGCGACATATGGCATCTGATGCGGGGTCTGTCCGAGAATGGGCAGGGCCTTTCCGCGATTGACGAGATCAAGGCGGGCAAGGCTACGGACACGGGAAGGCACCTGAAGGTGGACGTGGTGGCGGGTGCTCAGGTCATCGCCAATGTTCACGACACGCGTAAGCCGCTCGGAACCTACTTCATAAAGGATATCGTGCCGCCCATACCCGGAAAAGATACCGGGTACCCCGCAATCGTGGTCCACCAGTTCGGCGAAGGACTGTCCGTGTACTTTGCAGGTCAGCCCGACCGGCTCTTTCATCGTCAAGGGCATCCCGATTATGAAGAGCTGCTGGTCAATACCGTTCGGTGGGTGGCGGATGAGCCGGATGTTAGCGTGGAGGCGCCCAATACAATAGAAGCAACCTACTGGCGCCTGGACAACGGGCATTTGATTCACCTGCTGAATCACACGTACGATGCGATGTTTCCAGCGCCAGCCAGTTGCGTCAAGGTGCCCGCCTCACGAGAGGTCTTCCGTCCGGTCCGAAAGGTGATCCCGGTTCACGACGTTGAGATCCATTTCAGATCCGAACCGGATTCCGTCGAGGTGCTCGTCGGCGATTCCCGGGTGATTGTGGAGGGTTCAGTCGCGCGTCTGGACAGATTGAACGAATACGCCGTGGTTAGGATCAAGTGACACGCGGGTCTTTGGCCTGGATACGTCACATAGCATCCAATTGCCGGTTGAGGCGGAAAGGAAATAGAGCACCGTGACACGTTTGCATTCTGCAGTGGGCTTGTCATTGCTTTGGCCGGTGGCTGTCTGGGCCGAGGAAAAACCACGCCCGTTCATTTTCGGCCTGAACCCCGGGACAAGCGACGAGGAGCTTCGGGCGGTCAAGGCCGCCGGATGCACGAACATCCGCATCGGGGGCAATTGGGACCTCGTGGAGGCCAAGCCCGGCGTCTATGACTGGTCCCATGGCGGGGAAGAGGAGGTGCGACAGTGTCTGAAGTACGGCCTGGAGCCATTCTTCCTCGTCGTGGCCACGCCGCCGTGGGCGCTCTCCCCCGAGAAGCGCAACAAGCCGTGGGGGTGGCCGGCAGAGCCCAAGTTCTATCCGCAAGCGCGCAAGTTCTACCGGACGCTCGCCGCCCGCTATCGAGGTAAGGTGCGCTACTACGAATTCTGGAATGAAGAGAACGGTTACGGCTGGCACGAGGTCAATAGGCCGGACGAATACGCTCCCATACTCAAGCTGGCCTACACCGCCCTCAAGGAAGGCAACCCCGACTGCGTCGTGGCGATAGGCGGGCTCGACGGGGCCGGCTGGAAGGGCTACACGCAATACCTCGAACGCCTGTACGAGCTGGGGTGCGGAGACTACTTCGACGCCGTCGCGGTCCACCCGTACCGCGAGGACGGTCCCATTGACGGACACAGCCTGAAGCGAATCCATGAGATCCTCGTCCGTCACGGGCACGGGGACCGCAAGCTGTGGCTTACGGAATACGGCTGGAGCAACAAATACGGCCACGACAACAAGGCCCGCTGGCTCAAGGAATCGCTGGATATGCTCTCGAGCCCCGAGTACCACTTCGTGTTCCAGGCCTCCTACCATACGCTTCGCGATTTCAACAAGGCTCAGTACGGCCTCTGCGACGCAAAAGGCAAGCCGCGGGCGGCCTACCAGGTTCTCCGCGACTACCCGAAGGACTGGGACGTTATCGTCGAGCAGCGAAAAGAGGCAAAGCCGATGCCGAGGGTTCACTTCAAGGAGGGCTTCGAGACCCGAACGCGTCGCTGGCTGCCTTTCGGTGGGGGGTTCAGGATTGTCAATGCGAAGGATATCGGCATTGAGCCCGAAGAGGGAACGCGCGTTCTCGTGTCCGACTCTGACGAGCGCCACGAGTATGGCGGCGCCTACCTGCAGATCGCCACGCCGAAAGGCATCCCGATTCGGCTTTCCGCTCGCGTATTCACCGTTCACAGTGGCGGGTCCGGGGGCGCGTGCAGTGTCGGCATTGACCCCACCGGGAAGACGGACCCGGGGGCGAAGTCAGTCATCTGGAGTCGGGCCCTCGAAACGTACGACGCTTGGGACACCGCCGGAGTCGGCCAGGCCGACCCCATCTACCCAAAGTCTGGGAAGGTCACCCTGTTTCTCAGATACTACCGCACAGGAAAGGGGCGTGCCCCGCGCATCTTTGACCAAGTTGAGTTCGTTGCCCGAGAGGATACCTTCAAACTGCCTAAAACTAGGCCTATTGCAGCGCCGGCTGGCGAGTCGGATGGGCAAGCCGAGAACCATTATGGAGGTCCACTTCGAGCACTGCCGGGCCGAGGGCAATGAGGCCGCGGTCGTGGCGAAACCGGCGCTCAGCGCGTTCCTCGACGACCCGACGATATCAGTCGTAAAGGAGTGATCGATCATTACGACGCGAACGTTTTTGAACCACCCGGAAGGTGAAGGTGCTCCGGTGATGCGGTGGTGTTGTCCGTTGTTTCTCGTCTTTGTTGTCACCGGCGTCTGCCCCCAAGGCTTGGGAACGGAAGTCGGCGGCGAAAGCGGCCAGTTCGCGATCCTCGTGTGGGAGCGCTCGGGGGTCCCTCGCGAGGATGAACCGGTCAGCGTCGGTATCCCGCTGCCCCGCGGACACTCGAGGTCCGTGGAACGCGTTGTGCTGCTCGATCGGCAGGGAGCGGGTGTTGCCTGCCAGGCAACTCCGCTGGCCCGCTGGCCCGACGGGAGTGTCAAATGGGCGCTGCTTGACTTCGTCGCTACGGTCCCCGCCAACGCGCGGGTGCGGTACCACATGCGGTACGGGCCGGACGCCCACCCGCGCCCCCCCGAGGTCAAGCTCAGAATTGAAGAGAAGGACTCGGGGTATCTCGTCAACACGGGGGCTATGTTCCTGGAAATCCCCAAGGATCGCGGGCTGTTCTATCGCGACGTACACCTTGTGGATGACACTGGGGCAGAGCTCTTCTGTCGCGGCGGAGCCGAGGCGGCCACGACCAGCTACTTCCTGCGCCATTACTTCACCTCGGACGATCGTGCTGAAATGGGACACAAGGCGGAGCTGGTTCGGTCCGGCCCGTTGCACGCAGTCTTCAAGACCAGCGGGCGTCACCGCCTCGAGATGGACGCTGACCGGATGGCGCACTTTGCTTTTGAGACCCGGCTCCACGTGTATGCCGGGCAGCGGTTCCTGCGGTTGTTCTACACATTCATCAACACGACGGACGCAGACCCAAGTTGCGTTTCAGGCGTCGGCGTCCGGGTCCCGGTGCCGCAGGATGCCCGCCGCTACGCCTTCGGATTGTCCGGCACCGTTCCGTCGCCGGATGAATGGCTGCGGGCGTACGTTTCGTCCCTGCCGGCTGGCCTAGTCCGCGAAGGCACGCTCGCGGCGGATCAGACGATTACGCTCGGCCAACAGGGCCCGACCGCCGGTCTCGCCCACGCACCATTCCAGGCAGTCTGGCGGGAGCGCAGTGGCGAGTGGCGCCAGGCGGGAAGCTGGCATCATGAGGGTGTCCGCCTACCCGGCTGGGTGGATTATGGCAACGGCCGCGTGGGGGTCACCGTTGCGGTCCGCGACTTCTGGCAACTCCACCCGAAGAGCCTGTCGGTCCGCGGGCCTCAAGCCGCGCTTGGTACGCGAGGGTACCCCTACCCGTACGCGTACAAGGATCATGTTGATGAGGAACGTGCGGCGGTTGGCATCGGCCTGGTCCCGACCCAGATCGGCGACGGACTGATCTTTACCGTCGGGGCAGCCAAGACGCACGAACTGCTCCTGCACTTCCACCGCGGGGATCACCGGGAAGCCCGGAGCATCCACCGCGCAGCAGCATTCCAGAATCCCTTAAGGGCGGTGGTCGATCCGGAATGGATCTGCAAGACGGGTGTGTTCGGCGATCTAACGCCGGTGGATCCGTCCGCCTTTCCCCGATACGAGCGGCTGGTGCGGGAAGGCTTCGGCTGGTTCGAGGGCGAGGCGGAACGGCTGAAGGAATACGGCATGATGGACTTCGGCGACTGCCTGACCGGGGCCGCCTACAACTCGTGGACGAATCTCGAATACGACCTGCATCGCGCGTTGATCCTGCTGTACGCCCGGTCGGGTGATCCGGCCTACTTCGACCGGGCCGAGCGAGCGGCCAGGCACTTCATGGATGTGGACGTTTTGCATTACTATCCCCATCCTGCGCCGCCTTCTCCTTGGCGCCATCGGGGAATGGTGTACAAACATCGTTACTTCCACGTCGGTCGCCGAAGTTGCGAGCGGCCCGCCCCCAAGTTGGACCATTCCTGGAACGAGGGGCTCTTCGACTACTACTACCTGACTGGCGACGACCGGGCGCTGCAAGTGGCTTTGGAGACGGCGGAGTTCTTCGTCTGGGCGGCCGAGAACATCTCGTGGACCATCAAGAGTCAACAGGAACGGGCCATGGGGTGGCCGATCATCGGGCTCGTCGCCTCCTATCGCGCCACGGGCGATCAGCGATACCTCGGCGCGGCCAACCTGATTGTGGAGCTGTCGCTCCAGCGCCAGAACGAACAGCTCGGCGCATGGCGCTCGTACACCGATGAGCAGGGCCGCGCTCGCTGGACGTCCAAGCCCTTCATGGTCGGCATCCTGATGGAAGGTCTGCGTGCCTACCACGAGGAGACGAACGACGAGCGGGTCGCCAAATCGATTGTGTCAGGCTCGCGCTGGCTGATCCGACACGCCAAAGAGACGGGCGAACCGATCGACGAACGCGCTTTGGAGGGGCTCGCCTACGCGTTCAAACTGACGGGTGACCGCGCGTTCGCCGAGGCCGCCGCTGAGGCGTTCGATCTAGCGCTCGCGGAAAGGGAAGCGGGGCCATGGCGGCCCAACGAAAAGGCCGTTGCCACCTTCACCCGCAGCACGCCGCACGTCCTGCCCGTGCTGGCCGAGGCGGGAGTCTGGAAGACGGGTCGGCCAGCGGTGAGCTCGAGCCAACCATGATCGCTAAGCGGACCATGCGATACGAGGTAATGGTTGCGTTGATTCTCGGCCTGCATGTCGGGTCCGCGCCGGCGCTGGCGGCAGGGCTACTTGGCGCAGCCACGGATTGGCTCGTCAAGACGGCGAGCGAGAACGATCGCGTCTCGGTCACGGCGGCGGGCGCGCCGCTTGCGGGCCTGAGCCTGAGCTACGCGCTCTCAGGAAACGGCTCGTGGGTCTCCGCGCAGCGTGCACTGCCGGAGGTGCGCGACTTTTCTCGCGGCGACGAAGGCTTTCGCTTGCGCGTCTTCGGTGACCAGGGTAGGGCGCTCCTGCACGTGGATCTCGTCGGAACAGACGACGCGGGCTTCCTGCGATGGACCGTTCCGGTCGATTGGCGCGGATGGCACGACTTGTGGATCGGCCAGGAGACATTCGAAACCCATGGCACGCCGGTCCTGAGCCAGATCGGCGCGGTGCGGTTATCGATCGAGATGAGTGGCGCGACCGGCGCGGCGTCCGGGGCCATTGGCGTAGCCGAGTGGCGGGTTGCCGGCCGACCGGCTGAGCATCGCAGCGAACCGGGCATGGTCTTCGACGTGTACGGGCAGCAACCCGTGCGGGACAAGCACCTCTACACGACCGACAGGCGCATGGAACCGGTATTGTGCCGGCATCAATACGTCAGCCCCACGCGCCTTCGTGTGGTCCCAACATCTGACGAACCAGTCTTTGTCCACATTCTCTGGCAAGCGCCCCAACTCGGACGGGTGATGGCGTATGCCGACAACGGCGGGCGCGGGTTCACCCCGGGTGGTGAGCGCCACTGCCTGAACCTTTGCCTGGCGGCGACGAAGGTGCGGCAATTGTCGGAGCGACTGAGTCATTGGTCGAGCCGAGGCTACAGTTTCTCCGACGGACTGACTAAGCAAGCGGCTGAGCTCCAGTCTTCGTGGGCGCGCATGCGCTCGACCGGACCGGATCGCTGGGCCCAGGTCGCCAGGGAAGCGGACGGCATCATGGGGGCCGGCGGCTGCGCCCTTGAGACGCTCGAGTTGGAGAGAGCTCGCACGGACATCAAGCGTTACGGACAACGGGAGATGGAGGTGGTGCTGCAGAGCCGATCAGGTCGATCCGCTGAAGGGCATCGCATCACGTGCCGACAGATCCGGCGTGACTTTCTCATGGGCGCTCACCCGCTCAGCGAACTGGTCAAGGCGATGCAACGTTCGGAGTACATACGCCAAACCGCGCCAGTCGCGTTCAACCTTGGCCTGGTCGCGCTGGACGGTCAGTTCCACGGGCCCCGTGACGCTCCCGTCGATCCGGAGGAGTTGTGGGAGAAGAGCCAGGAGCTACTGGCCACCCATCGTCGGCTGGGTCTGGCGCCCCGCGGCTCGATCTGCCCGTTCTTCACGCCGAGCTGCGCGTCTTGGATGCGCGCGGTGCCATTCGACGTGATGCTGACTCGTATAGCCCGCGCGGTGGCCGGCACTGTTGAACGATTCCGTGACGAGATCGACATCTGGCTGGTGATCAACGAGGCCCACGATTGGGCGAATTCCCTCAACCTGTCACACGCGCAACTGATAGAAGTGGCGCGGACAGTCGTGGATGCAGCTCACGAGGCCGACCCAGGGTGCACCACG
>CAYGAN010000218.1:0-709 GCA_964347585.1 uncultured Planctomycetales bacterium | reverse complement strand
CCTGCCTTGGGGGGAATACGTGCACTGGCACCAGGACGAGACGCAGTGGACGCCGTTTGCGTACTTCGAAGCGCTCAATCGCGCCGGCGTGCGCTACGACGTGGTCGGGCTGCAGACGTACACCGGCTTTGCGGAAATCTTCCCACTTCGCGATCTTGCGGATGTCTCGGACATGCTGGACCGGTATGCGACGCTGGGCAAGCCCATCTTCATCACGGAGGTCTGCGTGCCGTCGAGCGGATCAACCTGGGGTAGCTGGCACGGCGACGCTTGGGACCTGCAGCGACATGCGGGTTACGTCGAAGGACTCTGCACACTGGCGCACGGCAAGCCATTCGTGGATGCAATCCGCTGGTTCAGCTTTAGCGACCGTCAGTTCTCCAACGACACCGGTCTGGTCAACCGATCGCTCGATCAAGCGAAGCCGGCCTACGAGAGGGTGGTCGGACTCGCTGAGCGTTGGACGACGACCGCGCGCGGAACGACCGGGGCGGATGGAGTCTTTCGCTTCCGCGGCTGTTTGGGTGATTACGAGCTCTCCGCGAGGCGCGACGACGTCGCTGTTGTGAGTCGAACGGTGCATCTGTCTCGGGGATCTGGGGCGCACCACGTCGTCGTGCCGGTTCCGTAACGTCCCGGGCAAGACTGCGCTTTCGTGCCGGATCGAGTTAGTACAGGGCGCGGACTGTGATGGTCTCGGAGATCGGCT
>CAYGAN010000217.1:0-7565 GCA_964347585.1 uncultured Planctomycetales bacterium | reverse complement strand
CGCCATAAAGGGATCGCGTTCTCGACGTTGAAGTAGACATAAAGGGGCCACGGCACCGTCAGCATTAGGAAGAGAAAGACTCCGGGGACGAGCCACAGCTCCCGTGCTCGGCTGAGCTGTTTTACCATCCCCGCGAGAATCGCCGCAAAGAACCCGCCCGTCGGCTCATCGCGGCTCACAGCGCCGGACAGCGGGACGGTCACGAACCAATACACGAACAAGGGAAGGCCCACCGCCACTAATGGCAGCGGCGCCTTGGCGAGCATGGCGATCGCTAGAAAGACCTAGAAGGCGGCAAGGTATCGCAGCCGCCAGCCAGGGGAGGTCATGCTCTTGTAGAAGCACGTCATTGAAGCCGTCGTGAGAAAGGTCATAAGCATCTCGGTTTGCGCATTGTGGGAGAAGAACAGCGTCCCGGCGCAGCAGGCCGTGATTCCGCCTGCAACGAGGGCCACCCGCGGGTGAAACATCGACCGCGCCAAGCTGTATACCACCAGCACCAGCAGCAAAGCCGCTAACGCTGACGGAGACCTCGCAGCCAGGGGACTGACCGGGCGATCGAGATTCGGTGGGTCCAGGACGTAGGACAAGCCGGCAGCCAGCCACGGCTGCAGAGGTGGCTTTCTGACGAAAGGCACGTCGTTGAAGTGGGGAATCAGCCAATTGCCGGTCTGTCGGATCTGCCGCGCGCATTGGGCAACAATGGCTTCATGATCGCTCAAAGCAGGCCCGCTACCCAGCCCCCAGAAACTCGTCATCGCGGCGAAGGCCAAGAGGATGGCGAAGCCTGTGGAGACCAGGTTGTCCTGCTTATCGCGATGTAGCTGGCGTTGCGCATCTTCATCCATGCTATGTGCTCCAGGCCGCTTCGACAGCCCTCGCATGATAGGGTGGATCGTAGGCTGGGGGGGCATTGACCACCGCGGCGGCGATGCACGTTACCTTAACCGAGCAGATGCGCCAAGCTATCGGCGGCTGGATGCTCGCTGTTCGTGACGCGCGGCTTCTCTTCCTTTCCGGGAGGCACCGGAGGCAAGAAGCACAGAGACCGTCTGTCAGACCGGGAGCTGACTCTCATAACGGCGCACGTGGATTGGAGGCAGCTCAGGGGACTTGCCCGATCGCTCTTGCTGTTATCCCCGCAACGAGCGTGTCAAACTGGCCTAGTTCAGGTCTTTGGACCTTCCGAACACCACGTTGCCTACCGGTACTTGGTCCTGTAGCATCATGGCTTGATGCAACGAGTCGGGATGGTTCCAGCCGGTCATGAGCTTCGTGCGCATTCCGTGGCCAAACGCAGGCGCCGATGCGTCCTGTCGCCCCGGCAGGTGCCAAGGGCTGCAGTTATCCACGGATCCGCGAGTGCCTGCGTCAACAAAGGATTCGGACGGTCATCCCCCAGGAAAACGATGAAGTCTGTGGCGGCCGCATGGCGTTCGGCAAAGACAATCACCGCCGCTGAAGCATCATCGGGTGCTGCGTGAGTCGGCTGAAAGAGCGCTGCCCGATCACCGCCCGCTTCGGGAAGTAGTGGACTTCGTGGCGGTGCCGAGACTGGTCGTTCCAGAGCAGTACTTACGTTGTCAATTGTGGCTTCTCAAACGGCTAGTGCCGTAGCGCACAGGTGGGGCTACGTCTGATGCAACGAAAGACGGCCCAGTCAGGTTCCGGTGTTTCGCCGGCTGGAGGCTGGCTTGTCGTGGCGGTGGTGCTTCTTGCCGCGGTGGGTACGTTCGGCTCTCTGTTTGGAGGGCCGGCGCTGGGAGAACATGACGCCATCGTCGCGGAGTGCGCGCGTCAGATGCGACTGAGCGGCGATTGGCTAGTTCCCGTGTTCATGGAGGTGCCTTTCATCCGCAAATCACCACTTCCGTACTGGCTGGTTGCCGCCGGCTCTTATGTGCTGCCGCATGATGCTGCGACCGGGCAGCCCGTTTCCGCGATGGCCGCAAGGCTGCCCAGCGCTGTGTCCGGCTTCATTACCATCTTGCTCCTATGGCGCCTGGCCAGCTCGATGTTTGGCCGGCGCGTGGGAATCGTAGCTGCCGTCATGGCCAGTTCGAGCGTGGCGCTTCTGTTGTACTCGGCCAACGCGACAGCCGAGATGCTGCTCACATGCTGCTGCACCTGGGCTTTTCTGCACTTCTGGTACGGCGTGACGACCGGTCGTGCAGGGATACGCTTCCTGCATATGATGTTGTTCTACGTTGCGCTGGGGCTGGCAATGATGGCCAAAGGGCCCGCGCCTTTCGCCCTCACAGTGTGGCCCTTGGCCGTCTGGTGGTACACAAATCAACCGCTGCGCATCTTGAGTCGCCGCGGTTTCGTCAGTTGGGGTCTAACCTTGCGATCGTTTCTACGTGGGCTGCGGCCGCAGACCGCTCGCGCGTTGACGCGGCTGTGGCTGGTGCCTGGATTGTTCCTCTTCGGGCTCATGTTCATTCCGTGGATGTGGCGGGTAGCGGAGCGCTATCCACACGCCTGGGATCTGTGGAACTGGCAGTACTGGCAGCGGGCGCAGGGGCACTACGAAGACACGCGCCCTCGGGGGTGGTTCTACTATCTGCCTGTTATTGCCGGTCTGGTGTTGCCGTATCTGCATGTGTTGTGTGAAGGCATCGCTGCTCCATGGCTCAAGCGGCACGCTCGCCGACACCGGCCGCTGCTCTTTGCGGGCCTGTGGGCTCTTATGGGTGTCGTCGCGATGTCTGCGATGTCGTTCAAGAAGCCCTACTATATTCTGCCGGCAATGCCCGGCCTGCTCCTGCTGATGAGCGTAGTGGCGGATCGCTTCTACGCTTGGTCTCCCCTGGCCGGGGGGTTCTGGTGGGCCGTCGGGCTCGGGAGGTTCCGGCGGAGCATCGTCGTTGCCAATCCGGCTCGCCTTGCCTGGGCTTTGTGGAGCCTGTTGGCGGCAGGCCTTGTCGCTGGGCTGATCGGCGGCGGCGTGTGGCTGAGCAGCGCGAATCAGACGGGCATCCTATTCGAGGCCATGCTCATCGCGGCCGGGGCCTCTTTCCTGTTGCTCATTGCGGGCGTTGTTTACATCCAGGGCCGTGGCTCGACCGCACTGGCTCTAACGGCAACTGCCGCAATCGCCGCTTTCCTTGCAATCTGGTACGTCTGTGGTCCCGCCATAGAGAACGCCGAAAAGGCCAGAAGCCTGGCGCTAGCCCTGGACGAGGCGGGCGTCCCCCGGCATGCGAAAGTGCATTGGGTAGATGGCAAGCCTGACTCCAGGCTGAATTTCTACTTCCAACGCTATTCGACACAACTGGTCAAGCCCAGCGAAATCGTGACGCGGATAGTTGACCGGACGAAGTCCGGAGCGAAAGAGGACATCTACCTGTATGTACTGGACCGAGCGGAAAGCGCGCTGGGCGCTGACGAGGCCGTTTTTCTCATTCTGGAGAAAAAGCATTACGACATGTGGAAGCAGTTCGCGGGGACGCCGGGCCAGATCCTCGCCATCGTTGACAGTGATCCGGACACCTCAAGAAAAGACTGGGTCATTGTCACCAATACGGCGGGTCTTTCGATCATCGATGCCGCTCCGGGACCAGCAGGCAAAAGCTCTTGACCGTGGACCGTGCAGCGCCGGCGTGAGTTCCTTTCCGCTGAACGGGGCCTCTGGGCAAGCCTGGTCATGCCGCGCCGATCATGGTGACGGCCCGTCTGATCTAGTCGGCGATCCGGTCAATCCGGCGGTCGCTAAGCTCCGGATAAGCAGTGAGAGGCAGCACCTCGCGCTCGGCACGCGCAACAGTGGGGAACTGCTCGCCGGTGTCAAACAGGCGGCTACAATCTCGCATGTAGTGGTGTTCGGCGTTGACACCCGCTCGCAGCAAGCGGAGCGCCATTTCCTGCATCCGTGGGACTCAGCCCGTGACAAGCATTTGGTTCGCTTGGACCTCGAGCCCGCCGGGCACCTGGAACTCTGCGCCGTCTCGCAAGTGGCTGATCAGGCGCCGGGCGTTTACGACCCGCTGTATCGCCCCGCAAGATCTGGAAGCCCTCGCAGAACTCGGCGGCCGCGGCAAGCCCGTCCCACGTTGATTTGGCACCTCTTGCCCCGCGTCTCCACGCGCTCCAAACAGGCTTCGCGGCTGCAGGATAACCTGAGTCGAAGCCCCGAACGGCTTGGCCTGTTCTCCCAGGATCAGTGCCGGCCCACGCGGTCCCGCCTCTTCTCGTACACGCTGCAGACCCGCTCGAAAACCTTTACCACGGAGATCCGTTGCATGCATACGTTGTCGGTGCACGACGACCTCCGATCGTTGTAGGCGTTGACGCACGGGCTACAGACGACGCCCGAGTAGAGGACGTGATTTTGCGGCGTGCGGGCGCCGAACACGGCGGGTGTCTCGGGCCCGAACAATGTGACAATGTCGATGGGTGTCAGCGTGGCGAAATGGGCCGGTCCACTATCATTCGTGACCAGCACCTCGGCCAGACAGTAGAGCACCAGCAACTCCCGAAGAGCGGTTCGCCCTGCCACGTTCACGCATCGATTAGAACCGATCTCGTCCACCATGCGCTGAACTGCCTCCGCCTCGGCGGGGGCACCAGTGAAGGCAATGCCGATCTCAGGGTACTTCCGCAGCAACCGGCGAGAGAGCTGCACGTATCGCTCTGTCGGCCACCGTCGCAGGGGGAGAAGATCGCTGCAGTTGGCGTTCAGAAGGATCAGCGGCGGCAGCGTCTCGCAGCCTAGAGCGTCCTGTAGCCGCCTGGCCACCTGCGCTTCTTCCCCGACGCTGGGTCGGAATTCTGGAAGTGGTTGATCCGCAGAAGGGGGGTCCAAATCGAGTGCGGGGAACTTGTCGGGCGGAAGAGCCAGCGCTTCCACCTCCATCAGAAAGACCTGAGTCGCATGGAGGAACGGGTTGAACGACAGACGGTGGGTCATCAGATCGCCCCGGTATGATGCCTCCCCGCCGAACGAGTGGAATCCGACCCGCCGTTGGGCGCCGCTCAGAAAGGCCAGAACGGCCGACGACCTTGCGAAGAACTCGAAATCGACGGCCGAGTCGACCCTTTCCTTCCGCATCCGCCAGACCGCGCGCAGAGCATCCACCAGAACGCGAAGCGCGCCCGTCGCGCGGATTGTGATGACGTTCTCCTCCGGAAGTACTTGCATCACGTCCAGGATGAAACGGTTCTCCGAGAAGACCAGAAAAAACACATTCTCACGGCCGACCATCTCGGTCGCCCTGCAAAGCGCCCCATAGGCCAGGACGGTCGCGCCCTGCTCAGCCAGTTTCACGAACACGATACGACGCGGTGGCCCCGGCCGGCTCCGCTTGACGAGGTCGCTCAGTCTGCGAACCAGTGTTAGCGATGCGCATAGCGGGACGCCCAGCCACCGGTCAACCCTCCGCATGCTTGCCACATCCATCTGTCATCCTCAGCCGCGGTCCCGCAGAGCTCTGCCGCCAATGCGATGTTGGCTGTGTCTGTCGCGGCCGCGGCCTACGGCGCTGATGCACTCAGGCCATGTGTGAGACGGGCGGAGGGCCGCCCCGTCATTCACGCGGGTGACCACGCCATCAAGCTTGTCCCGCAGAGGGGCCATTGAGAAAGGAATCTACGCGCCCCCGCAGGACGTGTCCAGACTCCAGCCTCGGTGAGCGCACCGGCCAAGCAGTTGGGGTGATCTTCTCCACGTATCTCGCCCGGACGAGGCCAGCCCGATCGATTCTCCTTGCAGGAGCGCGAGAACGCCGCGACTTGAAGCTTCCATGCAAGCAGCCGCCAATATCCGCACCGCATCTCTTGGTCCTCTGCGGGGCAGCCCGTCGGTCACGGTTCCATCCGCTCGTAGCGTGCGCACACCGTACGAACGGCGTCTGCAGCCATTTGATGAGAACGACAGTGTCGTTCATCAGCCTGCGTGTTCTGACTCAGGTCCTTCTCCCCTCGACCCGCGGATATGCCCGGGGCCTTGTCCGGTTCTGCGCGGCCGGACATTCAAGGGCTTGTGGCCGGGAAGGTACACATGGTCTTGCTGCCAGGGCGTAGATGGCGGACAATTACCGGTCAAGCGGATTGCGAGGTTGCGACTGACGATTCTCGGGATCAAGGATAAGGGAGACGTCCATGTCCAAGCCAACCAGACGAGAGTTCATCGGGTCCACGGCCTCGGCGGCGGCCTTCGCGTCAACACTTGCTGCTGCGTCTGCCGTCCGAGCACGGACTGGAGCGAACGATCGCATCCGAGCGGCGGTCGTCGGCATCCGTGCCAGGGGTAAGCGTCATATCGAAGTGCTCCACGGCCTAGCCGGGGAGAACGTCGAACTTGCCGCCCTTTGCGATGTTGATCAAACAGTCCTGCACGCGCGAGCCGCCGAATACGAGAAGCAAAGCGGCAAGAAGGTCGCGAAGTTCACTGATCTCCGCAAGCTGCTCGATGACAAATCCATCGACGTTGTTTCCTACGCGACCCCGAACCACTGGCACGCGCTCGGAACGATCTGGGCCTGTCAGGCGGGCAAAGACGTTTACCTAGAAAAGCCTGGATCGCACAATATCTTCGAGGGCCGCAAGATGATCGAGGCGGCCCGCAAGTACAACCGAATCGTGCAGCACGGAACTCAGTGCCGAAGCAGCGCGAATATCCGTGAGGGTCTGCGGCGCCTCCAGAACGGTGTGATCGGCGAGGTGTACATGGCCCGTGGCATCTCGTTCAAGCTGAGGCCCAGTCGCGGACCTCTGCTCGAGGAACCCGCACCGAAGGGCCTGGACTGGGATATGTGGGTGGGCCCGGCGCCGAAGCAGGCGTACGCAAAACTCCGGCACAACGGCTGGCATCAACTGTGGGATTTCGGAAGCGGCGAGATTGGCAACCAGGGAATCCATCAGATGGACATGATGCGCTGGGGTCTGGGCCTTGATGCCCATCCGACGAAGGTGCAGTCCATGGGCGGAAGATTCGTGCACAAGGACGAGGACCTCGAAACGCCCAATGTCCAACTCTTTGCCTTCCAGTACGCCGACAGGAACGCCCTGTTGCAGTTCGAGGTCCGCCACTGGTACACGAATCACGAAGCCGGCATGGGAGCTGAGTTCCCATTCGTGGACAAGAAGAATACCGTGGGCGTGATCTTCTTCGGCAGCGAAGGATACATGGTGATCCCGGACTACAGCAGTTTTCATACGTATCTAGGGCGGCACCGCACGCCCGGCCCGGCCAAGTCCGACTTCACCGATCCGATGATGGATGTGCCTCATTTCAAGAACTTCTTCGACGCGGTGCGTAGCCGCAACCACAAGATGCTGGTGGCCGACATCGAGGAAGGACACAAGTCCTGCGTGATTCCGCACCTGGCCAATATCGCGTATCGGACTGGCAGAACCCTGGAGTTTGACCCCGAGTCAGAACGATTCGTCGGTGATGACGAGGCGAACGCGATGCTCAGCCGAAACTATCGTTCGCCGTATGTGGTGCCTAAGGTCGTTTGACCCGGTGGCGGCATATGTCGCGCTCTTGACCAGGGCCGGCCTGCCATTCACGGTCGGCACGAGTCGGAACATGCGGAATCCAGAAGGTGGGTCAAGGACCCACC
>CAYGAN010000216.1:5119-7642 GCA_964347585.1 uncultured Planctomycetales bacterium | reverse complement strand
GGAGAACCGGGAGTCGGTAAAACGGCGATTGTTGAAGGTCTGGCGCAGCGAATTGTGGTGGGGGATGTATCCGAAACGCTGAAAAACCGTCGCCTGATCGCTCTGGACATGGGCGCTCTGATCGCTGGTGCCAAATACCGGGGGGAATTTGAAGATCGTTTCAAAGCCGTAATCAAGGAGGTTGAAGCAGCCGAGGGTGAAATCATTCTGTTTATCGACGAATTGCACACTATTGTAGGGGCCGGAAAGGCCGAGGGAGCAGTCGATGCGGGCAACCTGTTGAAGCCGGCCCTTGCTCGTGGCGAGCTGCGGTGCATCGGCGCGACGACGCTGGACGAATACCGCAAGCACGTCGAGAAGGACGCGGCGCTCGAGCGACGCTTCCAGCCTTTGTACGTCGGCGAGCCGACCGTTGAGGACACGATCGCGATCCTTCGCGGACTCAAGCCGCGGTACGACGCGCACCATGGCGTGCGCATCCAGGACTCGGCGCTGGTGGCTGCCGCGGTGCTCTCGCACCGGTACATCAGCGACCGGTTCCTGCCGGACAAGGCCATCGACCTGATCGACGAGGCCGCTTCGCGCGTGCGGATCGAGAACGATTCGCTGCCGTCCGAGTTGGACGAGATCCGCCGCCGGATCATGCAGCTCGAGATCGAGCGCGAGGCGCTCAAGAAGGAAAAGGACGCGGGCTCGAAGCAGCATCTGGAAGCGGTCGAGAAGCAACTGGCGGAACTGCGCGAGCGGAACTCGTCGCTCACGGCCCGCTGGGAGAACGAGGTGGGCGCGCTGCGTGAGATCAAGTCAATCAAGGAGCAGATCGACGCCAAGAAGACCGAGCTAGAGAACGCCCAGCGCACCGGCGATCTGGAGCGGGCGGCGAGGATCCAGTACGGCGAGATTCGCGAGCTCGAAGCCCGTCTGGAGCAGACCGAAAAGAAGCTCACCGAGCTTCAGGCCGACGGCAAGGGCCTGGTCCACGAAGAGGTAACGGCCGAGGAGGTCGCCGAGGTCGTCAGCCGATGGACCGGCGTGCCTGTGTCACGTCTGCTGGAGGGCGAGAAGGAAAAGCTCATGCAGATGGAAGACCGCCTGCACGATCGCCTAGTCGGCCAGGACGAGGCCGTCCGCGCGGTCAGCGACGCGGTCCGCCGCAGCCGGGCCGGACTGGGCGATCCGAATCGGCCGATCGGCTCGTTCCTGTTCCTTGGCCCGACCGGGGTCGGCAAGACCGAGCTGTGCCGGGCACTGGCGGAGTTTCTTTTCGACGACGAAGCCGCTTTCGTCCGCATCGACATGAGCGAGTTCCAGGAGCGGCACACTGTTGCTCGGCTGATCGGCGCGCCGCCGGGCTACGTGGGCTACGAGGAGGGCGGCGTGCTGACCGAGGCGGTGCATCGCCGGCCTTACTGCGTCGTGCTGTTCGACGAGGTCGAAAAGGCTCACACCGACGTGTTCAACGTGCTGCTGCAGGTGCTCGACGACGGCCGCCTGACGGACGGGCATGGCCGGACGATCGATTTCAAGAACACGATCATCGCCATGACCAGCAACATCGGCAGCGAGTACATTCAGAAGCTCTCCGAGTCCGGCGGGACCGACCTCGAGATCGAGATGAACGTCCGCGAGGCCCTCAAGCGCGAGTTCCGACCGGAGTTCCTCAACCGCATCGACGAGGTCATCATCTTCCACCGCCTGACGCGCGAGCATCTGGCTGAGATCGTCGAGGTCCAGTTGCGGTACCTGCGGGATCGACTGGCGGAGCGCAAGATCTCGGTCGAGCTGACCGACGCGGCCAAGAAGAAGCTGGCCGTTGACGGCTACGATCCGGTCTATGGGGCCCGGCCGCTCAAGCGCCTGATCCAACAGGAGATCGAGAACCCGCTGGCGCGGCGACTGCTTTCCGGCCAATTCGCCGACGGTGATTCCATCAGCGTCGATGTCAACGGGGAAGTGTTCAGCTTTGAGAAGGCATTCTCAGCGTCCGAGACGGGATGAGTTGATCGGTGGAGAGACGGGTTGGGGAGTGTGCCACTGCTCTTGAGCAGTGTTAGCTGCATCCCCGTGCAGGCCGTTACGAAATGCGGTGGATTCTTGCCTCCCTGAAGCGGCCGATGGCGTCAAGACACTGCTCAAGAGCAGTGGCACACCCCGCGGCGCTTTTTGATGGACGGCATTCTAACACTGTTCAAGAGCAGTGGCACAGGCCACTCCGCCGTTACGCACGCCTGGCAACTGTGGGGCGAGCGCTTCGGAATCCGAATCGGGTCTTGTCGCTGCAAGGACCCCGGACTGGGCGGACCGGGCTGCGAGATCGCCGGGCCCGCATACTCACAGCATTGCGCACCGGCGTCACAAGCAGCCTTCCCACTGGCGTAAAAGGGGCTGCGAAAGCCAGGGCCGGGCGTCAACGAACGGACTCAGTCAGAGCTTCCTGACCCCGAAGGCAAGCGCACCCGGCGACGTGCCGGCAAGAATCTCGGCCACCCGGCCGGTCTTCTGCTCGTAAGCTGAAACAACCTC
>CAYGAN010000216.1:0-5109 GCA_964347585.1 uncultured Planctomycetales bacterium | reverse complement strand
CGGTGCTCGTGATCGACCGGGTGTCCGAGACTTCCGGCGTGCCGACCAACCTCATCAAGCTCGGCGTGGGCTTGCTCGGTGTCGTCCAGAAGGACCGCGACCGTGCCGCCGGCACCGCCTCCAGTGATCTTGGCACCGTAGAAGCCTGCAGCCGAGTCTCTGCCCCGAATAAGGTTGACGAGCAGATCGGTTTCGATCGTCGCCAGCCCGCAGCGTTGACCGTAGCTCCAGTGAGAAGCGTACATGAGTTGGCCGGCCTCGACGAGTGCATCGCGCTGGCCGGTGCGACGGGCATAGCTCAGCCGTTCGGCGAATCGATGCACGCGGGCGTTTTCGTAAACGTGGTGCTCAGTGCGCGAGCGGACTTTGTAGATGCGATCGGGGTCGACGCAGGTCACGTCATCCTCGGTGTGGCCGAATTGATCGAGGAAGTCAGCACCCTTGATCTTCGTCGGAAGCCGGTCGCGAAACTGCTTGACGAAATCCACCGGCGTGACGTTGGCCAGATACGCAGGCGGCTCGACCTGCGGTCCGGTCTCGGAGTCGATCCACTGGCAGATCATACGATGGCCCATGAAGGCAGCGACGCGCGTATCGATGTACTTCTTGCCGCCGATGCTGTGGCGAACGCCGCTGTTGACGCCCATAACGGCTGTCCCCTCGGGCAGCTCGAGCGGACCGAGCACATCGTGCGGCTGGCAGCGGATTTGGAGAAGCGTGTTTGGCTGGCCCAGCAGGCACGTGACCTGATCCATGATGCCGCAGGGAGCACCAGCGATAACGTTCTCGGCCTGTTGGCAAATCCGTGCGGCTTCGAGCGGCTCAAGCTCGACGTCGTACAGAGCGCAGGTCGCCAGGCAGGTTGCGACTTCGATGGCTGCGGATGAAGCGACGGCTGCGCCCGGGGGAATCGTGGAATCGAAGACGAAGGTGGCGCCGCCGCCCAGGTGCAACAGCCTGGCGTGTTTGAGGAGCATGAACAGGACACCGGCCACGTATTTCGCCCACGGGCAGGAGGCCTGATCGAAATGGGCGGCAAAGGCCTGCGGACTGGCGAGCCGGTCGGGGCCCTGGTACAGCGCAGACAAAGGCCAACGGCACTGGCTGGGTTGGTCGCTCTGCGGCGGGCGGCGTGAGACGATCAGCACATGCTGATCGTCGCGGCGCTGGGCGGCCATAACGACGGCTCGGTCGAGGGTGGCTTCTAGCACGAGCGAGCCGGTGTAGTCGGCTATCCCTCCCATTACGTCGAGTCGCGCTGGCGCCCTGACGAGCAAGCGCGGCAAACGCGCTGGCAATTGGACGGCCAAGGCACCGTCCAGCTGCGAAACAAACGCCTCGACTTCGGGAAAGAACCGGGGCTCAATCACGATGCGCGACGCCAGATACCCGCCGCATGCGGCGCCATGGGTGTCGCGCCGGGCGGCGGAATCTCAGCAGACTTCGCGGAGGACGTGCTCTGCCACGTAGATTGGGATCTCGCCAGCCACGCCGAGGGCTATAGCATCCGACGGCCTGGAGTCCACCTCGACCAATTCGCCGCCGTGACGGATGACCAACTTTGCGAAGAACGTGTGATCCCGCAAATCGTTGATGACGATCTTCTCCACCTCACCTTCCAGCGAATCGATGATACTGGCCATCAACTCGTGCGTGAAGGGTCGTATCGTTTCCTGGCCGTCGAGGCGCCGCTTGATGGCAGCCGCTTCGTTAATACCGATCAGGATGGGGAATTGGCGCTCGCCGGACCGCTCCCTGAGCACGATGACCTGCTGGTCGGAGGTCTCGCTGATGACGATCTTGGCAAGGTCCATTCGGACTTCCATGGCCTTCCTTTCACACGGCCGCGTGTCCAATCCGAGCGTATCCTGCACAGCGAGCGGTGTCAAGCAGCAGGCCTCTTGTCGGTTGTTGCCTAAGAGAGCGCGAGTCGGAGGCGAAGAGTTGCGCTGCCGGAATCGGTCGTAGCAAAGCTAAAGTATAGGGTCGCAAGAGTGCGATGTCGTGCACAGTCGGCTCGATCGATCGCTCACCGCCCGCCTGACCGGCCGGGGGCGGAGCCTCTTAGGCGCCCGTGACGATCACATTGTCGTGCCCCGGGACGATGATATCGGCGATCTCGACGAGCTCGGCGAAGGACTCTCGGGCTCGGTCGGCGTCGGCGCACTGCTCGAAGACCTGGCCGTGCTCGAAATAGTCACGGTTGATCACGACGTCGCCGGCCAGCGCGATCGTACGGGTGGGGGGCACCAAGAGCAAGCTGCTCGCCCCGTGGGTCGGCCCGGGGCTCGGGAACAGGTGCACGCAGGGCGTCAGCTTGTCCGGGGCGGCGCGAATCCGTTCGAGAAGAGCGATCTCTTCCTGGACAAGTTGATCCGGGCTTCGGCCGCTCGCCTCAGCCGCTGCCGCGAGCGTCTGCAGGTGGGAGCGCATAGCCTCCAACTCGACCGTGTGCATGAGCCAGTCGGCTTTATCGAATAGGCTCAGGCTGCGACGATGGACCGGACGGAACGTGGTCAGGAAGACGACATTGATCTGAGCAGGCTTGACGCCGGCCTGCTCGTCCAACCGATGCTGCATGAGCTCGGCCGGCACGGACGGGTCCACGAGGATGAGCTCATCTTCGTCACGCACGAGCGTTGTGGTCGCATGAGCGGCGCGGACCGCGTGCGATTCGTTCCAGAAGCGGTTGCGGCTGAGGGTGCCGATGCTGACGACGTGAAACCGCACACTCATCTCGTCCCAGAGTAAGCGAGTCGCAACTACCTCGTGCCCAACGATCATGATACAGGTCCACAGTCCGGGGTTCCAGTTGGCAGCCGCGGCCGTGGTCTTTCCGAGAACCTGCTCGTCTTCGCAAGGCGGCCAGACCGGCACCCCTGAGGGATACCCGCCGGAGCAGTGCTACTGCGATGCCACGGGCAAGCTGATGCTTGCCCATTCCACCTGCTGTTGCCCGGGCCGGCGTACTTGAGAGTCGGTCTCGCAGGGGTGGGGAAAGTGTTTGGTTTGCGGGACTTGTCCCGGAGCGGATGGCCGGTGTCCGTCGTGCTGCGGCGCGACTAGGGTATCGATCCAACGCCGAAAGGCTCCGCGCAGCAGCGCAGCGATAGGCTCGCTTCAAATCGGGCCCAGCCGCGGACGAGGTCCCGTCGTGTGCCTTGGTGGTGCGGCTCCCATGAGGGAATAGGGAATCATCGGCGTGGCGGGTCGGTCTCGTCGGCATCAGATGCGGGGTGGTTCGGGAGGAGAGACAGGCGCTGCTTGGCCTGGCGGCAGGCGGGTGCTCGAGGGTGCGCTTGGAGAAGGCGATTGTAGAGCGCCGTTGCCTCGGCTATCCGCCCTTGTTTCTCGTGGCAGTAGGCCAACCAGAACATTGCCTCGGCCGCACGTGCTCGGTCTTCAACGGACTCGAAACGCTCAATCAAGCGTGCGAAGCTTTCAGCTGCCTCGTCATAGCGCAGTTCCGCCACGCGTGCGACGGCCTCGTTGAAAGCTTCCCTATCTCGCTCGCGGACTTGGTCAATTGAGCGCCGCTCGTACTGAGCCATGTTGAACTGACATCCGAACATCGTCGCCCCGAGCGTCGTCAGCAGCCAGCGGATCGACCTAGCCCACACGTGCCGCTCCTATCAGAATAAGCTGTGCCTCGAACAGCCACGTCTGCACTTCGGGTCCTTCCTCGGTTGCAGCCAACACGTCCTCGATCTGTTGGAGCAGGCCGGCCCTGCGAACCGACCTCGCGAATGATGCTACCGCATCAGTATCTTGGGCGTCTAAGAGATCCAATCGCGTCAGCACAACCTCCAGCTTGTCGAGCAACTGTCTCGTGGTCTCGCTGTGTGCGGCGCCACGAAGCGCAGCGCATCGCTGGATCAGGCGGCTGTGCGTCATCATCTCGGCTTGCTGGTCCCTTAGCGATGTCAGTTGAATCTCGACCTCCCGCCTGGCTGCGACGGCTTGGCTGTGCATGGCGCGCAGGTGCTCGGTCTGGGCAGCGAACTGCTTGCGGGCCTCGACCAGCTCCTCGCGCGATGAGGCAAGTTGCTGGCTTGTGGTTTCGATCCGGCTCCTGGCATCCTTCAGCTCGGCCAGAGCCGCATTGAGCTGGCTTTCCTTCTCGGTGACGCTCTGCCTGAGTTCGGTCCGCTCCTGCTCAGCACGCGCGATCAGATCGGCTTTCTCCTCCTCGAAGTGCGCCAGTGCCGCTTTGAGTCTGTCGGCCTGAACGGCGAGTTCTCGCTTCGCTTTTGTCAGGGCAGACTGGCTGCGCCGTAGCTCGTCCTGGACATGGGCAAGCTCTGTGTGCAGCTCCTTGATTTCCTGTGGGGGTGTCGCTTCACGCAAGGCGAGTACGGGCTCGGGAGCTTGGCGAACTCGTGAGGCGACAAACACGCCAACGGCTGCCACGAGCAGCAGCGCTGCAGCAGCTACCGGCACCCATCGCAACACAGCCAGATGGCCCGCGGTCCGCCTGAGGGGCGCTTGTGTGGCGCGCGCGGTGGCCTCCCGCACGGCTTCGACGGTGCCCCACTGGCGAAGCAAGCGTTCCACCCGGTCCTTCGGACTGTCAGATTCTTCGCTCATGATCCCATCTACCCTATATCCACAAGCCCGGCGGGCTGCGCATGTCCGGCGAGCCTACTCCAGTATGCCTTTGCTTCTCAGGCACCTTTCCACGATGGCCACGGCTTCCTTGAGCCGGAGCCGGACCGTCGCTTCCGGCATGTTCGCAGCAGCGGCGATCCCCCGCATCGTTCGGCCGTCCACGTATCGCAAGCGGACGATGTCGGCGAGCTCCGGCGGCAGCGCATCCACGCACGCACGGACCGCTTCGATCTCCTCGCGGGCGAGAAGGTCCTGACCGGGATTCTCGGGCGAAGCAAACATCGCCTCTGCCAGTTCGGGATCGAAGTTCTCGGGTTCTTTGCGCCGTCGCCAATGCTTGCGCACGATGTTGCGGGCTATCGCTGCCAACCAAGGGCTGAAGCTACCGCGCGCGGCATCGAAGGTACCCAGCGAGTTGAAGGCGCAAACGAAAATCTCTTGCGCCAGGTCGTCGGCGTCGGCCGGGGAAAAGCCGCTTCGCAGCAAATAGGCGGTCACGCG
>CAYGAN010000215.1:0-7813 GCA_964347585.1 uncultured Planctomycetales bacterium | reverse complement strand
CCTTCAGAAAGAAGAAACTCACGTTTTTTTAGTGTGCGTGGATAGAATAAATTTTTTATAATTGAAATTTCTTCTTCATTAAGCGGCTCAATTCGATTGAAATATTCTATTAAAGGCTGATGACTCATTGAAAGCAAATTTAGCCATAAAAATGTCGAACCGCACTTTATAGCATTTACAAGGGATTCAAGAGAATTAGTCCCATTACCCTATTTCGATAAAACCAACAAAAAAGCCCTGCAACCTCTTGGGGCCGCAGGGCTTGAAGAACGCTCGACAAACGTATCGACCCTTACGGCCAACCTCCTCGCGGTGCGAACCAACCCGCATGAGTGCGGCAAACGCAACCGCCGCCCGCGGGCCAGCACACCTGCTTCAGATGCATATTGGTCGTTCTTGTCACCATTACGTACAGACCTCCTGCCGAGGCTATGAGCTCACTATACCCCACAGAACGGACAAGTCAAGCGAATCTGTTTCAGAATATCGAATCGTCTCGCAAGAATTCTCGTGGTCAGCGGTGTACTGCGACCGCGCGAGCTACTCCCCAGCTCAGACGACCCGGTCTGCAGCGCCTGCGCTGCCGCCGCTTACGCTCGCAGCAGGTCTCGAAAGCGTCTGGCGTCAGCCAGCATCGAGACGTTGTTGAACATCACGAAGGTTGGCATCGTTGTCAGCTGGCCGCGGAGCGTCTCCAGATCGTCATCGGTGAACCGGTGGCGGTATCCGCCGATGCCGTGCAGGCGCCAATAGCGACAGGCTCGCGGGTTCGTGGCGGAACGGACGAACGGGTCGACGGCGTCGATGAGGTCGAGCCGCGCGCAGAGATCACGGATCTGGTGTGGTTGCCACGCGCCCCGCGGCTCCCAGGCGGCAAGCATGCTGCTGCGGTCAATTTGCTCGAAGAACCTGCAGAGGTTATCCACGTTCTCTTGGATCGGGCTGAAGCTCGCGGGACACTGAAAGAGCACCACGCGAGCTGCCAGCACCTCGGCGAGGTTGCGCGTGACCTGCCAAGCCTGCCGGACCTCGGCGGTTCCACGAAAGCCTCCGTAGCGGGCCTTCCTGCCCGGTGGGATCGGTTTGCTCAGCCGGCGGTACGTCGGGCTGCTCGGCTCATGCGTGATAAGCTGCCACGCCTTCATGCAGAACGCGAACCCAGCAGGTGCAGCCTCCCGCCACCGACGCGCGGTGCTCAGCCTTGGCGGTTGGTAGAAGCTCTGCTGGATCTCGATCGCTCGGAATTCAGCGAAATACGCCGACTGCGACTCTGCCCACCCGCAGCAGCCGACCAAGGTTTCGCATTCACGGGGCATCGCGCCGCGTCGCCCGCCCTCTTCACAAATATGCCTTGAGTTGCTTCTGCAAATGCACGACGAGGTGAGGGTCATCCCGCTCGTACACGTCGGGTATGTCCAATACGGCTGTACGTGCATTCAGCTCGCCGTAGCGGCGGCACAGCTCGGCCAGTTGTCCATCCTCCATCACGTAGATCTCGTTGGCCCAGTCGGCGATCCTCTGGGTCATGCTCACGCCGCTCCACGCCCACAGGCCAGCCGACCGCACATCGAAGTCTTCACCTTCCATCTTGCCTTGAGCCATAAGCATTCGCCTGAAGACGGCCTCGGCGGTGGGGCTGCGGTTCTCGTTGGCCGCGCAAACAAACAGGATCCTACGGCCGGGTTGCTTGTGCGTGGGACTCATGTGTGACCTGCGAAGCTCCGACTGAGCGTGCTGATCGAGAGCCGCTCGGGGCAGCTGGGCCAACCGGCGTCCGTCGCTATCGGGCAGGGAACTCGCCACTTACAGCTGTTGGGGTGGCTCTGGCAGTATCGCCTCCCTTCGCTCAGATGGGTGGTATACTAAGGATGCTGACGAGGCGTGCAAGGTCGGACTGGTCATGTCTGAAGCGCTTACGAAGTCCTGTGAATCGCGTAGAGCCATTCCGCGCGTGCGCGAGACCCAATGCAAGTCCGTCCTGGTTCGCTCAGGGATCTGCGACTACGCCTTGAATTGTTATACCGGCTGCGCCCACGCGTGTCGCTACTGCTACGCGCGGTTCATGGGCCGCTTCCATCACCCCGGCGAGCCGTGGGGCACGTTCGTGGACGCCAAAGTCAACGCTCCCGATGTGCTCGCCCGGCAACTTCGGCGCAAACGCCTCTATCCCGGAAGCGTTTTCGTCAGTTCGGTCTGCGACGGCTGGCAGCCGCTGGAGCAACAATACGAGCTGACGCGCCGCTGTCTTGGACCTCTGCTCGATAACGGATTTGAGCTGCACATCCTGACAAAGAGCAGCCTAGTCCTCCGCGATCTGGATCTGCTTCGGCGCAGCGACCGTGTGCTTGTTGGAGTAACTCTCACGACGATCGACGAGTCGTTGCGTGAGCAGATCGAGCCGCACGCGAGTCCCAGCGAGGACCGCCTCACGATCCTGCGTCGGGCGGCGGCGAGCGGACTGCGAACCTACGCCATGCTAGCGCCTCTGTTACCGGGGCTCACGGATAGTCTGCAGAACGTCCGCTCGCTGTTGGAGGCTTTAGCGGAGCTTGCCGTTGAGCAAATCTGCATAGATCGAGTCAACCTGCGGTGGGGCGTCTGGCCTTGCTTGAGTTCGTGGCTCCAGCGAACCGACCCCGTACGCCTAGCCGCGTGCCGAACGGTCCTCTTCGATCGACGCGAGACCGCACGCTACGAGCAGCGCCTCCGCGCCCGCGTCCTGGCCGAAGCCGGTCGTCTGGGGCTGGCCGACAAGATTGATGTGCTCTTCTGACGGGCAGGACCGACCCAGCTGAAGTTCTTCGGCCGTTCTCCCCTATCACTACGGCTGGTTGCTCACGCTGCGGGGCTCGGTTCTGCTCAACGCTAATCGCACTTTTTCCCAATTTGTTGCGCGTTTAGGTTTATAATGAGCTTTGCGCGACGTCGTCGGTCAGGAGCACCATGATGAGCTCGGCGGACGCGGTGGAAACGCGGCACCTTCTCGACAAGCTCGCACGGCTGCGTGAGAGTATCGAGAGTGTGTTTTTCGGCAAGTCGCAGGCCGTTTCTCAATTGCTGGTCGGGCTGCTGAGTCGCGGCCACATACTCGTCGAAGACGTTCCAGGCGTGGGCAAGACGGTGCTGGCCCGTGCGCTGGCTCGGAGTATCGACTGCACCTTCTCGCGACTTCAACTTACCCCGGATTTGCTGCCGTCCGACATCCTTGGCGTCAGCGTGTACAACGAGAAGATCGGCAACTTCGAGTTCAAGCGCGGTCCGATCTTCGCCCACGTGGTGCTGGCTGACGAGATCAATCGGACAACGCCGCGCACGCAGTCGGCCTTGCTCGAAGCGATGAACGAGTCGCAAGTGAGCGTCGATGGCAGGTCGATACCACTGGAGCGGCCTTTCTTCGTCATCGCCACGCAGAACCCGTTCGAGTTCGAAGGGACTTACTTTCTGCCCGAGAATCAGTTGGACCGCTTTGCCCTGCGTATCCGCATCGGGTACCCGGCTAGGGAGGTCGAGCGCCGTATCCTCCGCGAACAGCCCGACCGTGACCATCTCGACTCGCTGCGTTCGGTGATGACTCGCCACGACGTGGTCGCACTGCAGGACCTCGCGGGCACGGTTCGGATCGACGATGCCTTGATCAGCTACGCGCTCGACATCGTCGAAGCGACCCGGGAGCACGAGCATCTGGAGGTGGGTGTCTCGCCCCGCGGGACCTTGTCGCTGATTCGAGCTGCCCAGGGAGCCGCCCTCTCTGACGGACGAGATTACGTCGTACCCGATGACATCAAGTCTTACGTCGTCCCGGTCTGCGCCCATCGGGTGGTCGGTAAGTCTTACCTGCACGACGGCCACACCGCCAGCAACGATCAGATACTGACGCAGATCGTCGAGCGGGTGCCCTGTCCAGCTTGAGTTGCTTGACCCGCCGGGTCGGCGAACCTTGACCCGGAAGGGGTGCTCAGCCACCGGCCAAACCGGGGTGAACCCTTATGAAGGTCAGAGGGCGTGCGGTCCAGTCAAGCCCAGAGAGGTCCGAGACCCCCCAAGCCGTCGGACCGAAGGGCCCTCGATCCGACGCTGCCTCGGCGCGAGCGTTTGGGGCGGATGCCTTCAGGGCGGGCCTTCATGCTGAAGCCCAGCCTCCGCGTAGCCGCGGTGACGAGGACCCCCCAGCCGACGGAGAGTCTTCAGAGCCGATTGCCCACATGCGCAAACGGCGTCCGTCAGCTCAGGGGTTCCAGTTCACCCTAGGTGGCATTCTGTTCATCCTCGTCTCGATCTTGATCGGCCTGGCTGCCATGAACAGCGAGGCAAGCCTGCTGTTCCTGGTGTTTGGCCTGTGCATGGGGGCCGTGCTGGCGAGCGGGCTGATTAGCTCCTTGTCGTTAAGGAGGCTGTCGGTCACTCGCCGGGCCCCCGACGCGGCCGCAACGGGCGAGCCGTTCGTCGTCCGCTACCGAATCCGCAGCCATCGCCGGCTCGGACGATCCTATTCGCTGCATCTTCGGGATCTGCTCGACCCGGACCGGACCCTCAGCTCGCCTGAAGCCTACGTACCCGTGCTCGGCCCCGGCCGGAGTGTGGTCGTTGACGTGCCGGTGGTCGTTACGCGGCGCGGCGCACTCAAGTTCGACCAGATTCGTGTGGCGACGCGGTTTCCGTTCGGCCTGTTCGCCAAGTTCACCACAACGCGGATTCCGCACGAGATGACGATCTATCCCGCGCTTGGCAGGCTTCGCCGGGACGTCGTTAGCCGTTCTCGTCGTGGTCGGCCGGGCGGCGAGCAGCTAGGCGACCGCAAAGGTGGCAGCGAGGAGTTCTACGGCGTCCGCGAGTATCGCTCCGGCGACAGCCCCAAATGGATTCACTGGCGGCGGTCGGCCAGGACCGGACAACTCGTCGTACGAGAAATGCTCTGCCCCCCACCGCACCACCTGTTGCTCGTCGTGGACACCAGGCGCGCCCCCGGTGATTCAGCGGCGGCCGAGCTTCGTGAGTTGGCCATTAGCTGCGCCGCCACCATCGGCTGCGCTGCCCTGGAGCGAGGCTTTCCCGTGGGACTGATCGGCACGGGGGATCCTGTCGTCGTCCTGCCGCCCGCCTGCGGACGCGTCTATCGGCAGAAGATGCTGCGTGAGTTGGCCACGCTGAGGGCCTCTGACGCCGTCTCGCCAGCGCACGTGATCTCACGGCTGCGATGGTCGCCCGGATGGCAAGGCCGAGGTCTGCTGATCGCTGCACACGAGGACGATCAAGTCCGACGGGCAGCCGGCATGCTGATCAGCCGAGGAGCAGACACGACCGTCCTCTCAGCCGACGGACCGTCTTTTCAAGCCGTGTTTGACGCCCGCGTTTCGTCTGTCGAGGCCACGGCCACGGTGTAGCGCGAGAAGATGATCCCGCAGCAACGGTTCAAGGTTCTTGTTCTCGTTCTCGTGGTGACGAGCGCCGTGCCTGTCACGGTGGCTGACCAATCCTATGCAATGCTCGTCAGCCTGGTCGCTGCCGCCGTGCTCAGTTGGCTGCTGGTTGAACGAACGGACCGTTCGATGGTGGCGAGGCCCGTGGTCACAGTCGCGGCTGTCACTGCTGCGGTCGCCGTGGTGATCGAGTGGTACGTGTACAAGGTGCCCGAGGTCCTGGCCCTGGCCCACTTCTTCATCATCATATGCATCTGCAAATTCTTCGAAAGGAAAACGAACCGCGACTACGGCCAGGTCCTCGTGGTCTCGTTGCTATTGATGGTGATCGGGGCCATCGTTAACGCCACGATCGTCTATCCCATTACGCTGGCGGTGTTCCTTACTCTCGGTATCTACGCGCTGATGCTGCTGCATTTCAAGTGCGAGGCCGACGAGCTCCTAAGGCGCCGTCGCGACGCAGGACTGAAGCCGGATGCATCGAGCGTCGGTGCCGGGCCGATGCCGGGAGTGGTGCGCCTTTCAGTCAGCACCGGCCTCGGCGTTCTGCTGATCGGACTTGCGATTTTCCTGCTGTTTCCGCGCGTCGGCGGGGGGCTGTTAGCGGCGTGGGAGGCGTCCGGCCAACTGGCCGTGACAGGGTTCACGAGCCACCTGGGCTTCGGGCAGATCGGACGCATCATGCGCAGCCGTCAGGTCGTCATGCACGTGCAACTTGAGCGAGCGGGTCAGCCGATCGGCAAGCAAGCGTACGTGCCGTACTTTCGCGGACTGACCTTCGATCGGTACGAGCAGGTGGCGCCGACAACACAACCGCGTCGAGGCGCAGCCCGTCCGCACTATCAGTGGAAGCGGACGTCGGCCCGCCATTCCGTAGCCACCTTGCCCCTCCGCCCGGACGGGCCGACGTCATTGGTTTCTGCTTATGGCCAGCGCTCGGGGGATGATTTGCTATATCAGCACTACTGGCTCGAGCAATTTGATGAGCCCTATCTGTTCGCCATATACCCTGCCGTCCTCTTCATGTCGCCGGATTTGAAAGAGGTAAAGCGCTGGGCGCGGGATCAGACGCTCTCTGTCGAGGTCCGTGGCCGAGCCGGCACGCGGCGCTACACGGTTGGCAGCCCGATGGCCGTCTCGGGCCGGCTAGCGGCCATGCTGGATCAGCAGCGCCGGGCCGACGACACTTCGGGGCGGATTCAGCCCGATCAGATTCCGGTTTCGCATCGGGTCCGACGACTGTCCGAGCGGCTCGCGGCCGAGGTCCGCGATCCAAACAGCTCGGCCGACGATGACGCAATCGCCAGGCACATCTGCGACTATCTCAGCTCCGCGCAGTTCGCCCATACGCTCGATCAATCCGACGCCGACCCCGATCGGGAGCCTATCGAAGACTTCTTGTTCCACCGTAGGCGGGGTCACTGCGAGTACTTTGCCTCGGCCATGGCGGTGATGTGTCAGTTGGCCGGCGTGCGCGCTCGCGTCGTCACCGGCTACAAAGGAGGCGAGTACAACCAAGTAGGCGGCTTCTATTGTGTACGCGGCAGCGACGCACACAGTTGGGTGGAGGTGTATGTCCCGGACCGCGATTGGGTCGTTTTCGATCCCACGCCGCCACGCAGCGCTGACGAACGGCGCACCGGCAGGCGGTTTGCTGGGCTGCGTGCCTATCTCGACTTCCTGCAATTCCAGTGGACGCACTTGGTGGTGGCCTATGACGCCGCCAATCGCAAGACGCTGCTCGGCAAGGTCAGAAGCTGGTTCACCGAACCCGGCCCTGCAGAGGCGGGCATCGTTGCGCGCCTCTGGCGCTTTCTGCTCGGCCCGCGGGGGATGGGCTTCCGCCAGCGGCTGCTTTACTGGGTGGTGCTCGCGCTGGCGGCGGCCTTGTGCCTGCTGGCGGCTCGGCTGGCATATGTGCTGGCCACACGGCTTTGGGCGGCTTTGCCGCGACGCGAGCGCCCCAAACCGCGACGCTGGGCCCCTGAGGCCGCCTTCTACGAGCAGCTCCTGGAGCGCCTGGCCCGGCTCGGCTACGCCAAACCGGGCCATCAGACGCCCCGAGAGTTCGCCCGCGAACTTGCCGCCCAGTCTGCGGACCTTGCCCCTGTAGGCGAGCTCGTCGAAGCCTTCTACAAGGTTCAATTCGGCCGGCAAGCGCTTTCTCAGGCAGACCGGGAGACGGTTGAGGGCTTGCTGGACAAGCTAGCACGGGTGCGGGATGATCAACCCCGGGCGAGTGTGCCGTCAGACGGCGCTGATTAGGAGGATACGATGGGCGAGTTGGCGCAAATCACAATTCGACGTTCAACGCTACTGTGGATGCTCAGCGTGCTCCTGGCGCTGCTGATTGGTGCGGCGCTGGGGCGGCAGTCCGCACCACAAGCCGGAAGATA
>CAYGAN010000214.1:0-7817 GCA_964347585.1 uncultured Planctomycetales bacterium | reverse complement strand
CATGGTTTCGCGCGCAGCGGCTGGCCGGTACACTCTTTGCCGTGCTGGCAGGTGCCAGAGCACTGGCGTGCGATGAACGGCTACATCGAGCTGATCTCGGGGAATCGTCGGGGCGCGTGGGCTGGTCTGCAGCGAGCGGGCTTGAGCGCGTTGGCTGCGGCGTATCGGCCGGTGGTCGGCGTGCGCAACGTTGTCTATGACCGCGGTTGGCGCATCCGGTGGTTGCCTGCGCCCGTCATCTCGCTGGGCAACATCACGACCGGCGGAACCGGCAAGACGCCGATGGCCATCTGGCTCTGCCGGCGGCTCTGTTCGATGGGCCACAAGCCGGCCGTCGTCAGCCGCGGGTACAAGGCCCCGCGCGGCGGCGGGTCCGACGAGATGCAACTTATCAGTCGGCGATGCCCCGAGGCGATCTGCGTGGCGAATCCGAACCGCCCGGCGGCCGGCGCCCTGGCGACCGGGCTTGGGGCCGACGTGGCGATTATGGACGACGGGTTTCAGCACCGCCGGCTCGGGCGCGATCTCGACGTTGTTCTGATCGACGCGACTTGTCCGTTCGGCTACGAGCATCTCTTGCCGCGGGGTCTGCTCCGCGAGCCGCTAACCGGACTTCAGCGCGCCGACCTGGTCGTGATCACGCGGTTTGACCAGGCCGAGGCTGCCGATGCCAAAGCGATCGTCGCTAGGATCGAACAGTTGGCGCCCACGGCTGCAATCACACGCGCGCGACACCGCCCCGTAGGCCTCGTTGATCTGGCGGGCGAGTCCGGCGAGGAGCATGGTCTTGGCGACGCTCGCGTGATCTGCTTCGCGGCCATCGGCAACCCGCGATCCTTCGCGGCGACGGCAAGGCAGATGGGCATGGACGTGGTCGGCTGCTGCTGGTGGCCCGACCATCATCGGTACACCTACAGCGACGCGGAGGAGCTATCCGAGCTTGCGCGCGAGCATCGGGCCGATCTGCTGGTCACCACCGAGAAGGACGCGGTCAGGCTTGTCGATCTGGACGTCGAGTGGCCTTGCCCGGTCCGCGCGGTGCGGATCGAAGTCGATTTCATCGACGACGACGATAGAATAGTCGGCCAAATGGTCAGTGAAACAATCGATCGCTACAGGAGTGCGCATGCCCGGCAGTGATTACGAACCGATCGACCTGAGCGGCTTGAAAACCGTTTCGATCGGTGATCGCGCGCACAAGGTCAGCATCGACCGCTTGGCCCGTCCCGTGCCGACGGGTGCGTCGGCGGCGGAGCTGCTCGAATCGCTGCCGAGCTTCCTGGCCGTGGGCGAGCTCCGGGCGGTGGTCGATGGGATTGTAGCGGCTCACCGCGCGGAGCGGCCGGTCGTCTTTGCGTTGGGCGCAGCGGTCGTGAAGGTCGGCTGCTCACCGATTGTCATTGATCTGATCGAGCGGCGCGTGGTGACCGCAATCGCCTGCCACGGTGCTACGGCGATCCATGACGTGGAGTTGGCCACGACCGGCGCGACCAGCGAGGACGTGGCTGCGAACATCCATACCGGCCGGTACGGCATGGTGGCCGAGACGGCCGATCTGCTTGCCGAAGCCGCGGAACGCGGCGCGGTCGATAAGACCGGGCTGGGACGCGCGCTCGGGTCTGTGCTTTGCCGAAGGCAGCCGAAGCATCTTGAGGTGAGCATTCTGGCGGCGGCCCACCGCGCGGGTATTCCGGCGACGGTGCACGTGGCGGTCGGAACGGACACGGTTCACATGCACCCGTCGGCGGACGGTGCCCGGATCGGTGAGGCGACGATGATTGATTTCCGGATTGCCTGTAGCGTTGTGCGCGATCTGGGTGCGCGCAAGCCGGGTGGCCCGGGCGGGGTGTGGTGCAACATCGGCTCGGCCGTCGTCCTGCCCGAGGTCTTTCTCAAGGCCGTCGCCGTGGCGCGCAACCTCGGTGCTGACCTCGATGCGATGACGACGGCGGACTTCGACATGATCGAGCACTATCGGCCCAGGCAGAACGTCGTGCTGCGCCCGGTCAAGGATAGGCACGGCCACGAGATCCGGGGCCACCATGAGATCCTTCTGCCGTTGCTCCGGCAGGCGATTGTGGAGCAGCTCTGAGCGAGCCGTCGTCGTGCCATGCTGCAGCGGGTGGCCCTTGCCGAAGGGTGTAAGCTGGGACGCCGGGCGGTGAGGAGCCGCCACTTCACATGCGCTGAGCTGAACCGGTTCGGGACCGTATAATTGCGAGATCGCAGTGGCTCTGTCCACGCACGTCGGAGGATGCCATGCCTGACCGTGCCGTTTTCCTCGACCGCGACAACACGATTATCGATGCGGAGGACTGGGTTGCTCGTCCGGAGGACGTCCGGCTGATTCCCGAAGCTGCCGACGCGATCCGTCGGCTGCGCCAGGCCGGGTACCGCATCGTTGTCGCGACGAACCAATCCGCCGTGGCCCGCGGACTGATCGACGAAGAGACGTTGCAGGCCGTCCACGATCACCTCAAGAAGCTGCTTGCCGACGAGGGCGCTCCGATCGACGCGGTGTACTACTGCCCGTACCTGCGCGGGCCGGATGCGACCGTCGAAGCCTATCGGCAGGACAGCGAGCTGCGCAAGCCTCGCCCGGGGATGCTGCTTCAGGCGGGGCGGGATCTCGATCTGGATCTGTTCGGATCGTGGTCGATCGGCGATTCGGCCAGAGACATTGAGGCCGGTCGTGCCGCGGGATGTCGAACGGTCCTGATCTGCAAGGATGAGGTAGCCGAAGCGTCCGAATCTTCGGGCGCGGACTTTGTGGTCGGGTCGATTTCCGAGGCTGCCGACGTGGTGATCGCCAACATGGATCGCGCCGCTGCGGGCGGTGGCGCTCGCTCTGGCGGGCGAGGCCTGACGATGGATCAGCTTACCCATAGGCTCGACGAATTGATCAATCTGTTGCAGCGGCAGCAAAGATCGACGATCCGCGGGGACTTTTCCTTCGCGAAGCTGGCCGGGGCTGTTGTGCAAATGGTCGCGCTGGGTGTGGCCTTCTGGGGCTTCATGGCAATGATCGACCATCAGAACAGCTACGCGGCAGTGCGATTCCTACTCGCGATCATTGTTCAACTTCTGGCACTGACCCTGTTCGTCCTGCATCGACAGCGATAGGGGCCGGGCCGCGCAAGAACGACCAAGCCTGTCCGGCCGGCAGGGATCACCATCGACGCGCGCCTGGGAGTTCACTCGCCCGCCACGGGCTCGCAGACCCGCGCCGGCGCGACTTGATCCGCCTGGCGCGAGCGGGTCAATCTGGGCCCGAGGTTCGCTCGGGCGCACCGACAACGGTCCGCAGAAAGGACCGCACGCGCCTTTCGTACTCGGCCGAGTGGGTACGGATCAGCTCGAGGTGTTGGCCGTCTTCAGCCAGCCAGAGTTGTTTCGGGCACGTGGCGGCGTCGAAGAGTTTTCCGGCCAAGGCCGGTGTGGCCACTGCGTCCTTGCCGGCGTGAACGAACAGCGTCGGGCAGCGCACGTTCGAGATGGATCGACTGGTGGTCAGCTCCTGGGGAATCTGTGAGCAAACGACCTCGGCCACGGGCGCCCCCAGGGCCCCGAACTTCTCGCGGAGCTCGGCGTGAGGATCGATCGTGCCCTCCAGGATCAGCCCGGCGATGCGCTCGGGGCATTGGTTGGCCAGAGCAACAGCCACCAGCGTGCCGAGGGACAGCCCGACGACAACGCATCCGACCGAGGCGACCGGCTCGGACCATTCATCGATCGCGTCAAGTACGGCTTGCGCGTCTGATGCGAGTGTACTGACGTCGGGCTTGCCGCCGCTGTCGCCGAAGCCCTGATAGTCGTATGACACGGTCCAGCACCCCAGACGGCTGAACAGGGCGGCATGGTCCAGCCCCTCGGACATGTTGCCTCTGTTGCTGTGGTTGATCAGGACTGTGGGCGGCCTGGCGGCGAGCGACGCGTCGCCGGTGGCCGGAGCTGGCTCGATCAGCCAGCAGGAGAGTGGCTGCCCCTGATTGATCGTCGTCTTCTGCCGGAACGCCAAGCCCATCGTGCCGGGCAGGCGCGCGTAGTGCTTTTCGGGAAACAGCACGACGCGATTGATGCGGTTCTCAGGCATGTCCGTTCAAAGCCAGGCTTCTCGCCGGCAAAGGCCTTGGCCCTTTCGGGACGTCCAGATTAGTGCGTGCCCGAGGGCCTGCATGGACGTATCGAGCAACGGCTGGTGGGCATGTGCGTCTTTGCGCGGGGGTGGCGTCCCGAGGTTGAACAGCTCGACGCGATCAATCAGCAGGCTGGCGCGCTCGCCGCCGAGAATCGGTCGGGTCTGCATCATGATATAGATGCCTGGGTCCGCACGGTTGGGCGCCCAATCCAGCCGCAGCTCCTGCCAGGCGCCCGGCGTGGGTGTTTCGTAGGCGACTTCAGGCTGCGTGGCCGGCTCCCAAACGGGGTCCGGCGCACGCTCGTACGCAGAGAACCACAGCAGTTGAACGGTCCCGCGCGCGTCGGCGGACTCGGTCACCTTTACCCGCGCGCGCACCGAATAGAGTCTCCCGGGCCGGAGCGGCCCGCTCTTCAGATGGACAGCCACTCCGCTGAAAGCCATCCCGAAGCTCAGGCGGTACTCGATCGCGTCCCGGCTCGGTGCTTCCAGCCGCCTGCGATGCCATCGGGCCCATTTCGGATTGGGATCGTGAATCGGGTACCAGCACGGGAACCATCCTGCCGGCATCGGCCCCCAGACTGGGTTCTGGCGGAAGTTGCGAAAGCGCAGCTCCGGCGCGCCGACGCGCCCCGCCTTTGCTTCGTTGGCGCGCAGGCGACGGTATTGGCGCCGGTGGGCGGCGCGCAAGCGCATCGCGTGGTCATGCGTAATGGTCGGCCACCGGCGCTCCAGGCGGAAACGATAGCTCAGCACACCGTTGATCACTCGCTCCAACGAGCCGTCGAAGATCGCATCGGCCGTCAGCAAGGCGTCGATCACGTGGCTGTTGGCCTGCTCATGTCCGCTCCGGCTGCCCTGCAGAGCCGGCACGAAGCCGCTGCGGGTCTGCTCTCGCACGTAGCGGTTCAACGCCCGGACGAGATGCGGGCGCAGATCACGCTGAAATGCATGCCTTGTGGGCAGCACTTGGGCGAGGGCGGCCATGCCGCGGACGATGATTGAATGGTACCAGATGAATTCGTTGTGGCCCGGCCAATGGCCGTTGCGCTGCTGACCGGGCAAGCCACCCTGGCGCGTCTTGTGAATGGCGGCTTCCAGGAACCATTGGCGGCCGGTGACGGCGTAGTGTTCGGCCAAGTGCCAGACGGCGAACATGTTGTAGTTGTTGTTTTCACTGATCGGTTGAAGCGCCGCCCAGGTCCCCGCCCGCTCAGAGGCCTGCAGATATCTCTCGTCGCCGAAGCGCCGGTACCCCTCGATTAGCGCACGCCCAGCGATGCCCGTTTCGTATAGATCGTCGAGCGTGTTACGTATTCCCCCGAAGCTGCGCCGATACCAGGGCCAATGTCCGTTCGGTTGTTGAATGGAAAGTAGGTGTTCGAGCCCTTCGCGAGCCCGCCGAAGGTAAGTGCCGTCAGGCTTGACCTGCGCTGCGCGAAGGTATCCGAGCACCCGGCGGCTGGTGTACCGCACGGGCGCCGGATGGGCGTGAACGCCTCTGGACCATACGCCGTCGCCCAGATACTCTGCCTCTGCCCGCCAGTGCGCTCGCCTGAAGATCGTCTTCATTTGGCGCATCGTCAGCCGTGGAAAACTTCGCCGCGCCCGGATCGGTTGCCGTTTGCTGGGAACTGCCAACGGTTGATGCACCTTTCGCCACGGCGACCGCGTCGCTGCGGAAAGCGTTCGGCGAGATCATCGGGCGCTGCAGTTTGTCAACTCAGCGGGCGGGGGGGCGTGCTCAGCCGACTACGTCGGCCCTTCTTGCGCCTCGGACTCGTCCGTTCCGAACAGCGCCGTGCCGATGCGTACGATCGTTGCACCTTCCTCGATTGCCACCTCGAAATCCTGACTCATGCCCATCGAAAGATGAACGAAGCCGTTCGGCACGACGCGCTCGCCTTGCATGTCTTCCAGGAGTTCGCGCAGCCGCGCGAACCACGGGCGCGTCTTCTCGGCGTCGTCAACCAGCGGCGCCATCGTCATCAGACCGGCCAGGTTCAGATTCTCCATTGATGAGAGCTGCTCGGCGAAGTGCGTGGCCGCGCCCACGGCCAGCCCGAACTTGCTCTTTTCGCCGGAAACGTTCACTTGCATCAGAACGTCTGCCTTTTGCCCGAGTCTGCCTGCCTGGGCATTGATCTCCTCAGCCAGCCGAAGACTGTCCACCGAATGAATCATCGTCACCCAAGGCAGGACAGCCTTGACCTTGTTGCGTTGCAGGTGGCCGATCATGTGCCACCGCGGCGTCGGCGTGGCGTCGTGGCTTTGACCTGCGCGCCTGCGCAACAAGTGCTCGTTGAGCATGCTTGCCCTTTGCGTGAGTTGCTGGGCCCGGTTCTCGCCCAGATCGATTAGGCCCAGTTCCATCGCCTGCCGAATCACGTCGAGACTGACCGTCTTTGTGACGGCGACGATCGTCACCTCGTCCTGCACACGCCCGGCGCGAGCACAAGCCGCCTCGATCCGACCCCGTACGTGCTTGATGTTGTCGGCGAGCTTCCGCTTCATTGGCCATCCGCCCGAATGGGTCCCAGAGCGCGGCCGAGATTATACCAAACTGGAACGCCGGTCCGAGCAGACCATGCTGCGATGACCGGACTACCGGGGCCGGCGCGACGACGGCCCCGGAGCAGGCCAACAGATTCCGTGATGTGCTCAGAGTTGCCTAAGCTCGTCGGGCAGCGGCGGCGTTCCTCCCGGTTGCGAGGCAACGTGAGCGCCGACCCGATTGGCGAGCTCAGCCAGAACGTCCAGCGGATCGCCCCGCAGAAAGCCGTGCGCGACGGAGGCCGAGAACGCATCGCCGGACCCCACGCTGTCGGCTACGGCAGTCGGTACACCGGGATGATCGGCCCAGTCCTGCCCGCTGACCAGTAAGCAGCCCCGCTCCCCGCGAGTCACGCACACCAGTTCTATCTGGAACTCCTCGATCGCCGCGCGACACCAGTCAACCAACTCCGGCGTTCGCCGCACCAGCGAAAGCTCGCCGAGTCGGTGCCACTCGTCCTCGTTCATCTTGGCGATTGTGCACCGCCGTAGGCCGGTCTCCACCAGCTCAGGCGACCAGTAGTGCTGTCGCAGATTGATGTCGAACAGCAGCGTGCCCTTGAATGCGTCGAGCACGGATTCGATCGTGCGGCGACTTGTCGGGCTTCGCTGGGCCAGCGTCCCGAAGCAGACGACGTCGGCTCGTCCGACCAGATCGTGCAGGCTCGGTTCATCGGCCAGATGGTCCCACGCCACGTCTTCGATGATCGTGAACGTCGGCGTGCCGTCCGCGGCGACCTCTACAGGGACAGTGCTGGTCGGATGATCCGAGTCAATCTGGATGAATTCGGTGGACAGACCGTGGCCGCTGATGATCCCCAGAATCTCGCGACCAAGTGGGTCGTTGCCGACCCGGCTAACGACGATGCCTTCGTGGCCGAGCTGATAGGCGTGAAATGCGAAGTTGGCTGGCGCCCCGCCCAATTCTCGCCCGTCGGGAAGGATGTCCCATAGAACCTCGCCCAGCCCGATCATCGTCGCCATTGACGGCCCTCCTAACCTCACGGGGCCCGTAGCGCGCACCGTTAGCCCGGACTATTCATTCCTTGGTCTGTTTTACGACCTCCATGTGGGTTAACCTACGGTTAGAGGCCGAGTTCCCTCAGGCAAGGAGGTCGTGAATGGC
>CAYGAN010000213.1:0-7868 GCA_964347585.1 uncultured Planctomycetales bacterium | reverse complement strand
GGTAGCGCGGCCGATCCGTTCCGACCTTCCGTTTCGGCGAGGGCGCGCTGAAAAGGAACAAGCCATGACGGACTCCAGAAAGCAAGAGAAGCGCCTCATCGAGGAGCTGGAAACACTGCGCACCCGTGTGAGGGAGCCTGAGGGGGAACACGCCGGGCGAACGCTCGGCCAGAGGACGGCGCGACGTATCCCCGAGGAATCGAACAGCAAAGAGGGCGCTGGCTCCCTTCGACCCGCCGACCTGGAACGAACAGAGGCCAAGAACTCCCCCGAGCCCCGGTCCGCGCAGTTCGGGAAACAGCCTCCCGCCAGCATTTTGTGTGCGGGGCCTCCTGGTCTGATGGATGCATTGGGGGAGTTGTGCCGTCAGCTCGGGCACCGGCCCACCTGTGTGAGCGATGCGCAGAGTCTGAAGCGCCTGGGGGACAGGTTCGCGCTGGGCATGGTCGTGGACAGCGCTGGGCTGGACTCGCCTTTCTCCGCGGCCGTACTCGGCGAGCTCGTCCTTGGCAAGCACGCCGCGATCACGGTCGAAAGGGGCTTGCTCCTGGGCGTTATGCGTACGCACACCGGCTTGCAGCGTTCCTACGTGCACTATGGCTCGTCGTACTGTCGGCTCGAACTTGCCCAGGGCGTCCTCACCCGCAACGGCGCTGCTGCCGTGCGCAAGGCTGTCATCGATACGTTGGCTATGCCCGCCTACGAGCAGGCGGACTACTACGACTACGTGACCGATGAGGCGCTCCACTCCGTGGTGGAGAGCAGCCAAGCACCGCTGATCGTCTTGGATCGCGACTGGCGGGTCTGGTTTGCCAATCTGGCCGCTCAAGCCGTGTTCAGGCGTCCCACTCACTTGATGAGAGGGCGTCCAGTTGATGATCTGTTTTCGTCACACGACTCGGCCCGCCGCTTTCGCGAGCTGGTACAGCAAGGCCTGCGAGTGGGCGGCGGCAGCGCAGATCTCCGGATGCAGGCAAGGGACAAAGGGCAATTCGATGCATTGGTCGCCTATAATCCGGTTTACGGAGGCCTTCGTGACCTCTGGGCGTTTACCCTTCATGACATCACGGATCTCAAGCGGGCGGAAGAAGAACTTCGACGGCACCGCCATCGCCTGGAAGAGCTGGTTGACGCGCGAACCGCTGAGCTGGTCGCCGCCAACAAATCGCTCCAGGGCGAAATCTCCGATCGCAGGCGGACGGAGGAGGCGTTGCGCCGCGAGCGGGACTTCAACCGGCGCCTCATCGAGGCGTCTGCGGCCTTCATCGTCAGTATCAGTGCTGACGGAAGGACCTTGATGATGAATGAAGCTATGCTTCAGGCACTTGG
Organism: uncultured Planctomycetales bacterium; assembly: GCA_964347585.1. Taxonomy (GTDB): domain Bacteria; phylum Planctomycetota; class Phycisphaerae; order UBA1845; family CAYGAN01; genus CAYGAN01. The sequence goes on along the minus strand of CAYGAN010000213.1, from coordinate 6,539 downwards.
GTACACGCCGGAGGAGGTCGTAGGCAAAGACTACCTGTCCACTTTCGTCCCACTGGCTGACCGTGAGATGCTGTCCGACGTCTTCAAGCGGTTGGTGACTTCGAACGAGCCGACCGTCAACGAGAACCGCGTGATCACCAAGGATGGACGGGAACTGGTAGTGGAGTGGCACGGCAAGCAGGTCTTCGACCCGAGCGGGAAGGTGGAGTATTTCTTCGGCGTGGGGATTGACATCACCGAGCGCAAACGGGCGGAAGAGGCGCTGCGTTTCACGCAGTTCTCGATTGATCACACTACTGAAGCCGCATTCTGGATTGGGCCGGATGCCCGGTTCGTTTACGCAAACAAGGCCGCCTGCCGGTCGCTCGACTACACGCGCGAGCAGCTCCTCTCGATGAGTGTCCACGACATAGATCCGAATTTCCCCGAGGAAGTCTGGCCGGACCATTGGAGAGAGCTCAGGCAGCGCGGGTCCCTAACCTTCGAATCTTGTCACCGCACCAAGAACGGCAGGACGTTCCCCGTCGAAATCACGGTCAACTACCTGGAATACGGCGGCAAGGAGTACAACTTCGCGTTCGCCCGCGACATCACCGAGCGCAAGCGAGCCGAGCAGGCGCAGAGGATGGCTGAAGTGGGCCAGCTGGCCAGCGGCTTGGTGCACGAAGTCCGGAACCCGCTCAATGCGATGCGCATGCAGATCGCGGTGATTCGCACCAAGCTCAAGCAGCGTGATCGAGAGAACATGAATATAGCCGCCGTGCAGCTCGAACGTCTTGAGCATGAGGTGCTTCGCGTGCAGCGGTTAGCGAACGATTTCTTGGCCTATGGCCGTCCTGCCTCCGATAATCCCGAGACTGTCGAGCTGTCCGGGGTCATCTCGGATGTCGCGGAGTTCATCAAACCCGAGTTCGCACAAGGCGGGACGCATGTCGATGTAGCCATGGGCCCGGATAGCGCCGGGCTGGCCGTACGCATGGATCTTAGCAAACTGCGACAAGTGCTCCTGAATCTCGCAGAGAACGCAAGGCAAGCCATGACGGACGGGGGAACGCTCACGCTCAGCTGCGACAAGCCTTCGAATCACGAAGCACGAATACAGGTGTGCGATACGGGTGCTGGGATCCCAGCGGAGAAGCTCCCACGGATTTTCGAGGCCTTCTACTCCACGAGGGATGAAGGCACGGGGTTGGGTCTGGCGATCGTCAAACGGACGGTCGAGGCGGCCGGCGGACGTGTCCGGGTGGAATCGGCCATCGACCACGGAACCCGCTTCGAGATATACTTGCCCCTGGCAACTGAGACCCCACCAGCCCCGGGTAGCGCCGAGGCGGAATAGGTTCCAGAATAGGGTGCGTCAGTGACGTCGACCGTCGAGTACAAGGCTCTGCTGGTTGATGACGACGCCTCCAGCCGGGATTCGACCACACTGTTCCTCGAAGCGAAGGGATTCTCAGTGGTTAAGGCGAGGAACGGGACGGAGGCACTCCGCCATTTGGCCGAGGGCATTTCGGTCATCATCACAGACTTGGTCATGCCTCAGGTGAATGGCATGGAGCTGCTTCGTGTTGCGCGCAGAAAAACACCTCATACGCCAGTGATCATGATGACGGGCCAAGGCAGCGAATCGCTTGCGGTCGAGGCTCTCAAGGCCGGCGCCTTTCATTACCTCACCAAGCCTGTCAATCCGGACGAACTGCTTAGCCTGACTCGGCAGGCGATTGAGAAATATCAAATGGCATCGGAAATCGCCGCCTTGCGCACACACCTCGATGAGAGATACGGATTCAGCAATATCATCGGCAAGAGCGACCCGATGCGCAGGGTGTTCGAGCGCATCAGGATGGTTGCAGACACACGAAGCACGGTTCTGATAGAAGGAGAGAGCGGAACCGGCAAGGAACTTGTTGCGCGGGCGCTGCACTTCAACAGTGCCCGGCGCCACAAGCCGTTTGTCGCCATCAACTGCGCGGCCATACCAACGTCGCTTATCGAGAGCGAGCTTTTTGGTCATGAAAAGGGCGCGTTCACAGGAGCTGTCGAGCCGAGGAAAGGCAAGTTTCAAGCGGCCGATGGAGGGACGTTGCTGATCGACGAAGTCGGCGAAGTGCAACTCGACCTACAGAGCAAGTTGCTGCGAGCCATAGAATCACGTTGCGTCAATCCGATCGGAGGTAATAGGGAGGTCGCTGTGGACGTTCGGATTGTCACGTCCACCAATCGGAATCTCGAGGAACTGGTCAAGGAGGGCAGGTTCCGGGAGGACGTCTTCTACAGGCTCAACGTCGTCAACATCAAGCTGCCGCCGCTACGCGAGCGACGAGAGGACATCCCTTTGCTCGTTCGGGCCTTCATCGACGAGATCGCCGCCGAGAACCAGCGCCCGGCTAAGGACGTCACCCCGGAAGCGCTTGCCCTGCTCCGAGGACACGACTGGCCGGGGAATGTGCGGCAGCTCCGAAACATGTTAGAGAGCGTTATCGTCGTATCCTCGCGCGAGGTCATTGACGTGGCGGATCTCCCTGAGGTCATCCGTGGTGCCCGACCTGTTCGCCCGACCCCTTCGGTCGTGAAGCCGGGCATGACCATGTCGGAGATTGAAAAAGAAGCCATCCTGCAGGCTCTCGATCTGGCCAATGGGAGCCGCTCAGAGGCAAGCAAGATGCTCGGCATCAGCGTGCGGACACTTCAGAGGAAGCTGAACACTTACGGGCTGGGCTAGTTCAGACATACAATGCTCTCCCCCAGGCCGATCGCAACCTGGGCGTCGGCAGAGAGCCTCCTGTGCAATGCGGTCATGCGCCACCAGAAAGCGACTTCGCCGCCTACCCGCTGCCCGGGGGCTCCGGTTTCGTGGTTCCTATCCGAGGAAGAAGCAGAATCTTGCCGCAGGCTGCCCAACAGACCTCAGGAATGCAGCTTGCACAAGGGCGCTTCACCTGATGGCATGCCTGGTGTGGATCCTTGGCAACTCGGCGACCACGTGCGGAGGCCCACCGCCGATCCGCCGGCAGTTGCCGAACGGCCTCGCACTGGCTGGCGGGGTGCATGCCAAGTTCTCGACTGCGGGTGGCAGAGCAGTCCTGACCTCACTTCGCGAGCCACAGGGACGCGAGTGGGCCGGCCCGTTCCCTGAGAAGGCCTCCCTGTGGCGTCTGGTGTTGCGCAGGCCTGGTGGGGCAACGGTTGAATTGGCCGGCGGCGACTTGCCGCTGGCGGACGTCCATGCCGAGGCATCGAGCATACGGTTTACGTGGAAGGCCCGGGCGGGGGAAGGCGAAGCGCAAGTTAGCCTGGCCATCTCCCGTGAGAACGCGGATCAGCTCACACATTGGCACCTGTGTTCGAGTCTGCCCGACGGCTGGAAGGTTGTCCGGGCAGACTGGCCGATCCTGCCAAACGTCCGGGCGGAGCCAGGACTGAAGATGGCGGCGCCTTGGGGCTGGGGCCTGGAATACCAGGTCGAGCCTGGCATGCGTTACGAGGGGACCTATCCCTCGCTGGTCGCTTCCATGCCGTTCGTGGCTTTCTACGACAACGGGAAGGGGCTGTATGTCGGCTTCCACGACAAGAAGGGCCATCACAAGCACTTGGGCGTCAGGGCGCGGGAGGACGGCGTGAAATTGACCTGCACTCACTGGCCGGCTGACGCAGATACGGCCAATGGCCGGTATTCGCCTGAGTTCCGTGTCGCTGTGGGGGTATTTGACGGGGATTACTGGAATGCCGGTCAGATCTATCGGGCATTCAGCCGGGAGACACCGTGGGGCGATCCGTACGGCTTGCGGCTCTCGAATCCGAATCGCCCCGTACCAGCCTGGCTGAAGGACATCCAGCTGTGGCTCATGCCCGGGGCTGAGCCACTCAAGAACGTGGAGGCCTGTCGCAAGGCCGGTGCGTTCTTCGGCGTACCCATTGGACTGCACTGGTACAACTGGCACGAGATACCGTTCGACACGCTTTACCCCGATTACTTCCCCGCCAAGCCACGCTTCCGTGAGGGCGTGAAGGCTTTCCAGGACGCGGGATTCCGCGTCATGCCGTACGTCAACGGCCGGCTGTGTGACCCCAAGTCGAAAGCCTGGACGCAGGGAGGCGGCGAGAAGGCTGCCGCCCGACAGAAGACGGGCGAACCTTACGCCGAAGTGTACGGGTCGAAAGTCCCCCTCAACGTCATGTGTCCGGCCACGGAGCAGTGGCGCGGGGAGATCACCAGCATTGTGGACCGCCTCATCAACAAGGAAGGCGTGGACGGCGTGTACATCGATCAGATCGGCGCTGCCGGGGCGGTGCGATGCTTCAGCTGCAACCACGGCCATTCGCCCGGCGGCGGGACGTTCTGGGCGGAGGGGTACCGGAAGATGCTGGACCAGATCCGCTCGAAGCTGCCGAAGGATCGGATACTCACCACCGAGGAGAACGCCGAGTGCTGGAATGACCAGTTCGACGCGCTGCTCATGGTCAATACCCCTGCTGCGAGCGGCCAGCGGATCATCCCGCTAATGCCTACCGTTTACGGAGGACGGATCGTCACGTTCGGGTTCCAGTACATGGCCGACGATGACATCCGCAGATCGCTGCCCTTCCGAGCAAAAATGGCTCGGGCCTTCCTCTGGGGGGCACAACTAGGGTGGATCAGCGTCGATGCGATCATGGCCGCCAGTTCCAGGAAGGAAGCCGAGTTCATGAGGAAACTGGCCCTGGCACGGCAACGGGGGCGCGCGTTCCTGGTCATGGGTACCTTTCTCGGTGACGTGGAGATCTCCGGCGACAATCCCCGCCTGAGGGGAGAGGGGACAGGCCGTGGCGGCACGTACCCGATTGACCTGCCGGCCGTCATGGGAACGGGGTGGCTGGCAGCGGACCGTACCGTAGGCTTGGCCGTGGTCAACCTCTCGGACCAGCCGCACAAGGTGGAACTTCGGGTGCCTTGGCAACGCCTGCGCGATCTGAAACATGGAGAAGCGCTGAATCTCGGCGCGACTGGCCGGCCGATCAGCCAGGAGCCCGAGACCATGTCCATTACGATCCCGGGCTGCGACGCCCGAGTCCTTCGTGCGGGACTGGCCACGCGCCCGTCCTGAAGTCAACACTGAAGCTTGGCATGCGGAATCAGCGCGGGGAATGCACGGTTATCTGCCCAGTTGAGCGCTGGCACTCCGTCAGATCAACGCCTGCTAGCACGGAAGCTATCCGGCGTGTTGAGCGGAGCCGGGTGCCCGTAGCGCTAAGCCTCGCGTCGGAAGGGATGGGGGGCGAAGGGTTGACGGATGGGGTAAGATTCGCCCCGGCTGTCCGTACATCCGGTACCTTTGATGTTGGGCGACGAAGTGGGAGGAACCGATGGGAGTCAAGCTTCACGAAATTGAACTCAACGCGAAGGATCCCGAGGCCAGCAAGAAGTTCTATAACGAGCTATTGGGTCTTCCCATCACTCGAGACCAAGAAGGGCTCAAGGTCTTTGATTCCGGACGGCCGGGCCTCGATGTGGACGCCTCCGTGCATAACGCGGGCAAAGTCTCGATCTCCTTCCTTGTCGCAGATTTGGACAAGTTTGTCGAGGAGCTCCGGGGTAAGGGCGTGGAAGTGGAAGATCCCAGCGAAGCGCACTTAGGGATGCGGGCGGTAACGCTGGAAGATCCCGATGGCTACCTCATTCAGATTCAGAGTCCCACAGCGGCATCTCCCGATTGGCTGAAGAGCATGGTCCAGTGACGAGAGGGAGGTCGGCCAACCACCGCTCGCACGCGACGAGGCGAAGCGCGGTGCGCCACCTCGCGGCTGATCGTTGCCGCTCGAGCCTTAGGCGGAGTAAGAGATCAATGCGATACCTGATCATGGCCATCACTATTGTTGTCGTCCTGGCGGTCGCCGTCTTTGCCTTTCGCCGCTGGCCGCGCCGACGCTCTGTTTCTGACTATCGCATCCACCTTTGCATCCCTTTTGCGACGACACCAGAGCTCGACGCCGACACCATCATGCGGAAGTTCAAGAAAGAGTGGAGAATGGAGGTTGCGTGTGGCGAGACGCTGGGATTGCGGGATACGCGGCACGCGGGAGCGACGTACCTGATAGGTGATGGCACACACAACGTGCGCCTCACTGTCTCGCAGCAGCCGCTGCCGGGCAGCTTGCTCTACGTGACGAGTGATGGCAGACCGGGACTTGACGATTCGGACAAGAGGGCCCTGCGAGACCACAGGCGTTTCGTCTTGGCTGACTACCTCGTTGGGCCGGAGAGTCCTGTTGAGCAGGTTCCGTGGATACGAATAACTTTTTTGGTAAATTCTTCAATGGACTGGTCTGAAAAATCAGAAGTATAAGAAATATTATCATTCACTTTATTAAAAATAAGTGGTCCATACAATCCAAATAAAGCACAAACCTTAGTGAACAATTTTGATAACATCAATAAAAAAATAAATCAATTACAAGTATAAAATTAGCTGTATCTAACAATAATAGATCTCAATTCTTCTAGTTTCTTAATCTTTTCATTTACTTTATCTTTTTCTTTTTGGGCATTTTCTTTATTAAAC
>CAYGAN010000212.1:3319-7940 GCA_964347585.1 uncultured Planctomycetales bacterium | reverse complement strand
CGTGGCCCGGTGCAGCTCGATCGGATACTGCGAGAATGCTGGGGGTCGCTGGCGGAGCAGGCTCGTTCGCGTAGGTTGCACGTTGAATGGCAAGTCGGCCAAGACTTGATGTTGAATACTGATCGCGAGAAGCTCCGGGTCGTACTTCAGAACATCCTCGACAATGCCGTCACATTCGCCAACACCGGCGGACTTGTTCGCGTTCAAGCCGGGTTGCGGGACGGGCGCATAGAACTCTCTGTGGCCAACACCGGGAGCGAGCTTTCCCAGCAACAGGCCGAGCACGTGTTCGAGCGATTCTGGCGGGGGGACGCCGCCCGCTCCGGTGCAGGCGTGCACTGCGGACTTGGCTTGTCGCTCTGCCAGAAGATCGTGACCCTTTTGGGCGGATCGATCTCGGTGGAGTCTGCTGCCGGGGGGACCTTCCGCATCAAGCTGGCATTCGACGAGAAGCAGTAACAGAGCCGACCGCGTCGCGCCTTGAGCCCGAGGCTCCGAAAACGGGTTCACTGTTCGCCGCTCGACTGTGCGATTGGCGCGCCATCGCAGGTCTGCGCTGAGGGCTTCCTTGCGTCAGCTTGCGCTGCCTGTCGCGCTGCTTGGCTAATAGGCTTACGATGACGCCCCACGAGCACAATCGTCATCAGGAAAGCCAGGAGGTACCCCACAACTGCTGCGGCTCCCAGAACTGTGGCGGCCAGCTCTGGCATCTCCACGTTGAGCCCTTCCAATACACAAAACATGCCGAGACTGCCGTTAGCTGCGACCACGACCCAAAGCGCAGTACAGGCATCCCTGGCTAGCTTCTTGTGGGGGATCCGCCAAGCCAGCCGGCGACAGTACACTAGCCACGCCAGCCAGCCCACCTGAACCAGGACCCACGCTGCAACCGGCGCAGCCCAAGCCACCCGCCCCGTCAGATTAAGCTCCCACAGGCCGATGGCCGTGCCGAAGAGCCCGAGTGTTATCGCCAGGGTCGGCGCGGTACGCGCTACGCGCCGAATGCTCAGAGCCACCTCCGTTCGTCTCCTGTCGGGCTCCGGCACGGTGACCTTCCAGACCCCCCCGAGTCCGACGGCTACACCAGTTGCCAGGAGCGCAACGACCAGAGCCGTGGCGACGTCCTCACCCATGATAGCGCTTAGCAGCCAAGCAGCGAAGGGACCGAAGATCATCGCCAGCAGACCGCAAATGACACCCACGTCAAGCCAGCGTATGCCGCTCGCCAGCTGGTTGACCCATTTCGGGTTGCTGAATCGCAGCAGACCGCTGTGGGCGGAACGCAAGACCGGCCCAGCGCATTCCGGGCAGTTGCCCTCGGGTCCCAGGCCTCGCAGGTTGTAGCTGCACGAGGCGCACGGAACGTCCTCGTCGATACGCCCATCCGCATCGAGTAGAAGCTTATCCGAGACAACCAGTTCCTCTTGCTCTGGCATGGCGGTGAGCTCGCCTGCGACGAAGCGGCCGCACACGGAAATGAGTGGATGGATGCCCGTCAGTACCCCGCGCGAGTGGTCGCCGCAGCGCGCCCGCCGCTGCACTGTGGCGAATCGTTCCCGACAGCCGCTACGCCTTGCCGGTCGTGTCGCCGAGTTCGCGCATCACGCGTGAGACGATCGTATCCACCGCGTCGGCCTGCGCGCCCGCAGTCGGCACATCACAGCCGCCGAGGGGACGATCGGCAAAGCCGTGCTCGCTGAGAATGCACTGCAGCGTCTGACGAATCTGAGCGACGTCGCACTTCTGTTTGGACGACAGCTTCTGTCGGGACTGACCCATCCGGAATCCCCGCAGCTCGATCGCGACGCGCACACCTTCGGGAAAGTCGGCCCCGAACAGCATGATGTTGATCAGCTCGAGCAGCTTGAATTGGATGCGCCGAGCCTCGTCCAGGTCGCCGGTGACGGCGCAGTGATAGAGCCTCATGACGACTTCCGGCACAACGCCGCCGGTCGCGACGGTCCCGCCGTCGGCGCCCATCAGGATGGCGGGCAGCAGCATCTCCTCGCACCCGATCAGGAAGGTCAAGTCGGGGCGAAGCGGGCGGAGTTCGTTCCGATGATCCGAGGGAAGCGGCAAAGCTCCTTCATGCATTCCAGGTCGATCGGGTTGGCGAATTGCGGGATGTTGTAAACGAAGATGTCCAGAGGCGATCGCCTCGCGAGCTCCGCGAAATACTCGCACACCGACTCCTGCGACAGCTTGTAGTAATAGGGCCCACAAATGGCTGCGGCTGTGCACCCAAGCTCCGCGCAGTACCCACAGGCCTCGAGCGTCATGTCGATGTTCGCTTCGGAGGCACCAGCCAGGATCGGCACGCGGCCGCGCGCCTGCTCGGCCACGATCCGGATGATCTGCTTTCGCTCCTCAAAGCTGAACCGCGTGAACTCGCCGGTGCTGCCGTTCGGATAAAGCCCGCTGATACCGTTGTCGATGAGCCAGTCGATCATCCGGCGTAGCTCGGCCTCGTTGATTCGCCCGCGCTCATCGAGCGGCACCATGTTGGGCGTGAAGATTCCCGTGAGTCTCGTGCGGTCGGTCATTCTGCCACCATGCGAGAAACCGGATAGTTCGACGACGGGGTGGCTTGATCACGCCAGCGAAGTGCTGGCCTTGGTGTAACGTTCCATCTCGGACGCTCGCCATGCGAGGACCGGGCGCCCGACAATAGCCTATCTTCTTGGCAGTTGATATATCGGCAGATCGGCCAAGTCAATCGTTGGTCTTATGAGACAGCCGTCTGCTGCGTGGATGCGCCGTAAGCGCGGGTCAGATGTTCATCGACCTTCTCAGCCTTGCAGAGGCAATAGTGCACCTTACAGCCGAGCACCTGCGGCAGCTCTTCGAGCCGCGGTCGCGTCGCGGGCAGGTCCGCTGTTGCCACTACCAAGTGTTCGCCCCACAGCCGCAACGGGAGCACGTTGAAGTACCGTGCCACCTCGCCGTCCACGCGCGCGATCGCATCAGTGTCCAGGCCCATCTCGTCCGGGTCCACGTGTCTCTGGAACCGAGCGATCTGCGTGGACCAAGCCTCCCACACCTGCTCATCCGTCGCCAGGCCCCACGCACGCGCTATTTGACCGAATTTCTGGCGGGTACGCTTTTGGTGTTCCAGAATTGCCGCGACGTCCGCTTCGCTCAGGACGCCCATTTCCACCAGAATTTCCCCGATCCGGTCTTTGCTCATGACAGCCCCAACCAAGTCAGCTAGACGGTCAACCAGGCGCGCCGGCGCCCATTCTGCCAAACATACGATTCAAAGGACCGCCTCGCAAATCTGCTCTGTACCGATAAACCCCAGCACGCCAGTTGTGTTGCCGCGCCACTCGTGTCCTTTATTCGGGGTACGAAGATGAAGAGCGACGGTCTGCCCCTTCTTCGGCCGATTCGACCAGCGGACGGGGATCTCGGCGGAGCTAGATCACGTTCGACGGCGACAGGCGTGCGGATGGCGGGGGATCAGCTCCAGAATCGGCGGGTGGCGCGATAGGTGGCCGGGCTGAGTCGTTCCCATCCCTTTCGGACCAGCCCCAGACCATACACGCAGAACTCGAAGTTCTCGCTCAGCCGGCGAAGCAGCTTGGCGGGTGGGCGATCGTCCGGAGCGGTCAGCTGGGAGGCGATGGCGTAGGACCGCTTGCCCTGGAGGAGGTAGTCGATCAGATTGTCCTTCCGATGGGCGGACCGTATCCGCTTCAAGCCCTCGGGATAAACGCCCGTCCAGAACAGGGTGAAGTCCCCGACGTGCTTGTGGATCAGCCGCCGGCGCAGTGCCGGGCCGACGCCTGAGCCGAAAGCAGCCTCTGTCACCATCTCGGCGACTTCTTCGATTCGGCGCCCGCCGGCGTCGCGCAGTGCGTAGATCCGATCCACGTGAACGAAGTCAGCCAACAGGTCGGACAGGTACTTGGTGAGCCAGGGATCACACATGCCGATCTCGGTGTAGAAAGCGTGCTCGACGAGCCCCGCGAAGAGTCGTCTCAGTGGGTGGTCAGGCGGGATCGACTTGGTCATCGGACACTCTCGGTCGTCTGCCAGGCTGACTTGACATGCAAGCCGAACGACAAGCAGCCTACTGAATTCTAGCGCCACAGCTCCAAGCGAGCAATTGATGCCATTGCCCGGGAACCCGTCAGAGCTGGTCGATGCAGCCGGTGGCAGTTCCGGCTGGTCGGCGCGACCGGCTCGGCCTATTCTTCGGCGGCATCGTCAGGGGCGCTCTCAGGCTCTGAGGCTTTGCTCGTGGCGTGGCCGGGCTTCGTGCTGCTGGCTTGCTGGACCTTGTATCTCGGTACCCGATAATGCTCGGGTTGTGTGGTTGCTCGCATCTGCCGCTGCGTGTCCGTGGGGATTTCGTTCAGTCGCCTCATCAGCTCACGGAAGATCTCGTTGATAGGCTGCGAGAGCTTGCTTCGCGACGCGACCGCGTCGCGTATCTCTTGGCGGTCGGCGCGGCTCTGGATGAGCTTGTGCACCCGGGCGGTTGCCTTGTCCAGTTCCTCCTTGTGCGCTTCGCGGTACTGGATCGCGCGTTCCCTGCATTCCTTCAGGATCGACAGCGCGGTCTGCTCTTGCGCCTCATCGAGCCTGTAGATCTTGATGAATCTCTTGTCCCATTGGT
>CAYGAN010000212.1:0-3309 GCA_964347585.1 uncultured Planctomycetales bacterium | reverse complement strand
CGACGGGAGGGAGTGACGAAGCCAGAGGCCGGCTGGTGGGCCGTGGCCTTGGGCGGTGGCGAACCGGGGAGATGAACGGGGCGCCGAGTCCGTCTTTGCCCGCCTCGAATTTGCCTTCCTTCCAGCGCGTGAACTGCTGCTCCATGCGGGCAAAATTGGCCTGCATCCGGTCGAGATCGCCATCGTGAATCCTCTTCTGCTGCTCGGTGAGTACCTCTCGCCACTCCTGATTGGCCTGGAGGATCTCCTTGCGGGCCGCCTCGAAAAGAGGCAAGGCCTTTGCACCCAGTTGCTTGGCCCTATCCACGTCGGGAGTCTGGCGCCTGAGCTGCAGATACAGAAGCTCCTGCAACAGATCGCGCAGGTCGGACTCATGCCTGTCAAGAAATCGGGCCACGCGCTCGGCCATGAGCTTGCGGGTGTACTTGTCCTGCTCCTCGGTCAGGTTGTAGCGCCTGGCCATCGTCGTGCAGTTGTTGTCGATCATTGTCCGCACGTTCCACAGCCCGAGCAGGCCGCCGGCATTCTTGGCGCGCGGGGCTTCACCATCGGCCAGACTCGTCGCTGGGACGATCAGGGTCAGCACTAGAGCTTTGAGCCACATGACTCGTCGGGGTTTCACTTGCCGATTCTCCGAGTGACCAGGGAACGCTAAACCCCCACCATTACGCATTATACCCGCGCCGCCCGCCAAAGGTTGCTCAATCCTGCCGCCGGTTCGCAGCGTGGGGGCGCGGCTTTGCCTTTATCGGCCGGCCTCCCCTCAGCGCGAGCCCGTCCGCGGGCCCTTAGTTTATCGGCAACCGGGCGAGTATCCCCAGGGAAAACCGATTGCGCGGGAGGTCCGCTGCTGCACTCGATAATCCGCTTTTCAGCGGCCGAGCACGCCTTGACCGTCCAGGCAGCAGAATTACAATCGCGACGGCTGGTAGCACGCGCGGGGTGAAGCCCATCATGAAACTTGCCCTCATCGGTCCTCCGCAGTCGGGTAAGAGCACGCTTTTTAGCGCGATCACCGCCCACCCCGTGGACCCGGCCCGCCTCGCGCAGGAGCAGACGGCTGTGGTCCACGTGCCGGATTCGCGGCTCGCCTGGCTGGCCGAACAGTACCATCCGGAACGGGTCGTCGAAGCGCAGATGGAGTTCATCGACTTTCCGGGCTTCTCGCTCGAAACTGCCCAGCAGCAGGCGGAGTTCCGACGCCACCTGCCGAACCTAAGACTCTGTAACGGCCTGGTGGCTGTGGTTCGTGCGTTTGAGAGCGCGTCGGTGCCTGCGTATCGAGGCCGGATCGATCCGGCTGGGGACTTGGCCGAGCTGCACAGTGAGTTGATCTTCGCCGATCTGGAAGGGGTAACGAATCACATCGACAAGCTCACCAGGAAGGTCGCCAAGCCGACGCCGACGCGGGATCACGACAAGCGCGAGCTGGCCCTATTCGAGCGGTGCCGCGAATCACTGGAGAAGGAACAGGCCCTCGCGACCGTCGCTCAGACCCAGGAGGAAGCCGGCATGTTGCGGAGCTTTGCCTTCCTGACGGACAAACCCCTCGTCTCGGCGATCAACGTCTCGGAGGATCGTGCCGCAGCCGAGCCCCCCTTTGAGCATGAGCATGCCAAAGCGACGATCGCCCTGTGTGCCGAGACCGAGGCCGAAATCGCGCAATTGGACGAAGCCGATCGCAAGGCCTTTCTCGACGACCTGGGGGTTGCTGAGCCGGCAGGGGCGAGGCTCATTCAGGCGTGCTACCGGGCCCTGGGACTGATCTCGTTCCTCACGTACGCCCATGACGAGGTGCGGGCCTGGCCCGTGCCGGCTGGAACCAACGCGATCGAGGCGGCGGGCGAGGTGCACACCGACATGGCGCGAGGCTTCATCCGAGCCGAAACCATCGGCTATGAGCACTTGGCGGCTGCCGGCGACATGAAAACCGCCAAGGCTGCCGGGAAGGTTCGGCAGGAGGGAAAGAACTACGTCGTGCAGGACGGCGACGTGATTCTGTTTCGGTTTAACGTCTAAGGACGTGAACGGGACGGCTCCCACGTGCCGTGCAAGATTCGTGGAATGCGACATGACCATACGCGAGGCGCCCTCTTGATTGACTCCAGGGCGTTCTGAGGAGATGAGTTCCATTGCCCAAAGTGGCCCCAAACGGACTCTTGAAAGGAGGCCATCGCAATGAAGCTGAACGTCAAGGCTTTCGCGCTCGCATGTGCGCTGATCTGGGGTCTCGGGCTGTTCGTGCTGACCTGGTGGATCATGGCATTTGAGGGGGCCGCCGGCGATCGCACCTTCATAGGTCGAATCTACATCGGATACCGCATCAGTCCCCTGGGCAGCGTCGTCGGGCTGGTTTGGGCACTCGTGGATGGGTTGATCGGCGGGGCGATCTTTGCATGGCTGTACAACCTGATCCTGACGCGACTCATGCCGGCAAAGGAGGCATAGACCGGTAGCGCCCGCATGGCGGACCCGATGTTGTTGCCGCCAAGACCCAACCGGCACGATCTCCGAGAGGCCAGCGTGAGCAACAGCGACGAAGGCAGGGAAGACACCGACCCCTACTGCAACAACTGCGGCTATTCGCTGATCGGCCTGACCGAGTCGTCTAGGTGCCCCGAGTGCGGCGAGCCGATCGTCGAGGTCCTAGTGCGCGACAGGTTCCCGGGCCGAGGGGGGCTTCGGTATCAGTCGAATCGCAGATTGTTCGGTTGGCCGCTCGTTGCCATCGCCTGGGGGCCTCGGGGCACCGAGCGTTACGGCAGGCCGAAGGGCATCATTGCCATCGGCGAGAAGCCCCGCGGCGTCATCGCCCTCGGCGGTCAGGCCGTCGGTGCCCTGGCTGTCGGTGGGTTCGCCTGCGGGGGCATCGCCTTTGGCGGATTCGCCCTCGGGATTCACAGCCTGGGCGGATTCAGTACCGGTATTGTGGCCCTGGGTGGCTTTGCGGTCGGACTCTTTGCTTTCGGAGGCATGATCATCCCGCTTATCAAAGGCGTGGGCGGCTGGGCATTTCACCTCTGGCCCTGGTAGGAGTTGTGTCGGCTCCGCCGTGCGGGCCACTGCACTTTACCGCCGACTTCGCTTATTGCGCGCGCTCTGCTGTTGGCGAGCTTGTTCGACCCATTTCTCAAGGCGGCGCCACAAGCTGAACTGCTTCTTGGCGGCGGGTGAAGCACGAGGCGCTGCGGCGGCGTGCTGCTCCTGCTGTTGGATATGCTTGCGAATCCGCCACTGCTCGAGCGTGCCGAAGAGGTTGCTTGCCATGATGTAGAGATTCAGCCCGGCGGGAGCGTTGTAGAACAGCAA
>CAYGAN010000211.1:0-8015 GCA_964347585.1 uncultured Planctomycetales bacterium | reverse complement strand
CCAACCAGCCGAAGGATGTCACACTGGAGACGGGCTTGAAGATTCGCGTGCCGCCGTTCATCGAGCGCGGTGAAAAGGTCCGCGTGGATACGCGGACGGGCGAGTACGTCGAGCGAGCAAAGTAGGGCGAGGGCAGGCGCGGCTCCGCCCGCCAAACCGCCAGTCGCGTGCCATGAGTGCGACAGCGTCCCCGTTCAAGAAGGCTGAGCTTCTCCATGCCGACGACTTCACCAGGGTTGGTAGTCGCTGGCACAGTGAGGGTGCGCGACCGGTGATCGGCGCCGGCAGGCTTGTTCTGGACTCGCCGGGCGGGACGAGCTGCTGGTTTGTGCCGGTCTTGGAAGGCAACATCTGCATCGAGTACAAGGTCACGATGGTCGATGCCGGCGGCAAGAACGATCGCATCAGCGACAACAACTGCTTCTGGATGGTCAGCGATCCCGAGCGCGGCGACGCTTTTCTCGGCGCTCGTGGCGGCGAGTTCCGAGAGTATGACGATCTTGCCTGCTATTACGTCGGCATGGGCGGCAACGGGAACACGACCACGCGCTTCCGTCGATATCCGCGCACCGACCGGATCCTGGTCGAGCACAGCGACCCCGAACATCTGATCAGGCCGAACTTCGGGCACCAGATCGAACTCGTCTGCCTCCGGGACCGTGTGCAATACTGGGCTGACGGCGTCTGCTACGTCGATTGGATCGATCCGCAGCCATACACGCGTGGTCGATTCGCCTTTCGCACCGTTCACAGTCACTTCGTAGCGGAAGATTTCCGCGTCTGGCGGATAGAAGCGGTCTGATCAAACAACATGGAAGAGCAGAATCGAGCCATACCGCAACCCCCGCCCGATGCTCAGCTACTCACCGACGGATTCACCGGGCGCACCATCTGGCAGCTATCCGAGTCTTCCAAGCGTCACATACACGCGTACTTCGACCTGTGCCCATGGAGTCCATCCGGCGACGAGGCAACCTACTTCGAGCATCAACCCGGTGATCCAGCCGGCGCGGTCATCCTGCATTGCCTCACGGACGGCCGGAAGCGCAGCATCGGGCGGACGCGCTGCTTCAACGCGCACACCGGCGCCCTTCAGCAGTGGCACCCGGACGGGCGATCGGTTCTTTACTGCGACGAAATGGACGGGCTGCCGGCCTTTTCGCGCGTCGATGTCCAGACCGACCGACGGCACACCAGTCTCGGCAGGCTGCGTATGGTCAGTCCGGACGGCACCCACGTGCTGTTCGGCGGCAGGTCCGGCCATGATGAAAACGATGAGGCCGTTCTGCGCAAGCAAGAGCATGGCGTCGTGCTGACGGACGTAAACGCGGCGCGGCCCGGCCGGTTGATCATCTCGGTGGCCGACGCGCTGGAACTGAACCCGCGCCGTGCGGAGATCGCTGATTGGCACATTTACATCAAACACACGAAATGGAGCCCGGACGGTTCGCGATTCTTCTTCGTGTTCACCAACGAGATCCTTTACGACAGGAAGTACGGCGAACTGCCGCGCGTCAAGGATCTGTACGTAGCCCGTGCTGACGGCAGCGCCCTGCGGTGGCTTGGGGAGTTCGGGCATCATCCAAGTTGGCATCCGAACGGCCGACAGATCCTGTTTGTCCAGCCGGTCGAGGGCGTCGAACGGTTTGTCTTGACGGATGTCGATACGCGCGAGCGCACGTTGTTCCTTTCAGCGATCGCGTCCGGCCATCCCTCGCTCAGCCCGGATGGGCGGCGCATCATTACCGACTATCGGCCTCGGAGCGACGGGGCGTTGGTTCCGGCGAACCGCTGGGGCTTGACCCTGTACGACCTCGCATCCGAGCGTCAAGAACTGATCGTCACCTCGCCGGCCAATGGCGACACCGAGTGGTCTCGCAACGACCCACACCCCGTCTGGCATCCGGACGGCGCCATGATAATGTACAACGACTACCGGACCGGACGGCCGCAGGTGTGCGTTGTCTTGGTGGACTGAGATGGCGATCGTCCGGCCTTGCGCAAACGTGGCGTTTCTGATCGGCGGCTATCTCATGGGCAGCAACAACGCAATCCCCAGACCGGAACACCCCGATCCGCAGCGATACCGCGAAGAGTGGATCAACCTGAACGGGAGGTGGTCGTTCGAAATTGACAGCAAGCATGTCGGTCTCAAAGAGCGCTGGTGGCAGCGTCGCGAATTGGCCGGGAATATCGTAGTGCCTTTCTGCCCCGAAAGCCGGCTCAGCGGCATCGGCAGCACTGATTTCATGCCGGCGGCATGGTATCGGCGTAGCTTTCGAGTGCCGACAGCCTGGCGAGGCAAGCGGGTACGATTACATTTCGGAGCGGTTGATTTCGACACGCGCGTGCGGGTCAACGGGACGGAAATCGGCCGTCACGTCGGCGGCTACAGCCCCTTTTGCTTCGAGATCACGGACAAGATCCGCTTCGAGGCACACAATGATCTCGTCGTGTACGTCGAAGACGACAACCGAAGCGGTTTGCAGCCGTGCGGCAAACAATCCAGGCAGCGTGAATCGCACGGCTGCGTCTATACGCGCGTCACAGGCATCTGGCAGACAGTCTGGCTGGAAGCGGCCGGGACCACGTTCGTCAAAGAGCTGCACATTATTCCGAATCTGTCGGCGGGTGCGGTCACGGTGCTAGCGACAATCGACGGCGAGACGGAAGGGCACACATTCGAGGCTGTCGTTGAGACCGACTCACGTCCGACGACTGTGCGTTCGTCCGCCCGCGCGAACGGTCAAGCTTTGGCTAAAGCCGCTGTTGCCTGCAACGGCTCGACCGCCGCGGTAACCCTCAACGTGCCGAACGCCAGGCCCTGGTCGCCCGAGTCGCCTTGTCTTTACTGCCTCCAGCTGCAGTTGACGCGGCAAGGCAACCGGGTTGACACGCTTCGGTCCTATTTCGGCTTTCGCGAGTTCCGCATCGACGGCCATCGTTTGTTGCTCAATGGCGAGAGCATCTTCCTGCGGTGGGTGCTGGATCAGGGATACCATCCGGACGGCGTTTACACGGCTCGGTCGGACGAGGAACTCAAGGCCGACATCGAGCGAGCCAAAGCGATGGGGTTCAACGGCGCCCGCCTCCACGAGAAGGTTTTCGAGCCTCGTTTCCTATACTGGGCTGATCGACTTGGGTATCTCGTCTCCGGCGAGATGGGCGACTGGGGGGCTGACTTCACTCATGTCCGCACGCATCACACTTTCCTTCAGGAATGGGCGGCTGCCGTTCGACGCGACCGAAATCACCCGTCGCTCGTGTTGTGGACCCCGTTCAACGAATCGTCGGGATTCTACGGGGATCATCCGGCCGAGCACGACGCGATGATGCACACTCTGCACGGATTGACCAAGTCGCTCGATCCGACCAGGCTCATCATTGACGCAAGCGGCTACGTGCACGCGATCACGGACATCTACGACGCACACACGTATGAGCAAGACCCCACAAAGTTCGCCGCCAAGTTCAATGCTTTCGGCCGGACCGGCTCGCCCGAAGACGCATATCGCGGCAAGCACAACCGCCACGTGCCCTATCAGGGCCAGCCGTACTTGGTCAGCGAGTACGGCGGGATCTGGTGGGACCCACAAGCACAGGGCGGCGAGTCCGGTTGGGGATACGGAGACCGACCAAGCAGCCAGCAGGAGTTCCTGGATCGCTACCGCGCACTGACCGAGACGCTCCTGAACAACCCGCGCATCTGCGGATTCGTTTACACCCAGCTCTACGACATTGAGCAGGAGGTCAACGGGCTGTACAGCTACGCCCGCCAGCCCAAGTTTGACCCAGCCGTCATCCGCCGGATCAACCAGCAGCTGGCGGCGATCGAGCGGTGAGCAATCAGGCGCTGCCTCGGCTGCCGCCCTCTACCGGTGAACCGGCCCTCGTATTGGTCTTTGGCCCCGCCAAGCTGTCGTCTCGCAGCACGCGCCGGCGAGTCTCTCTCACGCTTGTGGAAGTAGATGGATTTTCATTCGCTCGGCCGCCCGGTTCTGCTGAACATCAATCGCTTCAGCCGCAGCGGACAGCGGGAACTCGTGGCTGATGAGTGGCCGCACGTCGATCGTTCTCTTTTCCATGAGCCGAAGGGTCTGCTTGAAGGCATTGGGGGACGCTACGGACGTGACCAGATCGATGTCGCGGACGACGATGTTGCCCATGTCTAGGTTCGGCACCGGAACCTCGTGGATGCCGACGACGCTGATCGTGCCGCCCATACGGACGACATCAACGGCCTGCTGGACGGCTTCGACGCTGCCCGACGCCTCCATCACGAAATCGGCTCCGGCGTCGTCCGTGTGCTGGCGCACCACCTCAGCGAGGTCCTCTTTGCAGACGTTCACGATCACGTCAGCTCCTAGCTTCTTGCCTAGAGCGAGCTTCTCATCGATCGTGCCGCTCAGGATAGACAGCCCGGCCCCGCAAGCATTGACCGCCTGGAGCCCCAACAGCCCGATCGGACCGTCGCCTTGGACCACGCAGATCGCCCCCGGCTCGAACTGGGCCTTACGAATCGCGCGCACGACAGTGGCAGCTGGCTCGGTGAAGGCGCCTTCCTCAAAGCTCGAGCCCTTTGGAAGGGCGTACGTGTGTCTGGCCGGCATCGTCAGGTACTGTGCATAGGCCCCGTCCTTTCCGCGGCACAACCCGACTTCAGCCTTCTGAACGCACAGGCTGTACAGGCCTCGCTTGCAGTTGTCGCACCGGGCGCAGCCTATGGTCACGTCGCCGGTGACGCGATCGCCAATAGAGAACTCAGTGACCTCGTTGCCTCTATCCACCACCTCGCCCGCCCACTCGTGGCCGAGCGTGATCGGGTAGCGCGTCCAACCCATCTTGAAGTAAGGCATCGTGCCGCGAAACATCTCCGCGTCCGTACCACAAACGGCCGAACGGTGGACGCGCACCAATACCTCGTCCGGAGCGGGCGTAGGATCGTCCACGTCCATGTACTCAATTGTGTTCGGTCCGGTTAGTCGTGCAGCCTTCATCTGAGTATCTCCGCTTCACTGACCCGCGGCGCCGAGTCATACTGACGACACCGGTGTGAGTCTTCCATTCGGGAGCCACCGCCGGATGACAGGTGCGCCGACGAGGCACACCGCGGGACGAATCGCTCGCTGGATCATATCCTGGCAATCGCCCGGACTGGGCAACCATCTGCTCCTTCAATTCTGAGCGGCAAGACGGTCAGCTCGATCGGCACGCCCAGAGGCAGCTCATCGAGCCCGCGTAGTCCCTCAACAATCACGATTCCGGCTCGTAGCAGCGTGTGATGTACTTCAAGATGCTTCTGCGGGTGCACGCTGGGCGCCTCGAGCCCGACCAGTTGGTGATCTGCCAACCAGCGCGCTGCCCTGGGCGAGATGCCAGGGAAGTCCTCGAAGAACGCCGGCATGCCGAAGCGATCCGCCCACCCCTGGCGGATCAGCAGACGCGGCGTATGTTCGATCGTTGCCGCGTGAGCGGCCAAGTCTTCTTCCTCGCAGACGCTGCCGACGCCCTGCTGCCTGGGTTGCACGACGATCGCCGGGCCGCAACAGCGATTCAAGTCCAACCGATCCAGGCCGGCACCGTTTTTGAAGACGTGGCTCGGCACGTCGATGTGTGTGCCGAGATGCGTGTCGAACGAGACTTCGCTGACGTGATAGCCGCCTTCGCCGATCACATGTAAGTCCCGCACGCTAACTTTTGCGTTTCCGGGGAAGCCTTCCAGTCCGTCTCGCAACGGATGCGTCAAATCGACTATTCGAGCCATGTAACCACCTCTGTGTGGCTCGTCGTCCCCCGGCACTTACGCCGACCCCGTCGGTGCCGAACCGCCCGGGCCCGCGACCTCGCTCGCGAGCGCACTTACACGCTACGCCGCCTCGCCCAGCCACCAGGGTAGAGCAATCATACCTCCGGTCATGCGTCGGCGATACTCCAGACTTGCCCGATCGCTGCCAGCCCGGCATCATGGCCGGAAGTCTTGCTGGTCAATCGCGATCGACACAGTGAGATCTGCGACAACCGAAAAGCGGCAACGGAAGCTACAGCCAGGAGGCATCCAATGGCCAACGACAGGTTGGTGATCGTCATTACCGGCGCCAGTAGCGGGATTGGCGCGGCCGCCGCCGTTCGACTCGCCCGTGACGGACATCGCATCGCCGTTGCGGCGCGCCGGCCCGATCGCCTCCGGAAGACAGCCGACGAGGTGCGTGCCGCGGGTGGCGAGGCGTTGGTCTGTCAGACTGACGTGGGCAACGCCGAGGCTGTCCGCGCCCTCGTTGACCGCACGTTGGATGCGTTCGGCCGGATCGACGTGCTATTCAACAACGCGGGCCTCATGCGCGTCGGGCCGATCGAGAAGATGAGCGACGGCGACATCGAGCAAATGATCCGCATCAACTTCCTCGGGGCTGTCTGGGTAGTCAAGGCCGTGGTGCCCGTCATGCGCAAGCAGAATAGCGGGTTGATTATCAACACTTCGTCGGTTCTCGGACGAAAGACGCGGGCTACGGCGTGGGTCTATGCCGGCACGAAGTGGGCGGTCTGCGCGATGACTGAGGGGCTCCGGGACGAGCTCAATGGCACGCGGGTTCGTGTCTGCGCGATCGAGCCAGGTATCGTTGACACCGCGTTGTTCGAGACGTTCGAGGTCCATCCCGCCGAGGCGAACAAGGTCACCTCACCACTGAAGCCTGGAGAGGTCGCCGAGGTGATTGCCTTCCTCGTGAAACAGCCCTGGCACGTGAACATCAACGAGATCCTCATCCGTCCCACCGAACAGATCGTCTGATCGATGCCGGCTGCCGTTGGCGAAAGGCGGCGGCATTTCGCGGAACTCAGGCGTTCTTCCCGGGAACCGGTGGTCGGCCGTTTGCGTCAAAGGCGATGGCTGGGAGCAAATAGCCGCGTATAATCAGCCTAAGCGCGTGCTGAAGCCCCTCAGGTCGGGAGAGTCATAGATGACGTTGCATAGACCGAGCTTGTTTGCCACGGGCGTGGTTGCGTTGGCGACTGCCACGTCAGTTCTCGTAGCGACCGCCAAGGGTGGGACTGCGACCCGGCCCACCAGGGAGCCTCTGCCTCAGGCATTACGGTCGAAGGTTGACGCCGCAGTTGAAAGATCGCTGAAGTTCCTGGCGGCATCGCAGCAACCCGACGGCGGCTGGCAGGCCCAAGGCCAGAGCGATCCCGCCATCACGGCGTTGGTGGCCAAGTGCTTCATTCAGCACCCCAGATACGGGCCGAAGCATCCGATCATTTGCAAGGCCGTCGAATTCGTCCTGCGGTTTCGCCAGAAGGACGGAGGAATCTATCCCGAAGGTTACGGGCTGCGCAACTATTACACGAGCGTGTGCCTAATGATGCTGTCAGCCACGAATGATCCGGCGCATAGGTCCGCCATCGAAGCGGCCCAAGGCTTTCTGAGGAAGCTTCAGTGGGATGCAGGCGAGGACATCGAGAAATCCAACGCGTGGTACGGTGGAGCGGGCTACGGCCCGCATAAGCGTCCCGACCTGTCAAATACCCAGATGATGCTCGAAGCGCTCCGTCAGAGCGGCCTGCCGCCGGATGATCCAACGTATCAGAAGGCTTTGGTGTTCATCTCCCGCTGTCAAATGCTCAGTGAGACGAACGACCAGCCGCTCGCCCGCGGCGCCGACGACGGCGGGTTCGTCTACACCTGCGTCGGGGAAGAACCCAACGAGTGGAGCAAAGCCGGTGAGATCACGGTCAAAGGCCGTCGCTTGCCGCGAAGCTACGGGTCCATGACCTATGCAGGCTTCAAGAGCATGCTCTATGCCAACATCGATCGAAACGACGTGCGGGTCAGGCGCGCGCTCGATTGGATCAAGAAACACTATACCCTCGATCAGAACCCGAACATGCCGGGTGCCAGGTCACTCGAGGGACTCTTCTATTATTATCATGTCTTCGCCAAGGCCTTGACCGCGTGGGGCGAGCCGCTCATCACCGACGAGGGCGGCGTCGAACACAACTGGCGCGCTGAGCTGTGCGAA